>PKZM01000224.1 GCA_003133065.1 Acetobacteraceae bacterium
CCAGGCAGACAGCTCTCGGCCAGCTCGGGCCGATCATGGAAATCCAACTGACCCCCAGGTTTTTGGCCTTATTCCACGCAAAATGTAACAATTATTTCTTCTTTTGCAAAGAAGGCAGACTCTTCGTTTTAGGTTGGGTTAGCGAGCAAGCGCATGACCTCGCCGGCGATCGCCAGGCACGACGTCAGGCCCGGGCTCTCAATGCCAAACACATTCACCAAGCCCGCAACCCCATGAACATCCGCCCCCTGGATCACGAAATCCTGCGTCTGCGNNGGATCCACCGCGTAGTCGATCGCCTCCACCGCTTCCACGTCTGGCCCAAACCGCGCCTGGCCGGCGAGGTCGAGCGTCAGATGGATGCCGGCGCCGCCGGGGATGGGCACCGGATAGATCAAGCGCTGGAAGGGCGAAGGGCCGGCAAGCGAGAAGTAGCTGCCTTTTGCGAGATAGGCGGGGGGCACGTGCGCGGGATCGAGGCCGGCGATGGTGCGCGCCAGCGCGCAGGCGCCAAGGCCCGCGGCGTTGATCAGGTTGCCGCACGCCAGCCGCATCGGCTCGGCGCCGCCCACATGAACGGCGAAGCCGCCCGGTTGCACATCCACGCGCTGCACCGGCGCGTGGAAGGCGAATGCGGCGCCATGATCCTGCGCCTCGCCGCGCAGCGACAGCATCAGCGCATGGCTATCCACAATGCCGGTAACAGGGGAGAGAAGCGCGCCGGTGCAGCGCAGCGCCGGCTCCAGCNNGCGCGGGCGGCAATGCCCTCCAGCACGGGCTCCTCCGCCGATTCCGTTGCCACCACCAGCTTGCCGCAGGCGCGCGCCGCCACGCCATGATCGCCGCAATAGGCATATAGGGCGCGGCGGCCTTCCACGCACAGCCGGGCGCGGAGCGAGCCGGGCGTGTCGTAAAGCCCGGCATGGATTACTTCACTGTTGCGTGATGAGGTGCCGGTGCCGATGGCCCCCTCGGCCTCCAGCACCACCACATCGTGCCCCGCGCGGGCCAAAGCGCGGGCGATGGCGAGGCCGACGACACCGGCGCCCACCACCACGCAGCCGACATGATCCGTCATGCCGCTATCATCCGGTTCCGTAACGACCTATCTATTCGCTGCGGACGCAAATCACGTTTGGCCCGTCAAGCCTGCAGCGAAGGGGAAGCATGTTGGGGTCGCCCGGATACGGGAGAATGATGCCGCGCGGGCCAGGCGGCGTGGCCGCGATTTGGCGGTGGGGCGGCGCGGCAGCGCACGCGGCCAGCCCGAGGGCGGCAGCACATAGAACCAGGGCGCGACGCATGGTAACGTTATCCTCGCGTCGCCATCCTGCCCCGGGGCGCGGCGCTCCGGGTGCCGCGCGGTTACACAGGCTTACATCGTTGCGCCTAGCCGGCGCGGGGGCGACCTGCCTACAAACGGCCGCCCGTTTTGCAGGGGCCTTGGGGCTGGATGAGTTTTCGCGCTGGAATACCCTCATGGATGATCTGACGCCTCCCGTGCTGGCCCCCGGCCGGTCACAGACCGTTCAGCGTCGCGGCCGGCTGATGCCCTGGCTGATCATGATCGCTGTGTTCGGGATTGTGGTGGTGCTGGTGCTGCGCCTCAAGGGTGGCTCCACCCAAGGCCACTATGTGCCGCTGGCGCCGCAGGCGGTGGGCATCGCCACCGTGGCGCCGCACGATATGCAGGTGGTGGATAACGGGCTCGGCACCGTCACGTCGCTGGCGACGATCACGGTGCAGACGCAGATCTCCGGCGTGCTGCAGACGATCGGGTTCAAGGAGGGGCAGATCGTGCACAAGGGCGATTTTCTCGCCCAGATCGATCCGCGGCCCTATCAGGCGCTGCTGAACCAGGCGCGCGGCACGCTGCTGCACGATCAGGGGCTTCTGAAGGAAGCCCAGATGGATGAGAAGCGCTACGAGACACTGCACCGGCAGGACAGTATCGGCCGCCAGCAATACGAGGACCAGGTTTTCGTGGTGCAGCAATACCAGGGCTCCGTTGCCGCGGATCAGGGGTCCATCGAGGCGCAGCAGGTGAATTTGGACTTTTGCCATATCACCTCGCCGGTGACGGGGCGGGTGGGGCTGCGCCAGGTGGACCAGGGCAATTACGTCACCCCGAGCCTGGCGAACGGCATTGTGGTGGTGACACAGCTTGATCCGATCAGCGTGATTTTCACCCTGCCGGAGGATGATGTGGCCCCGATCCAGGAGCAGCTTGCCGCCGGCGCCACCTTGCAGGTGGTGGCGTATGATCGCAGCAACACGGTGCAGGTGGGCACGGGCACGCTGGAGACGATCGACAACCAGATCGATACCACCACCGGCACGGTGAAGCTGCGCGCGCTGTTCGCCAACCCGAAATTCACGCTGTTTCCGAACCAGTTCGTGAATTTGCGGCTGATCGTGAGCACGGTGAAGAACGCGCTTACGGTGCCGAACGCCGCGATCCAGACGGGGGCGCCGGGAAGTTTTGTGTATGTGGTGCAGCCGGATAGCACGGTGGCCGTGCAGGTGGTGAAGCTGGGGGTTGCGGATTCCGAAAGAACACAGATCCTGGAAGGCCTGGAGGCCGGGCAGAAGATTGTGGTGGACGGTGCCGACCGCTTGCGTGATGGCGCGCATGTCACCGTGCCTGGCCCCACCACCGGCTTCAAGGGCGCGCGCGGCACCCACCATTGGGACCCCAACAACCCCGAAGCCCGCCACCACCATCGCGAGTCGGCTGATTAATGCCACGCGACACCCAAAGTAGTAAAAGTTTTTTGCTTCTTTTTTTCAAAAAAGAAGAGTCTTCTTTTTCTGAAGAAAAAGAAGCAAAAAGACTTTTACCTGTTTGGGTATCGTGAACCCATCAGCCGTATTCATCCTTCGGCCGGTGGCGACGACGTTGCTGATGGTGGCGGTGATGCTGGTGGGCATGATCGCGTATCAGTATCTGCCGCTCTCGGCCTTGCCGGAGGTGGATTACCCCACGATCCAGGTGCAAACCTTCTATCCGGGCGCCAGCCCGGAGGTGATGACGAGTTCGGTGACGGCACCGCTGGAGCGGCAGTTCGGTGAAATGCCGGGGCTGAACCAGATGGCATCGCAAAGTTCGGCCGGCGCATCGGTCATTACGTTGCAGTTCAGCCTGGATCTGTCGCTGGATGTGGCGGAGCAGGAAGTGCAGGCGGCGATCAATGCCGCGGGCAATTTGCTGCCGAGCGATCTGCCGGCGCCGCCGATTTACGCGAAGGTAAACCCCGCCGATGCGCCGGTGCTGACGCTGGCGCTGACCAGCAAGACCATGGCGCTGACGCAGATGGAGGATATCGCGGAGACGCGGCTGGCGCAGAAGATCAGCCAGATCGACGGCGTGGGCCTGGTTTCCATTTCCGGCGGCCACCGCCCCGCGGTGCGCGTGCAGGCGAATTTGCAGGCACTGGCCGCGCTCGGCCTCAACATCGATGATCTGCGCACCACCATCGGCAATCTGAACGTGAATACGCCGAAAGGCAATTTCGATGGCCCGGCGCAGGCGACCACCATCAACGCCAATGATCAGTTGCCGGATGCGAAATCCTTCGCCAACGCGATCATCGCCTACAAGAACAACGCGCCCGTGCGCCTCTCGGACGTGGCCAGGCTGGTGCAGGGATCGGAGAACACCAGGCTTCAGGCCTGGATGGACCGCACGCCGGCGGTGATCCTGAATGTGCAGCGCCAGCCGGGCGCCAACGTGATCCAGGTGGTGGACCGCGTGACCGCCCTGCTGCCGAAATTGCAGGACTCCCTGCCCAGCGCGATGCAGGTTACCAAACTCACTGATCGTACGAACACCATTCGCGCCTCCGTGGCGGATGTGGAATTCGAGCTTGCTTTGGCGATCGCCCTTGTGGTGCTGGTGATCTTCCTGTTCCTGCGTCGCGTGGCGGCCACCATCATCCCCAGCCTCTCGGTGCCGCTGTCGCTGGTGGGCACGCTGGCGGCGATGTATCTGTGGGGGTTCTCGCTGGATAACCTGTCGCTGATGGCGCTGACGATCGCCACCGGCTTCGTGGTGGACGATGCGATCGTGATGATCGAGAATATCGACCGCTATGTGGAAATGGGGCTTTCACCGCTTTCCGCCGCGCTGGAGGGATCGCGCCAGATCGGCTTCACCATCATATCGCTCACCGTTTCCCTGCTGGCGGTGCTGATCCCGCTGCTGTTCATGGGCGATGTGGTGGGGCGGCTGTTCCATGAATTCGCCATCACGCTGGCAGTCACGATCGTGATCTCCGCCGTGGTGGCCCTCACGCTGGTGCCGATGATGTGCGCGCGGCTGTTGCGCGCCGCGCCGGTGGAAAAGATGGGCCGCATCGCCCGCTGGTCCGAACACTTCAGTGAGCGCGTGATCGCCGGCTACGGACGCACGCTGGATTGGGTGCTGGACCGGCAAGAAGCAACACTGTTCGTCGCAGCGGCAACGCTCGCGCTGACCGTGTGGCTGTACATCGTTATCCCCAAAGGCTTCTTCCCCGTCCAGGATGCCGGCCTGATCCAGGGGATCAGTTCGGCCGCGCCCTCATCTTCCTATGCCGCGATGGCGCGGGGGCAGCAGGCGCTGGCGGATGCCATATTGCAGGATCCCGATGTGGCCAGCCTTTCCTCCTTCATCGGCGTGGATGGCAGCAACACCACGCTGAACGCCGGGCGCTTGCTGATCAATTTGCGCCCCCGCGCCCAGCGATCGCTTTCCGCCTCGGCCATTATCCGCCGGTTGCAGCAGGAAGTGGCGCGTGTGCCGGGCATCACGCTGTATATGCAGCCGGTGCAGGATCTCAGCATCGATACCACGGTCAGCGCCACGCAATACCAGTTCGTGCTGGAAAATGCCGATCTGGGCGCGTTTTCCACCTGGGTGCCGAAACTGATGGCGCGGCTNNGCCGCCGATATCACGATCGACCGTGCCACCGCGGCGCGCTTCGGCATTACACCCGCCACCGTGGATAACGCGCTCTACGATGCGTTCGGCCAGCGCATCGCCTCCACCATCTACACCGAGAGCAACCAGTATCGCATCATCCTGGAAGCCGATCCGGCGGCGCAGAAATCCTTCACCAGCCTGGATGCGATCTATCTGCCATCCTCCACCTCCACCACCGGCCAGGTGCCGCTAAGTGCCATCGTGAAAGTCACGCAGCGCCCCGCGCCGCTGATGGTCAGCCATCTGGGACAATTCCCGGCCACCACCATCAGCTTCAACCTCGCCCCCGGCGCGTCGCTGGGCGAGGCGGTTTCCGCCATCGAGCAGGCGGAGGCGGAGCTGCAATTGCCGGATAGTTTCCTCACCGCGTTTCAGGGGGCGGCATCGG
This sequence comes from Acetobacteraceae bacterium, assembly GCA_003133065.1. Lineage (GTDB taxonomy): Bacteria > Pseudomonadota > Alphaproteobacteria > Acetobacterales > Acetobacteraceae > BOG-908. The sequence continues at coordinate 5,353 of PKZM01000224.1, forward strand.
CGTTCCAGAATTCGCTCTCCAACGAGTTGTATCTTGTGCTGGCCGCCATCGCCGCGATGTATATCGTGCTTGGTGTGCTCTATGAAAGTTTCGTCCACCCGATCACCATCCTCTCCACGCTGCCCTCGGCCGGGATCGGCGCGTTGCTGGCGCTGATGCTGGTGGGC
>PKZM01000082.1 GCA_003133065.1 Acetobacteraceae bacterium
TCTTCTTGCCGCTCCGCGGAGGGCTTCTTTCTTGAAAGAAAGAAGCAAAGAACTTTTATTCCTTACGCGTGGCCTGCGGTTTGGGAGAGCAGGATCGGATCGACCTTCAGGATGGCCATGGCCCGGCGCCACTTGGTTTCGTGGTCGGTGTCGAACAGCAGATCCACGCTGGCGGGCGCGGAAAGCCACGCGTTCTCGGTCAGCTCCTTGTCCAGTTGGCCTGGCCCCCACCCCGCATAGCCCAGGGCCAGAAAGCCGCGCTGCGGCCCGCCGCCATCGGCAATGGCCTTCAGCACATCCAAACTCGCGGTCAGCGCCACCTGGGGATCCACCATCAGGCTGCCGTCGCCCGTCCAGTCAGCCGTATGCAGAACGAAGCCGCGCGCCGCGTCCACCGGGCCGCCGCGGAACAGATCGATCTGCCGCACCGGCGGCACCGGCGTCACTTCCAGTTGCTCCAGAAGGTCGCCGAAGCTGGGGCTGGCCAGCGGCCGGTTCAGCACGATGCCCATGGCACCTTCTGGCGTATGCGCGCACACATAGATCACGGCCTGGCTGAAATGCGGCGTGTTCATGGTTGGCATGGCGATCAGCAACTGCCCGGTCAGCAAGCCTTCCGGCCCTGCCTCCTCGGCCTCGGCCTCGGCCGAGCTGTCACGCACGATCGCGGGCACCCCCGCCTCTGTCTTCGTCTTACGCAGCCTCGCCATCTGAACCGCCCTGAATTGCCGCCGCTGTCATGCCCAAAAACCGCCCATCCCAGCCCTGCGCGATCCTGCCGCGATATGGCACGCCTTGGCGCGCTGACCAGCCACGAGGTAGCACGTGACACCACGTAGCGTAGAGATTACAGCACCAATGGTTATCATCACGGAGCCGTATTTTCATGATCAAGCAGGGTGACGCAATTCCTTCGCTCAAGCTCATGGCGGCAACGCCGGAGGGACCGCGTGAGATTTCAACCAGCGATCTCTTCAAGGGCAAGCGCGTGGTGATGTTTGCCGTGCCGGGGGCCTTCACACCCACCTGCTCGGCGCGGCATTTGCCCGGATTCAACGAACATCTCGGCGATTTCAAGGCGAGCGGCATCGATACCGTGGTCTGCATGGCGGTCAACGATGCCTTCGTCATGGGCGCCTGGGCCAAGTCGCAGGACATCAACCCCGAAATCGTGATGCTGGCGGATGGGTCCGGCGTGTTCACCCAGGCGCTGGGCCTGGAACTGGACCTCACGCAGCGGGGCCTGGGGATGCGCGCGCAACGCTTCGCCCTCGTCGCCGACGACATGAAGGTGACCCATCTCGCGGTGGAACAGCCCGGTGATTTCGACGTCAGCCGCGCGGAAGCCGTACTCGCCGCTCTGTGAGCGCGCTTGCGGCTTTGCGTTAGCATGCTGGTGTATGCAAGTTCATCGATAAGTTGGTTCCGGCCAAGACGATACAACTTTAGATAGAACAAAATCGTATCGTTCCCCCTGCGTTCTCTTCACAAGAACGTGATATCGTTTCAGCTTAACCTCCGGTTGCAGGCCCGGGGCAAGTGCACCCTGAGCGCCCTATGTGGAGTGCGGCATGGAGCAGGGTTGGGTTTACGTGCTGGTCAACTCGTCGGTACCCGGGCTGGTAAAAGTCGGGCGTACCACCAGGCCTCCCGCGGAGCGTGCGGCCGAGCTTTCAGCCGCGACCGGGGTTGCCACGCCGTTTCTGGTCGCTTTCGATCAGGCCTTCCCCGATTGCGCCGCCGCCGAGCGGGATATTCATGCCGAGCTTGACCGGCGGGGCCTGCGCGTGGCCCCCAATCGCGAGTTCTTCCGCGGCCCGGTATCGGATATCATACGGCTCATTTTGATGGCCGCGGACGGCACGCCGGCCGCGGCGCAAGCCTGGCCCGATCTGTCAGCCACCGCCCTGCTACAGGCGGGCGACCGTTTCCTGCTCGGCCTCGGCGATACGCTCCAGGATACCGGGGAGGCGTTGCGATGTTTCCGGCTCGCCGCCGCGCGCGGCTGCCTGCCGGCCTTCGAGCGTGTGGGCCGTATCCACACGGGGATCTATCTGCAGCGGCGCGACCGTGCCAGCAGGCGCCGGGCCATGCTCCCGCTCAAGCAGGGGGCGCGGCTGGGCAACTACTATTGCTATGGCCAGATGGCCGTGATCTTCGCGGCCGACCGGCACACGGCGAATTTCGCCAAGGCCTGGGACCTCTTCTTTGCGCACCGCGAGCAGGCCTATCTGGCGGAGCTCGAAGGCGACCCGCGCTTTTTTACCGGCGCCTGCACCACCTATATCCGGAGTTGTCTGCTGCAACGTCTCCAGCCGGGGCATGTGCCTCTGCTGATCGGCATGGGCGAGACCATCATTGCCACCGTGCTGCGCGATCTGGACCAGGCGCGCGCCGGCAGTGCCGAACGGCGCGAGATCGCCGCAGCGCTCCGCTGGAGCTACGAAACCCTTCTGCCCCAACAACCCCCGCCCGCGCCGCGCCGCGTCGCCAGACCGCGCGCCGAACCCATATGGGCACCCGAACCGGAGCCCGCCGCCGCATAATCTGCGCGCGGCCTCCTCGATCCGAGACTGTCATCTTGCGCGATGCAGCGCAGATGGGGAGAGTGGCGCCCGTCGCCCGGCGCCAGCCGGAGACGGAACCGCGAAGGCTCGCCATGACCGACAGCGAAGACATCCTGGGCACCATCGCCGCCTGGCTTCCCGCTGAAGGCGCCGTGGCGCTGGCGACCGTGGTGCAAACCTGGGGCAGCTCCCCGCGCCCCGCCGGCAGCCAGATGGCCATCACGCGCGGCGGCCGTATGGCCGGCTCCGTCAGCGGCGGCTGCATCGAAGGCGCGGTGGCCGATGCGGCGCAGGAGACCTTGCGCAGCGGCATACCGCAAACCCTCGCCTTCGGCGTCACCAACGAACGCGCCTGGGAAGTGGGGCTGGCCTGCGGCGGCCAGGTGAAAGTGTTCGTCGAACGTGTCGGCGAGCCGGTCGCCGCCGCGCCATGACCCCGGACATCCTGCGCGCCGTGCTGGCCGCGCGCACGGCCGGCCGCGCCATCGTTCTGGCCACACGGCTTGCCGACGGGTTTCAGTTGATCCTGCCGGAAAGCGACGCGCAACAGGCGGTGCTGGATGCCGCCGCCATCGCCCTGTCACGCGACGAGAGCACCGCCGTCGAACTCGGCGGGCAAGCCTGGTTCATGCAGGTGTATGCGCCACCCTATCGGCTGATCGTGGTCGGCGCCGTGCACATTGCTCAGGCGTTGGTGCCGCTCGCCGCCGCCCTCGGCTACGCCGTCACCGTGGTCGATCCCCGCCGCAGCTTCAACAGCCCGGAGCGATTCCCCGGCGTGGTGCGCGCTGGCGCCTGGCCCGATGAAGCGATGGACGAGCTGAAGCCGGACGCTCGTACCGCCGTGGTCACCCTCACACACGATCCCAAGCTGGACGATCCGGCACTGGATCGCGCGCTGCGCAGCCCCGCCTTCTTCATCGGCTCGCTCGGCTCCCGCCGCACCCACGCGCAGCGGCTGGAACGGCTGGGCGCGCTGGGCCATAGCCCCGCCACGCTCGCGCGTGTCCGTGGGCCCGTGGGCCTGGCCATCGGCGCCGTCTCGGCGGCCGAGATCGCGCTGAGCATCGTTGCGGAAGTCGTAGCCGTGCGGCGCGGCGCGGCGATCGCGGCGCGGTGAGGAAGAAAGGACGTTCTTTTTTGAAAAAAAGAACCAAAAAACTTTTGCCTGTTGAGTTGTGCGACTGGTTCACCACCCGACTCAAGGGACAAACCTTTCAAAAAAGAAGAGCTTCCCTCCCGTGATCTTCGGCCCAACCGCGCTCCGCGACGCTGTGGGCGCCATCCTTGCCCACACCACGCGCCTGCCCGGCCGCGTCATTCATAAGGGCACCGTGCTCGACGAGGCCGCCGTCGCGGCGCTGCGGGAAGCCGATATCGCCGAGATCGAGGCTGCGTGGCTGGAGCCGGGCGATGTGGGTGAGGATGAAGCCGCCGGCCGGCTCGCCGATGCCCTCGCCGGCCCCGGCATTGTCCGCCTGCGCGCGGGCACCGGGCGCGCGAACCTGGCCGCGGGCCCGGCGGGCGGGCTGTTCCGCGCCGATGCCATCCGGATCGGTCGGCTGAACGGCCTGCACGAGGGCATCACCATTGCGACCCTGCCGGACGCGACTCCGGTGCGTGCCGGCGAGCTGCTGGCAACGGTCAAGATCATCCCCTTCGCCATTCCCGGCGCCGCGCTGGATCAGGCCGAATCCCTTGCTCGTAGCACCGCGCCCCTGCGCCTGCCGCCCTTCCGTCGCTTACACGCCGGACTGGTCATCACCACACTGCCCGGCCTGAAGGAGAGCGTGCTCGACGGCACCATCCAAACCACCGCGCAGCGCATAGCGGCCCTCGGCGGCCAGATGATCCCCGCGCTGCGTGTCGCGCACCGGGCCGACGCGATCGCCGCGGCGTTGGCGCGTTTGCTGGAACAGGGCGCCGAGCTTCTGCTGATCGCGGGTGCGTCCGCTGTGGTGGATCGCGCCGATGTCGGTCCCGCCGGTATCGTGCGGGCCGGCGGGGTGATCGCGCATTTCGGCATGCCGGTGGATCCCGGCAACCTGATCTGCCTGGGCCGTATCGGCACCGTGCCGGCGATTGTCTTGCCGGGCTGCGCCCGCAGTCCCAAGCTGAACGGCATCGACTTGGTGCTGCGACTGATCTTCGCGGGCGAACCGGCCGGTGGTGCGGAGGTGGCTGGCATGGGCGTCGGCGGGCTGCTCAAGGAATTCGCCCCGCGCCCGGCACCCCGTGCCGGGCGTCAGGCCCCGCCGCCCGCGCCGCCGCGCATCGCGGCACTGGTTCTGGCCGCCGGCCTCTCCAGCCGCATGGCGCCGCGCAACAAACTGCTGCTCGCCGCCGGCGCGGGTGGCCCGATGGTGGCGCAGGTCGTCGCGAATTGTTACGCGGCCGGCCTTGCTGACGTGCTGGTGGTGCTGGGCCACCAGGCGGAGGCCGTGGAGGCTGCCATACGCGCCGGCGTGCCGGATCGCCCGATTGGCTTCATCCGCGCCGAGACCTATGCCGAGGGTCTCTCCGCCAGCCTGCGCGCCGGGCTTTCCGCCCTGGGGGAGGATGTATCGGCTGCGATTGTCTGCCTTGGCGACATGCCGCTGGTATCGCCCGAGATCATCGCCTGCCTGGCGGGCACCTACGATCCGGACGAAGGCCGTGTGATCGTGGTGCCCACCTGCCGTGGCAAACGTGGCAACCCTATTTTGTGGGACCGGCGCTTTTTCGGTGAGATCCTGGCCCTCTCGGGCGATACGGGGGCACGGGCGCTGCTGCGGACATACGCCGATCACTTGCATGAGGTAGAGGTGGGGGAGGGGGTGCTGGTGGATTTCGATACGCCGGAGAGCCTATGGCAGGGCGCGTAAAGGGAAGGCCATCTTTTCCAGAAAAGAGAAGAAAAAACGTCTGGCTTCGCTCCGCCGTCGATCCGACACGCCAGCAACCACATATCATTCAAAGACCGAAAGTTTTTTGCTTCTTTTTTTCAAAAAAGAAGGGCTTTTCTCTCGCGGACAGCAGCGCGCAGATTTTGAGGCGACCACCGGAGTATTGGCAGGCGGCGCCCTGGCATGTCATGCAGCATCCAACGGCCCGAAAGATCACGCGGGGGTGCGGGCTGGTTGTTGCGGAGCCAGCTCATTGCGGTGTGGGGGGACGGAGGTATTTCTGCCGGGATCGTGATCAAACGGATTCCGCAACGATGCAACTTTGCACAAGTTTTTAGTATGTATCGCCACGAAACAGCGAAGTAACAGCCCGATACGCCCGGCGCATTTCGCAACACTTCGACGGCGCCGGTCTGGTTGCGCAGATGTCGGCCGGTCGCCAACTTCAAAGTTATCGTCAAGGATATGATCATGAAAATGTTTCGCTTCAGTTCCGCCTACATGCCTGTATTTGCTGCAACCCTGGTGGCGGCACCCATTGCACTTGTGCCGGCGTCCGGCGCCTTCGCCCAGATCGGCATTGGCGTCGGCGTTGGTGTCGGGATCGGCGTTGGTCTGCACGTGACGATCGCGCCACCCGCGTTACCGGTGTATGTGCAGCCGCCATTGCCCGCGCCCGGCTATCTCTGGACGCCCGGCTACTGGGCCTACGGGGATGACGGCTATTACTGGGTGCCCGGCACCTGGGTGCAGCCGCCGAACCCCGGTCTGCTCTGGACTCCCGGCTACTGGGGCTGGAACAATGGCGTGTATCTGTTCAACAACGGATACTGGGGACCGCATGTAGGCTTCTACGGCGGCATCAATTACGGCTTCGGNNGGCCCGAACGGGATCAATGCCCGGCCGACGCCGCAGGAAGCATCATTCGCGCACGAGCAGCATATTGCGCCCACCCAGAACCAGATGCGTCATGTGCAAATGGCCGCGGCCAACCCGCAGCTCCGCGCCTCGGTCAATCACGGGGCACCTGCTATCGCGGCGACCCAGCGTCCGGCGGAGTTCAAGGGCGCGGGCGTGGTGCCGGCGCGCGCCGCAGGGGCAGAAGCTGTCCACCCTGGCGAGGCGGCGCATGCCGGCGCCGCAGCTTCGCGTCCAGGGGCAGAGGCGCATCCGGCGGCCGAGGCACGGCCGGGTGCTNNCCCACGCCGCCGCTGCAGCGCATCCGGAAACGGCCGCGGAGCACCGCCCAGCCGCCTCTATGCGCACGCAGGAGCGTGTTGATAGCCGTGTTGGCGCTCGGACCGAGGCAGCTCACGCCGCGGCCCCGCATGCCGCCCGCCCCGCTCCGCACGAGGCTGCCGCCCGCCCCGCCCCGCACGCGGCCGCCGCACCGCGCCCTGCCGCCCGCCCGGCGCCACGGCCGGCTCCCCAAACCGCGGCGCGGCCCGCCGG
>PKZM01000203.1 GCA_003133065.1 Acetobacteraceae bacterium
TTGCTGTGTCGACTTGCTGTGGCTATTTGCTGCTACCGCTGAAGCTTGTTCCGGTCAGACTCCAGGAGGCGCGCGACCGGGATCTTCAGCACCTGGCCCAGGCGTAAAAGCACCAGCAGGGTACGAGCTTTTGAAGCTCGCCAAGTGGATCATCACAGGGTGACGCCACACCTCACCATGCGTCAGCACGAGCTGAGGAGAAGCCCCAATGTCGGACTACGATGGCGGCGGGATGAGTGGGGTTCTCGCCGCGCAAGAAATACAGCAATGGGCAGCTCAGGCGCCCGCCGGCAAACCCGCAGGCCCGCCGCCCTGGTGGGAGCTGCCGGCGCTCCTTGTCGCCATCGTCGCCCTGACCTGCGTCATGTCTGGCTGTTCCGCAGAGAAGGCCGTGACCGGCGAGAGTGACGACGCTAACTTGGAGATGCGATTTGGCCCGGCGGCCTACGCTGGCGCAGAATCTGCTGACACGGTATTGCGCGCGGCCATGATACCCTACGAGCAAATTGTCGAGCGCCGCCGCAAGTTTAGCATCCCTGGCTACGCGACGCTGGCAGAAGTCGGGTTCGACTGGCCTGTGGTGACACCGTACCAAAAGGCTGCCCGCTCCGAGACCGGTCCTGTGCTGATCGGTCTACACTGGATCGACGCTCAATCAGTTGAAGCCAACCGCGCCGTTCTAGAAGAAAACGGCTATCTTCCGAAGATGGCCTTCAATCAGATCCTGGACATCGCTCTGACAAGCGCTGGGATGGTTAGGGCAGATTTATACGTCACCCAGGCATTTCACCTTCTGCCACTCCACCAGCGATCGGAGAGTGTGCCCATGTCGCATATTCACGCGAGTTTCGATGCTATCACCCGGCACGAGCTTACTGGCCGGAGAGTGATTGCTTTAGGCGATGCCGCTGCTGCCGCCTGCCGTAAGCATGGCGTTTCATTGACGAACGTTTTTCATCCAGGAGCACGAGGACGCGGCCTCACGCATGCCGAGAAAGGAAGGGTGCTGGCACAAGTTCTTGTCGCGAGCCGCTGACCAAAACGAGGGCATTCGTATCCGCCCGCCGCTGCATTTTGACTTTGGACAAAGGCGTCATGGACAACGAACTCGACGGCCGGCTGCGACGGCTGGAGGCGGGACAGGCAGGCCAGGCCGAGCAGCTGAGCCGGTTGGTGGATGGGCAGGGGCGTGTCGATCGGACACTGACGGAGTTGGTGCGGCTGATGACGGAGCCGGACGGGGAAGCGATCAAACTCCACGAGGTGCTGGCCAGCCTGGTTGAGGCAATCGCGGCGAACACCGCCACCTTGCAACGGCTGGAGCGGGGCTCGACCGGCAACACGAACGAGAAGCATGACCAGCAGCACTGAGTGCGCCGGAAAAGAAGGTGGGCACCCCGTGAGCAGGATGCCCGCCAGATCAGTCACCCAGGCGAGACGTGTTCAGCCTTCTCCCGGTCGCCCTCTTTCTTCGCCGCGGCGTCGGCATCGAAAGTTCGCAGCCCGCGCCGACGGTAGCGCAGCCGGTAAGTGTCGGCCGGCTCGTCACCGACGCCGGCGAACTGATCGGGCAAGCCGAGGAAGGCGCCGAGCAGGGTGGCGCGATCGTCGTCCAACCAGCTCGGCCAACCCGGCCTTCACGACAAGACCACCATACTCGATGAGCAGGCGGGTTCGCGCGCGCCTGGCTTGCCGCCAGTCACGGCTGCTCGCCATGGCCGCCGCCTTGCGCCGTCGCGCCCGAGCCTGCGCGATCCGCCGTAATCCCGCCGAGCAGATCCTGAGTTCCTGGCGGAGATGTTGGCCGAGCCCGTCACGGCTGTGCACGGAGCACGCGAAGCCTCCCCAGGGTGTGAAACGCGCAAGGCGCGGCCAGCATAATGCGATCCGGTCTCACATCCCGCTTCACCCTTCAGCAACCCATTCCGCCCCACACTCCCCCGCGGAGGCTCGCCGATGCAGCCCACGCAGTACGCACAAGGGGCGACGATCTTCGCGCAGGGCGATCCCAGTGCCGCCGTCTATGTCATCGAACACGGTGAGGTGGCCATCTCGGTCGGGCAGGGGCGCGATGCGGTGGAAGTCGCGCGCCTGCATGCGGGCGATCTGTTTGGTGAATCCGGCGTGTTGGAAGGCCGCACGCGGGCCGCAACCGCCACTGCCCTCACGCCCTGCACCGTGCTGACCACGGACGCGGAAACCTTCCTGCACGCCTTCGGCCTCACCAATGATCGCGCGCTGGTGCTGCTCAAACTGCTGTGCCGCCGCCTGCGCCACACAAACCGCCTGGCGGCCGGCGCCGATATGGCCCCCGGCTTGGACACCGCCGATGCCCTGCCACGCCTGCGCCTGATGCCGCTGCTGCACCCTGCCCCCGGCACCCCGCCCCCCGACCCGATCGCCATCGAGGTTCTGCCCTTCCAGGTCGGCAACCGCTTTGGCGGGGAGGTTCGTCCCGTCGGCTCCAATCATTGCTACGCCATTGCGGCCAACGGCGAGGCGGATCTCGCCGCCCCGCATTTCGAGGTGCTGCGCCGTGATGGGCGCCTGGGCGTGCGCGACCTCGGCACGCGTTACGGCACCATCGTGAACGGCCAGGTTCTCACCCGCGCCTCGCTGGATTGCTTCGCCGCGCTGCGCCCCGGCAATAACGAGGTGATCGCCGGGCGGCCGGCATCGCCCTTCCGGTTCCGAATTTCGGTCGGCCGGGCCGCCTGAACCGCCCTCTGTGAAATCGCCCCGGGCGCCAGCCACAACAAACCCCGCGGCGCCAAGATTTTTTTCCTTGACAAAATACGTCATAGTATC
>PKZM01000127.1 GCA_003133065.1 Acetobacteraceae bacterium
GCACAGGCGCCGCAGCACGGATTTCTGATCGTTACGATCAAAATAGATCAGGACATTGCGGCAAAAGATGATGTGCTGATCGGGATCGACAGGATAGGCAGGCTGCATCAGGTTGAGCTGGCCGAAGCTCACCATGGCACGAAGTTCGGGCACGATCCGGCATTTTCCGGCCTGGCGCCCCTTGCCGCGCAGCACGTAGCGGCGGCGCATGTCCGGCGGTACCGGATCGATCATGGACTCGGGGTAGATACCCATGCGGGCGGTTTTCAGCACGGTCGTGCACAGGTCAGTCGCCAGAATATGCGGCGCTGGCATGGGCAGAAACTTCGCTCTCTGTGCCTGCATGTAATCGCTCACCACCATGGCCAGCGTGTACGGCTCGGCACCGGTGGAACAGGCCGCGCTCCAGATTTTGAGCGGCGCGCGGGCGGTATCGAGGCTGGGGAGCACCTTCTCAGCCAGAATTTTGAAATGATCCGGCTCACGAAAAAAATCCGTCTTGTTGGTGGTGATGGCGTCGATCAGGTTCACCATCTCCTGGCCGGAATCGCCCGCTTCGAAAACAGCGTCGCAATAAGCGGCGAAGGATGCGGCACCGGTGGCCGCCACGCGGCGGCGCAGCCGGCCTTCCACCATGGAATGTTTGCTTGGCGGCATCTTAATGCCCGCCACGCGATGGATATAGGCCGCGAGCCGTTCGAACTGGGCTGCCGACAGACTGCCCGCGCCGATGCTCTGCGCCGCACTCACGCGGCGCGCGCGGCGGGTTCGTGATCGGCAACGAGATGGCTCACCTCGTCGCGCGAGAAAAGACTTTCCATGTCGAACACGATCACGAAGCTCGCGCCGTGTCGGCCCACGCCGGCGATATGGCAGGAGCTCCAGGTGCCGCCAACATTCGGGGGCGGGCCGATCTGCGCAGCGGAGAGCGTAATCACCTCGATCACACGATCCGCGATCAGGCCGACGACAATCCGGTTCCCGCCAACACTGACCTCCAGCACAATGATCCGCGTGTGCTGCGTCGCTTCGGCCGGCGTCAGGCCAAGCTTGCGGCGCAAATCGATCACCGGCACCGCCTGGTCGCGCACATCGGCAAGACCCGCGAGAAAGGCCGGCGCATCGGGAACACGGAATAGATCGCGCATCGCCAGGATTTCGATCACGCATGCAACCGGCACCGCAAAGATTTCCGCGCCTAGACCGAGAGTCACGTAATGGGTGGAGGTTTCCATGATCACCTTCCAAACCGGAGCAGAAGAAAAGGAAGGTCTTCTTTTTTGAAAAAAAGAAACAAAAAACTTTTGCCGAGTGGTGCGCGCCTCGCCGGCAGCGCGCGCAAAAGCGTAAAAGTTTTTTGGTTCTTTTTTTCAAAAAAGAACATTCTCGCTTCCTTCAATATCTTTCGAACTCTGCATCCTCCGCATCCGCCCCCCCATCGGCCAGCGCCAGCGCGAAGCCGCCAGCCGGAGCAGCCTGCGCCTTGCGCGTAACGGGGGCGGAAAGCCGCCGCGCCGGTTCCGGTTCCGGCTTGGCCGCTTGCCGCGGTTGGGCCGCCCGCGCCCGGGTGGGTGCCGCGGTGCGCGGCTTGGAAGCCGGCGCATCAGCCAGACGGAAATAGGCGATGTTGGCCTGCAACTGCTCCGATTGCGCTGCGAGTTCCTCGGCAGTGGCCGACATCTGCTCCGATGCACTGGCATTGCGCTGCGTCACTTTGTCGAGTTGCTGAATGGCCTGGTTGATCTGGTCGCCGCCCACATCCTGTTCGCGGCAGGATGCGCTGATCTCGGCCACCAGCTCGGCGGTTTTCTTGATGTCCGGCACAAGGCGGCCAAGCATGGCGCCGGCCTCCTGCGCGGCTTTCACCGTTTGGGAGGATACGGTGCTGATTTCCGCCGCCGCCGTCTGGCTGCGTTCGGCCAGCTTGCGCACTTCCGAGGCTACCACCGCGAAGCCGCGGCCATGCTCGCCCGCGCGGGCAGCTTCCACCGCGGCGTTGAGTGCCAGAAGATCCGTCTGGCGTGCGATTTCCTGAACGATGTTGATCTTCTCGGCAATCGTCTGCATCGCGGAAACGGCGCGGCTCACAGCCTCGCCGCTGGCCTGCGCATCCACGGAGGATTGCTTGGCGATCTTCTCGGTCTGCGNNCTCACCACGGAACGCAACTTCTCCAGCATGCGCTCCAGGGAAAGGCCCAGCGTATCCTTGGCGGAGAGCGGCTTGGCCTTGATGGTGAGATCGCCATCGGCGATCGAATCGGCTACTTGCGCGGTGCTACGAAGATTTTCGGTCATGCGGGTCATCGCGTCGATCATGTCGCTCACCTCGTCATGGGTGTTGACCGTGACGGTTTGCGACAGGTCCCCGGTAGATACGGCGTCGGCCAGGTGGATCGCGCGCTTCAGGCCGCGGCTGATGCTGAGGGAAATCCAGGCGGCGGCCACCGTGCCGGCCAGGATGGAGACCACGATCACGGATATCAGCAGGGTATGGGCCTGCTCATAGGTGGCAGCCGCCGCGTCCTGCGACGCCTTCATCAGCCCCTCTACGAAACCGATATAGCCGTTAGTGGCGTCCATCACGGCATCGGCGGCGCGGTGCCCCTCGCCGGTGGTGCGATCCGTGGCCATCATGGTGCCGGCGCCACGGGTGATGTCGATGACTTTTTCCTGCACCTTTATCAGGTGATCGAGCTGTTCCATGAACGGGGCGGCCTGGGGGCCGGCGCCCGACGCGGCCACCGGTTCCAGCGCGGCGGTGCTCTGGCGGCGCAAGCCGGCGATGCTGGCACTCGCGGTGTCGCAGCGCCGGGCAATCTCCGCCAGGCTCGGTGCCAGTATCGCCGCCTGCATGTCCGACCAGGTGGCATATATGGCGCTGTGCAGCCGCTCCAGGGCGAGAAGGGCGGATGCCTTGCCGGGGTTGCCTGACTGCTCAATCACCTGCCCCAGGGAGGACAGCGCGGATACCGCCCGCGACAAGGCGGGAAGGCCGTCGGAGGCGACCAGCATGTTGGCTGCGTTGTTGGAATTCAGCGTGGCGTCGCGCGCGGTCTGGTCCTGCAATTCAACCTGCTTGTCCAGCAGAGTGCCGATCTCGCCGAGCATGCGGCGGCCCTGCTCGGTGGCGATGCCCATCAGCGTTTCGAGAAGCTGGCGCGCATGGGCGCGTCCCTTCAGCATCTCGGCCTTGAACTTCGCCGTGTCCTCATCGGTGCTGGCCAGCACCATGTTCTTTTCCTGGCCCAGATCCTGCAGCAGCGCGGTTCTGAGCTCGGCGGCTTCCAGGCTTCGCTTGGCGGTGCCGTTGACCACGCCATCCAGCGTATCGTTCAGCGTGGCCAGCCGGGTGGTGGCCACGAAGCCGGTCAGGATGGAGAGCAGCAGCACGAGGCCGAAAGCCATGGCGAGCTTAAGCTTGATGGTCAGACGCATGGGAGAACTCCTGGGGTAGGCCGCTTGGCTGGGTTTGGGCTCGTCATGATCACGCCGCCCGCGCCGCGGGCACTGACGCCGGGGCGGCTTCGATATCGGCAAAGATGGCCTGCAAATCGAGAACGATGAGAAAGTCACCGGCGCGCTTGCCGATGCAGCGCACAAAGGCGCTGCGCACGCGCATGCCGATCTGGGGCGGCTCTTCCAGCGCATCCGCGGCCAGCTCGGCCATTTCATATACACGGTCGGCGCGCACACCCACGATCGTGGAACTGCCTGCGATATCCACCTCGACCACGATGATTCGCGAGTCGATCGTGGGCGGCGAGGTTTGCAGCCCGATCTTGCGGCACAGATCCAGCAGCGGCACCACCTTGCCGCGCACATTGATCAGGCCGTTGAGAAAATGCGGTGCGCCGGGTACTTCGGTGACAGGCACGAGATCGAGGATCTCGCGCACATGGCGGGCTTCCAGCGCGAAGGTCTCGCCCTGCAGCGCCAGGGTCAGCACCTGCAGCGTGGCNNTCTTTGTCTTTGCCGCGCCGCGGTGGGTCTTTCTTGACATAAGGAAGCAGGCAGCTTCCAGCACTATGCCGTACGCTGCCGGATCGGTCGGGTTTCATCCTGCCTCCCGGAACTCGTCGCTGCGGGACTGGCCGTATTCCACCAGTTGGGCGACATCGAGGATAAGAGCCACGGCGCCGTCGCCCAGTATGGTGGCGCCGGAAAACATCCGCGCCGTGGCGTGCAGCACGCAGAGCGATTTGATCACCGTCTGATGGTTGCCGATCACCTGATCCACCACCAGACCGACGCGCGATTTTCCCGCTGCCACGATAACAACTTTCTGGAACCTGTCCGCCGGGGTCGTGGCGCCGAACAGCTCCCGCAAACGCAGGAATGGCACCAGGTCGCCGCGGATGTTGAGAAAATTGCGTCCCCGCGCACGCGCATCCTGCTCGGCGGAAAGCTCCACGCATTCCTCCACGCTGGAAAGCGGCAGCACGTAGCGCCCGGTACTCACGCGCACCAGAAGCCCATCGATGATGGCGAGCGTCAGCGGCAGGCGCAGGGTAAGTTCGGTGCCGATGCCTTCCACGCTGGCGATTTCGATCTTGCCGCGCAGCGCCTCGATCGCTTGCTTGACCACATCCATCCCCACACCGCGGCCGGAAAGGCTGGTCACCTCGCGCGCCGTGGAAAAGCCGGGCTGGAAGATCACAGCGAGCAGCTCGGCATCGGGCACGATGGCGCCGGGCGCGATCAGGCCGTTCTCCTCGGCGCGGGCACGGATACGCGCGCGATCAAGGCCGCGGCCGTCATCGGCAATGCAGATCAGCACCTCGGCGCCGGCGTGCCGCGCGGTGAGGGTGATCCGGCCAGCTTCGGGCTTGCCGGCGGCGGCGCGGCCCTGGGGGGTTTCCAGGCCGTGGTCGATGGAATTGCGCAGCAGGTGGATCAGGGGATCGTTCAGCTTTTCGATCACCGTCTTGTCCAGCTCGGTCTCCTCGCCGATCGTGACGAGCGTGATGTCCTTGCCGAGCTGGGCGCTCAGATCGTGCACCAGGCGGCGGAAGCGCCCGAACAGGGAGCCGATCGGCACCGTGCGCACGCCCATGGTGCTGTCACGCAGTTCCAGCGCCAGGCGCTGGATATCCTCGGCGATGGACTTCACCTGGGCATCGGTGCTGGCGGCCGCCACCTGGCTGAGGCGGGACTGGGCGATCACCAGTTCGCCCACGCGGTCCATCAGATCGTCCAGCCGTTCCGCCGGCACGCGCACGCTGTCGGCAAGGCGGCGGTTATGGGCTTCGGGGCGGGCAGGCTCGGCGGCCTGGGGTGGTGCGGCCGCCGTGTCGGCCGATGTGGCAAGGCCGGGTTCGATCACGTCGGCCGGCGCGGGGGGCATTGCCGCAGCCGCAAGTGCGTCGATCTGCAGCTCCATCTCGTCGATCACGAAGAGGAACACGTCCTCGATGGCGGTGCGGGGCTGCGTCGTGTGCAGCTCCACGGTCCAGCCGATATGGCAGGCGGTGGGATCGAGGTCCTCCAGCTTCGGCACGCCACTGGCGTCCGCAGTGATGCTGGCCGTGCCGAGGCCGCGCAGCTCATCCAGCAGCAGCAGCGGGTTGGTGCCCATCTGCATCGCGTCCCGCGGCAAGCGGATGCGCAGGCGGAAGCCGTTGGACGGTGCGGCGCCGGCAGCTTCAGCCTGATCGGGCGCCTGTGCGGCGGATCCATCGCCGAGCAGCGCCTGCAGCCCCGCCAGGATGGGGGCGGCGAGCGCCGCGTCGTCCGGGCCGGGGGACTCGATCATGTGGCGGATATGATCGCGCGCGGCCAGTGCCAGCCGGATCATCGGCTCATCGGCGGCCAGCTTGCCTTGGCGTACGCGATCGAACACGGTTTCGAAATGGTGCGTGAAGGCGGCCACCGCTTCGAAGCCGAACATCGCACCCGAACCCTTGATGGTGTGCAAGGCACGAAACGAGGCGTCGATCAGTTCGGTATTGCCGGGATTTGCGGCCAGATCGAGCAGCGAATGCTCAAGCTGTTCCAGCAGCTCCTGGGCTTCCTGCAGAAACAGTTCGGCGGGGGTAGGCCCGCTCACGCGCCCAGCACCCGCCGTACGGCCGCCACCAGCTGCTCGCCCTGGAAGGGCTTCACGATCCAGCCGGTGGCGCCGGCCGCCTTGGCCTCCTGCTTCAGGCCGGCATCGGATTCGGTGCTCAGGAAAAGGATCGGCACCCCGGTATAGGCGGGCAGCTTGCGGATTTCCCTGATCAGGGAAATGCCGTTCATGCCGGGCATGTTCAGGTCGGTGATCACCATGTCCGCGCGGCAGCTGCGGGCCTTGGCCAGGCCGTCATTGCCGTCCTCGGCGGAAACCACCTCGTAGCCGCCCTGGCTGAGCGCCAGCTTCACCATCTGGCGGATGCTGATGCTGTCGTCCACCGCGAGGATCGTGCGCGCCATCAGGCCCGGCCCCCCGGTTTTGGGCTATGGCCGCGCCACTCGGCCGGATTGGCGGAGCCATCGTTGGCGAAGCCACCCCGTTGCAATGCGTCGCGCACCGGCGGCGGCGGCGGCGCGTGCAGCACGAAGCTCCTGCCGGCGGCAGCGGCGCTGTCGTGCGCGGCCAGCACGATCTGGATCAGGCTCAGATCGGCCTCGGTAACGCCGGCACAATCCAGACGCGTATCGGCATGATCACGCAGGGCGGCCAGAATGCCCGCATGGGTCTGCCTGGCCTGGCGCACGGTATGCGCGCCAACGAGAGCATGCACGTAGGGCGGGGGGCGAGGCGTCATGGGGGATGGGCCAACTGTTCCGGGAGTGGCCGCAGTGTGGCGGGGATTGATGGAGGAAATGTTGATGGGGTGGGCGGGGAAGGAAAGAAAAGACTGTTCTTTTTTGAAAAAAAGAACCAAAAAACTTTTACCTGTTCTGTACGCTTGCGGCGACTCCGTGACAGCAACGCCAACAGTCTCTTGCGTCTTTTCTTCAGAAAAGAAGACTTTCTGACTTCAGAGCGCAGTCATCAAGATCAAAACAGGTCGAGCTCCCCCTCCGCCGTCGCAGGTGCCGCAACGTGCTGGGCCGCCAAACCCAAACAGAACCGGAAACGGTCCCGGACCTCGGCCATGGAGAAGCGGGCGGCAAGGCGGGAGAGCCAGTCCTGATCCGCCATGGGGGCCGGGCCCGCATCCTTCGTCGCGGCCTCGGCGTCGTCGATCAGGGCGGCGGCCGCGGCCAGCATGTCACGCACCAGCATCAGGCGCTGGCGGCTGCGATCATGGAACTGCAGGCCGGCGACGATCTGCGATATCTCGCCGGCAATGGCGCTGGACCCCTCGGCTGAGTCGCGCATCACGCCTTCCATGGCGGCACGACGATGCAGCATGGCGGTGAGCATGGCCTCCAGCCGGTCGCGCGTATGCATGTGTCCGGTCATGTCGAGCCGCGCGACGGCCCCGATCGTGGCCAGGCCCTCGCGCACGACGGTGCCGATACCGCCGACCTCGCCGCTCATCGATCGGGACAGCGCCTCGGTGCGGCTGGAGAGCTGGCGAACCTCGTCGGCCACCACGGCGAAGCCTGCGCCGGCCTGCCCGGCACGTGCGGCCTCGATCGTGGCGTTGAGCGCCAGCATGCGGGTCTGCTGGTTGATGCGTTGAAGATCCGTGTTCAGCGCGGTGATGCGGCCGACACGGTCGCAGACGGCGTTCAGCCCCTCGGTGATCGAAACGGCGCTGGTGGACATCCCGACCATGCCCTGCACGATCTGCGAGAGCGTTTCGCGCATCAGCGCGGTCATGTCAGCAAGGCTGATGGTTTCGGTGCTGGTAACCACCTGGTCGGCGGTGAGCAAAAGTGCCTGCACGCCGGCAGCGTGGCCGGTGGCCTGCCGGGCAAGGGCTGAAAACCGCTCCCCCAGCTCCAGGATCGTCTCGTCCACGGAATGGACGGTGGAGTCGATCTCGTGGGAGGCGGCGGAGAGTGTGGCGAGCTGGGTGCGCCCAGCCTGGCGCCACGCCGCGAGCCGGGGATCCGCCGCCGGTTCGGATGGGGCAGGTGTCGGCGGCAGGCTTGCCGGTGCGGGGTGGCCGGGGCGATCCGGGGCGGTGTGACGCGTGCGGAAGAGCCGCCTTAGGGTGGTCACGCCCGGCACGGCGCCGTGCCGGGGCGGATCGGCCTGGTTGGGTAGGGGTTGCCCATGGCTGTCCCTTCGGTGGAATCCGGCGGAGTGAGATCATGAGCGGGTCAGCGTGAAGAAAGCGATAAGCGGGGTTATTGGTAGGCGGGGTCAAGGGGAACCGGGGGTGGCAGGCTGGTGCGCGGAGCCGGCATGGCGGCATAAGGGGTGCCGTCAGCATACCCATAAGGTGCCCAGGCGGGCGGGTGGTACGGCGCGGCAATGGGGGTACTGGGCCGGGCCGCGATCATGGGGGGAAGGGGATGCGGCCGCGCCGGGTTGGCCATGGCGTCGCGATAGATCGCGCCGATACGCGCGGGAGCGGCCGGGGCGGCGAGCGGCAGAGGGCTGCCTTGCGGACGGGCGAGGTCGTGCGGCGGATCGGAGCGGGCCTGGCCGATATGGTGATACGGCGATGTCGTTTGGGCCTTCGGCTGCTCGGCGCGGGCAAGTGTGATGTGGCGGGGTGGCGGCTGCACGCGGGGGGCGGCGGCCACCGTGATGACCGGCGCATGTTCGCTGTGTGGATGTGATGGTAGCGCCGATGGCGCGCGAAGCCGCGCGGGTTGGGGCAAGGCAGGCATGGGGGTGGCCTCATCAGGCGCCGGTTCGGCCGTGGCCAGCTTTGTGCCGGGTGTGTCCGGTGCAGGTGTGGGCGCGGGTTCCGGTGCGATGGCGGGCCTGGGGGGGATCGGCGCCGCGGCGGCATGGTCGATACGATCCGGCAGGGCGGCAAGCTGCGCGAATTGCGTGGGCGCGACGGGGTGCAGCGCCAGGTAGTGGGTGGCCAGTGTTTGGAGGCGCTCGGGGTCGTTCAGGGACGACCATTCGGCGCGCAACAGACCGGCTTGCGCTTGGGCGGCCTGCGTGGCCTGGATGGCCTGGCCGATCTGGCGGTCGATGACGCCGGTGCGGTGCTTGACGGTATACAAGTACAGGCCGGAGCCGAACGCCGAGATCAGGCTGAGCAGCGTGGCCTGGCGCCGCAAGGCGAGCGACCGGGTTTCGGGAATCAGCTTTTCATCAGGCCGCGGCCGGCGGCGCGGCACAACCACAACCCAGGAGGGAGGCCGGCTAGGGGCAGCCGTTTGCGTGGTCACGTGGGCCGGATGACGCGCGGGGCATGGCGGTGGTGCCTCAGACCGTGGTTTTGTTACCGAAGTGGAGCGTAGCTTCCGCCTGCGGCGTTGTCACTTGTATTGAGGCGAGACGGCATGATTCGGGTCAGGCGGCAATCAGGGCGAACACCCGGTGTTCGATCTCTAGCGTTGGCCCCGGATAGTGCCGGGAGAGCATACGGCCCAGCGAGGCATCGAACTTGTCGAGGTCTGCGGGGGTCATGGCGGGAGCACCACGCTGGCTGGCACGCACGCGGCCGCGCCAGGCGCGCGGGGTGTAAGTGAGGGTGGTGGTGAAGGCGAATACATCCCACGCGGTGAAGCCGGCGGCGATGAGGTCGTCGGTCCAGGCCGGGTAGAGGAAGGTGCTGGGGGATGGGTCTCCCGGGCCGTAGCGCTCCATCAGGCGCAGCGTGGCATGGGCGATGGTCCCGGGCGCGGTGTGCCAATCCAGATGGGCGATCACCAGGCGGCCGCCGGGCAGCAGCAGGCGGCGGGCTTCGCGCGCGGCGGCAGGGCGGTTGAACAAATGCCAGGCCGTGCCGGCCGAGACGATGTCGAACGAGGCGGCGGGCAGGCGCGTGGCTTCGGCGCGCAGGCGCAGATAGCTGGGGCGAACCACCTCGCCGGCATTGGCCGTGATCGCGACATCGAGCAGGCGCGCGGAGAAATCCACGCCCGTGACGAGGCAGCCGCGGCGGGCGAATTCGCGGGCCAGAAGGCCGGTACCCGTGCCCAGATCCAGCAGCCGCTGGCCGGCAAGCCCCACGCCGAGCCCCTGCAGCCGATGGAAAAACGCGTTGGGAAAGCCCTGCCGGTAAGCCCCATAATCCTCAGCGGCAAGACCATAATCTATGGGAGTATCGTACGCCCTGGGCACGGAGACGAAGCCTAACGAATAAAAGTTTTTTGGTTCTTTTTTTCAAAAAAGAACATACTTTCTTTTTTCTTGAAGAAAGTAAGGTCTTCTTTTTTGAAAAAAAGAAGCAAAAAACTTTTGCCTGTTTAGGCCGCGAGCCTGGTCGAGACCTCGTCCGGGGGCAGGCGTACCAGGTCCGTGTAGTCGCGGACCAGAACTTCGGTGATCTGGCCGGGGGAGAAATGGTGCTCGCCGATCTGGCGCACGGGGGTCACCTCCGCGGCGGTGCCGGCGAGGAACACTTCGCTCACGCGGCCGAGTTCCTCGGGATGCATCGCGCGCTCCACCACCGGGATCTGGCGGCGCCGGGCAAGCCCGACGACGGCGCGGCGGGTGATGCCATCGAGGAAGCAGTCCGGCGTGGGCGTATGGAGCGCGCCGTCGATCACGAAGAAGGCGTTGGCGCCGGTCGCCTCCGCCAGTTGGCCGCGATAGTCCAGCATCATGGCATCCGCAAAACCTTCGGATTCGGCTTTGTGCTTGGCCAGCGTGCCGGTCATGTAATTGCCCGCGGCCTTGCTGGCGGTGGGCGCCGTGCGCGGATCGGGGCGGCGCCAATCCGCCCAGGCGAGCTTGATGCCGGCCATCCGGTCGTCACCGAAATAGGATGGCCACTGCCAGCAGGCGATGGCGAGATGGATCTTGGTATGCTGGGCGGAGACGGCGAGCATTTCCGAGCCGCGCCAGGCGAGCGGGCGCAGATAGCCTTCGGTCAGGCCGTTGGCGGCGAGCGTCTGGATACAGGCGGCATCGATCTCCTCGGCGGTATAGGGGATGTCGAAGCCGAGGATGCGGCCTGAGGCCAGCAAGCGATCGGTATGCTCGCGCAGGCGAAAAATATGGCCCGCATAGGCGCGTTCGCCTTCGAATACGGCGCTGGCGTAATGCAGCCCATGGGTGAGCACGTGCAGCTTGGCGTCGCGCCAGGGAACCAGCGCGCCATCCCACCAGATCATGCCGTCGCGGTCGTCGAAGGGGATCAGCGCCATGAAGTCACCATACGTAAAGGAGAAACGGGGCAGCCGTTGAGTGTGTCATGCAAGGCTGGATTTGCCTACACGATAAGGCAGATAGGCTGTCGTAGAGGGTGCGCTAAGAATGGAGGGGAGACATGTCGCAGAGTGAACCGGCGCCCAAGCCGGCAGCGGCGGGCGCGAGCCTGTTGTTTCTGCGCGAGGCGCAGATCAGGCTGGCGCAGGACATGATGTTTCTGGCCTGGCGGGATTTTTCGGCCAGCGTCGATCCGGTGCTGGAGGAGGCAGGGCTCGGGCGGGCGCATCACCGGGCGCTGCATTTCATCGGCCGCGCGCCGGGGCTGACGGTGACGGATTTGTTGGCTGTACTCTGTATCACCAAGCAGAGCCTGGCACGTGTGCTGGGGAGTTTGACCACGCGGGGGTATGTTAGTGTTTCGCCGGGGCGGCAGGATCGCCGGCAGCGGCTGCTGCGGCTGACGGCGGCGGGCGAGGCGCTGGAGCGTGTCTTGTTCGAGCGGCAGCGGGAGCGGCTGGTGGCGGCGTATCGGGAGGCGGGCGGGCCTGCGGTTGAGGGGTTCGGCCGGGTGCTGCGCGCCATCATGGGCAAGTCGGCGTTGGACTGGCTGGGGGCGGCCGAGGCGGCCGCGTTGAGCGAGCGGGGGCGGATATGAGGGCTTCTGATGAACGATGACGCGCATGTTCTGGTGGTGGACGACGATGCGCGGCTGCGCACGTTGCTGAGCCGGTATCTGGCGGAGAACGGGTTCCGCGTGAGCACCGCGACCCATGCGCAGGATGCGCGCGACAAGCTGCGGTTTCTGGCGCCCGATGCGCTGGTGCTGGACGTGATGATGCCCGGGGAGACGGGGCTCGCGCTGACGGCTGCCTTGCGGGCGGAGAATGCGACTGTGCCGATCCTGCTGCTGACGGCGCGCGGCGCGCCCGAGGACCGCATCGCGGGGTTCGAGAGTGGGGCGGATGATTATCTGGGCAAGCCGTTCGAGCCGCGGGAGCTCGTGTTGCGCCTGCGCGCGATGCTGCGCCGGGTGGCGGCGCGGGCGGAGGCCGCACCCGCGGGGCCTTTGCGGCTGGGCCGGCTGGAGTTCGATACCGGGCGGGGCGAATTGAGCGGTCCGGAGGGGGTGGTGCATCTGACGGGTGGCGAGGGGGCGCTGCTGGCGGCGCTGGCCGCGCGGCCGAACGAGGTGTTGACGCGGGAGGATATCGTGGCCGCGCTGGGCATGGATGAGACGGGCGAGCGCGCGATCGACGTGCAGGTGACCCGCCTGCGCCGCAAGATCGAGGTGGACCCGCGCGAGCCGCGCTTCCTGCATACGGTGCGCGGCCGCGGCTATGTTTTAAAGCCGGGTGTTTGAAGCTGTGTCGGGTGCAATAGGTAAAAGTTCTTTGCTTCTTTCTTTCAAGAAAGAAGTCTTCCGCGGAGCGGCAAAAGAAAGAGTCCTCTTCTTTTTTGAAAAAAAGAAGCAAAAAACTTTTGCCTATCGGGTGGTGTTTTGAGGTTTGCGGCCGCGTGGGAGCGGCCGGCGCGCAAGATATTGCCGCGATCGTTGCTGGGGCGGTCGCTGCTGATCATTTTGATACCGCTGCTGGTGGTGCAGGCGGTGGCGCTGATGATTTTCTACGGCAGCCATCTGGATCTGATTTCGCGGCGGCTTTCGGGGGCGGTGGCAGGCGAGATCGCCGAGACGATCCGGCTGATCGATAGTACCGATGATCCGGCGGACCAGGCGTGGATCCTGCGGTCCGGCTATCGGTATTTCGACTTGCGTATGCATGTGCTGCGGGGTGCGCAGTTGGTGCGTGGGCGCGAGGTGAACATCCTGGGGCCGATGGATGACGACCTGGCGATTGCGCTGCGCGAGCGTGTGGGGCTGCCGTTCGCGATGGATTGGACGCATGATCCGACATCGGTTCTGATCGACGTGGCCTTGCCGCGGCAGCGCGGCGTGCTGCATGTGGAGGCGCCGCGCAAGCGCCTGTATACCAGCATGATCTATGTCTATGTTCTGTGGCTGGGTGGATCATCGATCCTGCTGTTCAGCATCGCGGCGCTGTTCATGCGCAACCAGGTGCGCGCGATCCGCCGGCTGGCGGAGGCTGCGGAGAATTTCGGGCTGGGGCGCGATAGCGGGGCCATCCGGCCGGAGGGCGCCATCGAGGTGCGCAAGGCGGCGACCGCCTTCAACCGGATGCAGGAGCGGATACGCCGGTTTCTGAGCCAGCGGACGGAGATGCTGGCCGGCGTGAGCCATGATCTGCGCACGCCGCTGACCCGGCTGCGGCTGGCGCTGGCAATGCTGGATGGGGATTGCGCGTTGACCGCCGAGGCCGCGGAAATGACGGCCGATGTGGAGGAGATGGAGCGCATGATCAGCGGCTACCTGGCCTTCGCGCGCGGGGAGCAGGCGGAGCAGGCGCAGCCGGTGGAGTTGGGCGAGATGCTGGCGGACATTGCCGCGCGCGCGCGGCGGGCCGGCGCGGTGGTGGAGGTGGATGTGGCGGCCGAGCCGCCAGGCGCTCTCACGCTGAAGCTGCGCCCCGATGCGGTACGCCGCGCGATTACCAACCTGGTGGATAATGCGCGTCGGCATGCCTCCCGCGTGGGGATATCGGTGATGCCGGCCGGGCGGAGCGTTCTGGTGCTGGTGGATGACGATGGCCCGGGCATACCCCCGGACCGGCGGGAGAGTGTGTTCCGCCCGTTCGAGAGTGGTGCGGCGGGGGGCACAGGGCTTGGGCTGACGATCGCGCGGGATATTGTGCGGGCGCATGGGGGGGATATCACGCTGGAGGAGTCGGCCATGGGCGGCTTGCGGGCGCGCGTGCGGCTGCCGGTGTAAGGGGGTGGTGTGTTGACTTGGGGGGGTGGCCGGCGATAGGTGCTGCCGCTCTGAGTGTCCATCCGTAACCATCCCCTGGCGGCCAGCTAGCACGACATTGCTGCGGGCCGGTGCTCACGGCCCCAAACGGCCGCTCCGCTCCGGTCCTCGCAATGCCGCACGATCTGGCTCACCAGGGAATGCGTCCGGACGGACACCGACGGATGGCGGCGTAGCTCAGCGGTAGAGCAGGGGAATCATAATCCCTTGGTCGGCGGTTCAAATCCGTCCGCCGCTACCATCTAATTTGTACAAATCATTAAGTAACGAGACCTAAACTTCCACCCGATCAGTCTCCCCGCGGCACAGCGCCGTTATAAACCCTCCAGTTCCCCGCCAGCGTCCGCACCACGACGCTGCCAGCGATGTAGGCCGCGTCCAGCGACGGAAGATATGCGCTCAGCTTGCCGGCTTTGGCTTCCGCCGCCAGCAGCGCGGCCGGCGTTTGCCCCGGCGGCGGCATGTCGAAATTGCTCGCGGTGCGCAGAACCAGCACACGCTGAAGATCGACCTTGTGCACCTGCGCCAAAAACGTGAGCGCCTGCATCACGCCTGCATCCTCCTCCGCGGTGGTGGCGAAGCGGCCGGTGCCATGGGTCCAGTAGGCCACCCAGGACTCGGCCCAGGCATTCATCCGGCCGCCTACCCAGAAGGTGCCGGAGGCCAGCGTGTCCCCGATACCAACCGCGGGCGGGGCCATTGCGGCGGGAAAGCCGGTGTAGCGCGCACGGATGTCACGCAAAGCCGCCGTGTCCGGTAGGCCCGCCTTGGCCGAAAGCCGGCAGGCCCAGCGGACCAGACCCGCATTGAGCGTGAACACATTGCTGCCGGAGATCGATTGGCCGGGCGGGGCCGGCTGCTCGAACGGCGTGGTGCGTTGCAGGGGCACATACCCCGTGGTCCAGCCCGGTGGGATTTCCCGCGCGTCGATTTCGTGGGCGAGGTCGCCATCCACCACGTGCAGCGCCCACATGGCGGCACCCACCGAGCCGACATGCGGGTCGATCCCGGCAATGCCGGCCACAAGAATATAAGCGTGGCTGAGATCGAAGCGCGGATCGTTGCCAAGCGCCTCGATCGAGGCGGCGGCACGCGTAGGGCCCTCCCCGGTTACGATGCCGAGCACGCCCAGGGCCGGATTCAGGCGCAGGTCGTGGGTGCCCTGCGGGAAGCGCAGGATGGTGGGCAGGGGCAGTTTCTCCACCCAGCTCTGCAATTCGCCCGGCGTGTCGCCAGTATCGGCGCCGATTTCGAACGTGGTGACAACGACGACGCGGATGGGGATGGGTGCGGCCGCATGCAACGGGCCGGTGATGGCGAGCGCGGCGAGCAGGGTGGCGGCCAAAGCGAGGCGCATGGTGGGCTCCGGGGACAACACGGGACCGCCAGCCTGGCGGCGGATACAGCCTGAGTAGATTCCGAGGGTCGATACCGGGGTTGTTACCAGGAAAAATATGCTCCCTGAGATGTGGTGAGGGAGGCCGAAGATGCATTACCGCATCTTTGTGGTGGATGGGACGGGCAATTTCCTGGCCGCGTTCGATGCGGAATGCCGCAGCCACAACCAGGCGCGCGCGGTGGCATGGGGCAGATTGCCACCGGGGGCGCGGGCAGAGGTGTGGTGCGGGTTGGAACGCGTGGGGGATGTCGCCTGGCGGCTGAAACCGGTGGCCGGAATAGGGCTTTCGATGCGGATGCTGGCGCGCTTGTAGGCCCGGGACCGTCAACATAGCGCCTGGCTTGCGTGTAACCTCAGCGTGGTTCGAACGAAGTTGCCTGTGTCGGCGCGTTCTTAACCCGTGCTGCACGTTGCCCGGAGCAAAGTTACGCCATGCTGTTTCGGCGCCTTCATATCTGCGCGGTGATGTTGCTGGCGAGCGCCCCGGCGGCCTTGGCATGGACCAGCCCGGCGCCGGATGTGGTGCTGTACTGCGCCCCCGCGTTGCAGCGGGCGCTGCACCAGGTGGCCGATGATTTTACCGCCGCGAGTGGCGTGCCCGTGCATATCTTCGTGGCGCCGCCGGATGGCCTGGTCGGCCTGATCACGCATCGGGCGCGCGCCGATGCGGTGGTGGCCGATGCCGCCACGATCGGCACGCTGACGTCCCGGGGGGCGGTGCGTGCGGGCAGCCTGGTTGCCTTGGGCAAGGACGCCTTTGTACTGGTTGCCCGGGCGGATGCCGCGTTGCCGGAAGGCGCGGGCGTAGCGCAGCTCTTGGCCACCTATGCGGTTGTCCTGCCCGACCCGACCACGGCGGCAAGTTTCGATGGCGCCTCCGTGCTCCGCCAACGCGGTCCGGCGCCGGCGCAACAGATCGGTGTCAGCGATACACCCACCGTGCTGGCGGTGGTACACGACACTGGTCGCGTGCTCGGGCTGGTGTACCAAACCGAGGTGCCCCCGGCGTGGGCACGCGTGGCGTCGCGCCTGCAGGCGTCACCCACGCAGATGCAAGGGGCGCTCGTAGCCATGGGCCAGAGTCCGAATGCCGCCCGGTTGATGGCGTATATTGCCGGCCCACGCGGTACCGACGTGCTGCGGCAGGCTGGTCTGGATCCGGCGTCGTGAGCCATCCGGTGGCGGAGCAGCATCATTCCGCGATCGTGCGCATCGCGCATTGGAGCCAGGCGCTCGCGATCGTGATCATGATCGGCAGCGGCTGGCGCATTTACGATAACGTGCCGATTTTTCCGTTTGAATTTCCGTACTGGATCACGCTCGGCGGCAACGCATATCTGGCAACGACGACCAGCAACGACTGGGGCACCGGCAATGCGATCGCCTGGCATTTTGCCGGTATGTGGCTGCTGCTGTTCGCCTTTGGCCTGTTCGTGGGCAATGGTGTGGCAACCGGCCATTTCCGGCGGGATCTGTTGCCGCTGACGCCGCGGGCTTTTCTGCGCGACTTCATCGCCGCCGCGACATTCCGGCTGGGGCATGATTTAGGCGCGTATAACGCTGTGCAGAAGGCGTTCTATTGGGGCGTGATGTTCGCGATCGCGATGATGTTCGCCTCGGGCCTGGCGATCTGGAAGCCGGTGCAACTGGGATGGCTCACCTGGGTGTTTGGTGGATTTGCTGCGGCGCGCGTTGTGCACTTCTTTTTCATGTCGGCCATCGTGGGATTCATGGTGGTGCATGTGGTTTTGGTGGCGCTGGTGCCGAAGACGTTGCGGGCGATGGTGTTGGGGCGGGCGAGGTAAGCAAGATGTTCTTTTTTGAAAAAAAGAACCAAAAAACTTTTGCCTGTTTGGGTGCGCGTTGGGGCAACACGCGCCTCAAGGACCAAAAGTTTTTTGCTTCTTTTTTTCAAAAAAGAAGACTCTTCTCGGATGCTTGCCCATGATCATCAGCACCCCACGCCGCGCCCTGCTGCGTGGCAGTTTGAGCCTGGGTGCCGCGACGTTGTTATCGGGATGCGATATTTCCGACAGCGATGCGGTGCAATCGGCATTGCATGCGATATCGCGCTGGAACGACCGGGTGCAGGCACTCCTGTTCAACCAGCACACGCTTGCGCGGGAATATGCGGCGTCCGACGTGGCGCGGGAATTCCGCTACAATGCGTATTATCCGGCGCAGGATGTGGTGGCCATCGATCCGGGGCGGTACCGGCTGGGCTTGTCCGGGCTGATCGCGGATAAGCAGGCCTGGACAGTGCCGCAGTTGCTGGCGTTGCCGCGCAAGATGCAGCGCACGCGGCATGTCTGCGTGGAAGGGTGGAGCTATGTGGGCCAGTGGAGCGGGATACCCTTGGGGGATTTCCTGCGCCATGTGGGCGCCGACACGCATGCGAAATACGTGGGGTTTCAGTGCGCGGACGGATATTACGAAGGCATCGACATGCCGACCGCGCTGCATCCGCA
The DNA here is from genome assembly GCA_003133065.1 of Acetobacteraceae bacterium. GTDB lineage: Bacteria > Pseudomonadota > Alphaproteobacteria > Acetobacterales > Acetobacteraceae > BOG-908. Next base: position 17,913 of record PKZM01000127.1, read on the forward strand.
AACCATCATGGCGGTGACGGCGGGGGATGAGATTCTGCCCGCGAAATTCGGCTTTCCGCTGAAGATACGCATCCCCACCAAGCTCGGCTTCAAGAATCCCAAATGGGTAACGGCGATGTATGTGACGAACACCGAGCCGCACGGGTTCTGGAGCGACCGTGGGTACAACTGGTTCTCCGGCATCTAGCCCCGGAAAGATAACCACGAAGGCACCAAGGCACGAAGGTAAGCACGAAGAGGAGCGAGCCCTTTAAGCTCGTCTTTGTGAAATACTTCGTGTCTTTGTGCCTTCGTGGTTGACTCTTCTTCGGACCCGCCGCGCGCCCCGCCGATCGGTTGTCGCCGGGCCCGCCGGCGTGCTCTGGTGTCGGCGGCGGTTGGGTTCACGGACCGTGCGATGGTGGACTGCGTCCACCC
>PKZM01000176.1:0-4738 GCA_003133065.1 Acetobacteraceae bacterium
GGCCCGCTTTAACGGTCACTCCGCCCTGCTCAACGCCACCGCCAGCGACCCGAAATACCGCTTGGGCGCCGAGCGCGGAAAAAGCCCCGCCCGCAGCAGCTTGCGCAGCACGCGCATGTTCGCCTCGCAGAACAGCACCCGCACGCCACGCCGCTCCAGATTGATCACCGCCTCCTGCAGAGCCTGAATGCCGGTGATGTCCATGAACGGCACATGCCCCAGGCGCAGGATCAGCACGCGCGGATCGGTGTGCGTGTGGTCCAGCGCGCGCTCCAGCGTATCCACCGCGCCGAAGAAGAACGGCCCCTCGATCGCATATACCAGCACCCCCGCCGGCACCCCGCGCGCCAACACCGCGCTGTCCTGCGCCACCACCTCAACGGAGGAGGCCATGCGACGCATGAAATGAAGCATCGCCAGAATGACGCCGATATTCACAGCAATCACCAGATCCGTCGCCACCGTCAGCCCGAAGGTGATCAGCAAAATCCCCACATCCGCCCGCGGCGCGGTGCGCGCCATGCGGATGAAATGCGCCGCCCCGCTCATGTTCCAACTCACCACGAACAGAATCGCCGCCAGCGCGCATAGCGGAATCCGCGCCGCCAGCGGGGCCGCCACCAGCAGCACCATCACCAGCGTCAGGCAGTGCACGATCCCGGCCAAGGGGCTGGTTCCGCCATTGCGGAAATTCGTCGCCGTGCGGGCGATGGCACCCGTGGCCGCAATGCCGCCGAACAGCGGGCTGAGGATGTTCGCCACCCCCTGGCCGATCAGCTCCTGGTTCGAATCATGCCGCGTGCCGGCCATGCCATCGGCCACCACGGCGGAAAGCAGCGATTCGATCGCCCCCAGCATGGCAATGGTGAAGGCGGCGGGCAGCAGCACCATCGCCTGATCGAACCCCATCGTCGGCCAGGCGAAATGCGGCAGCCCCTGGGGGATCCCGCCAAACGCGCTGCCGATCGTGGCCACGTGCAGATGCAGCCCCGCCACCGTTGCTGTGGCCGCCACCAGTGCGATCAGCGGCCCCGGCACCCGGTGCAAGCCAGGCACACGCGGGCCCAGAATGACCAGTAGGATGCTGAATCCGGCCAGCGCCGTGGTGGCCGGATCAGCCTGGGGCAGCGCCAGCAGCACATGCCAGAACTTGTCGTAGAACTGCACGCCACCCGTCTTGGGCAGGCCAAAGAAATCACGCCACTGCCCCACCCAAATGATCACCGCGATCCCCGCGGTAAAACCGCTGATCACCGGATCGGGAATAAAGCGGATAGCCCGCCCGAATTTCGCCAGCCCCATAGCCAGCAGCATCACCCCCGCCATCATCGTGGCCACCAGCAGCCCATCCACCCCGTGCTTTGCCACCACCCCGGCCAAAATCACGATGAAAGCGCCCGTGGGCCCCGAAATCTGGATGCGGCTGCCGCCCAGCACGCAAGCCGCCAGCCCGCCCACAATGGAGGTGTAAATGCCCTGCTCCGGCCGCACCCCGCTCGCGATCGCAAACGCCAGCCCCAGCGGCAGCGCCACCACACCGACGATCAGCCCCGAAACGATATTGGGCACCCAGCTTTGGCGGGCGAATTCACCCGACCGGTAGGCCTCGAGAATGGCGATCATCCGCCAACATAGGATCGTTTTGNNTTTGATCCAATGGTATCGAAGGGGTGGCCGGGGCCGGCCTGGCTCGTATAGCGTGTCGCCATGCGACGTATTGCCCTGCTCCTCCTTCTCCCCGGCCTGGCTCAAGCGGCTGATCCGGCCCCCGTGGAATCCAAGGGGGGCATGGTCGTCACCGCCGAACACCTCGCCTCGCAGGTCGGCGCCACCATCCTCGATCATGGGGGTAATGCGGTGGATGCGGCCGTGGCGGTGGGATACGCGCTCGCGGTGGTGTACCCGGAAGCCGGCAATCTGGGCGGCGGCGGCTTCATGACGCTGCGCCTCGCCGATGGCCGCACCACCTTCCTCGATTTCCGCGAAAAAGCGCCGCTGGCCGCCACCGCCAATATGTTCCTCAACGCCCACGGCCAGGTGATCCCCGGCCTGTCCACCGATTCCTGGAAGTCGGTGGGCGTGCCCGGCTCCCCGGCCGGTCTGGAATACGCGCGTACGCATTACGGAACGATGTCCCGCGAGAAGCTGATGGCGCCCGCCATCAAGCTGGCACAAGAGGGTTTCACGCTCGGCCAAGGCGATGCCGGGATCTTCGCGGTCAGCACGCCATCGCTCGCCAAGGATCCGCAATCCGCCGCCATCTTCCTCCGTCACGGCGAAGCCTTGCAGCCAGGCGACCATCTGGTGCAGGCGGATCTGGGCAAAACCCTCGCTTTGATCGCCAGGCAAGGCCCGCAGGCCGCCTTTTATCGCGGCCCGATCGGCGCCGCGATCGCCGCCGCCAGCACGGCCGGCGGAGGTATCCTCACGGCGGCCGATTTCGCCCGCTACAAAGTGCGCGAACTGCCGCCCGTGGAATGCGACTATCGCGGCTTCCACATCATCTCCTCACCACCCCCCAGCTCCGGCGGCGTCACCATCTGCGAAATCCTTCAAATCCTGCAGGGCTACGATCTGAGGGCGATGGGCTTTCACTCGGCCGATGAGGTGCATGTGCTGGTGGAAGCGATGCGCCACGCCTTCCTGGACCGCAACAACCAGCTGGGCGACCCCGACTTCGTCCGCAACCCGGTGGCCGACCTGATCAGCCCCGAAAACGCCGCGAAAATCCGCGCCGGCATCGATCCCGTACGCGCCACACCCTCCGGCGCGCTGAAAATCCCGCCCGCCGCCAGCCCCATGCCGGGCCACGAGGGCACGCAGACAACGCAGTATTCGGTGGTGGATACGGCGGGCAACGCCGTCAGCGTTACCTACACCCTCAACAACTGGTTCGGCTCCGGCCATGTGGCCGGAAATACCGGCATCATCATGAATGACGAGATGGACGACTTCACCTCCAAGGCCGGGGTGCCCAACATGTTCGGCCTCATCCAGGGGGCCGCGAACGACATCGCCCCGGGGAAAACGCCGTTGAGCTCGATGTCGCCCACGATCGTGACCAAGAACGGCAAGCTGGTGATGGTGATCGGCTCGCCCGGCGGGTCGCGCATCATCACCATCACGCTGGAGGCGATCATCAACGTGATCGACCATGGAATGACGATCCAGGAGGCCATCGACGCCCCGCGCATCCATGAACAATGGATGCCGGACGTTGTATTCCTCGAACGCATGGCATTGTCGCCCGATACGCGCGCCATCCTCGCCGGCCGCGGCTACAGCTTTCACGATGCCGGCTATTGGGGCGTGGCCGAGGGGATCCTGGTGGGTGGCCCCGCGCTGCCCGGCCCCGGCGGCTTCGGCGAGGATGGTTTTCTGCCGCTGAACGCGCGGCCCGAAGCCGGCGCCAAGCTCTTCGGCGCGCATGATGTGCGCGGCGGCGCCGGCAGTGCGGCCGCGCAGGCGATGCCGCCGGACAGCCTCTCGCCATGACCACCGATCCCGAGGAGCCAGCGGCGCTCGCCTATGTGGAAATGACGCTGTCGGCCGCCTACCGGGTGGAAATCGACCGAGCCGAGAATGTATGGCGTAGCCTGCCCATGCTCGGGATGGTGCTCGCGATAGAACTGGTGGCCATTGCCGTGCTCGCCGGCGGCCTGCCGGCCTCCATCTCTATCGAGGGCGCTTTGTGCCTTCTATTGCTGCTCGCGGCCGCGGGGGCGGTTCTGGCGTCGCTCTCCTGGTTGGTGGCCTCGGTGGGGCCGCAGAGCTTCCGCTTCGTGGCACGCGAACAGGCGTTGCTGACCTACGCGCAAACCCTGATCCACCGGGAGCAGGACCCGTCCAACCAGCAGCAGCACGATCCGTTTAGCGCGGTGGCGACATTACGTACCGAACTGGCCCGGCAATATGCGGCCGCGGTGGACCATAACCGGCGTATCAACGATTGGCGTGAGCGCCAGCGTGGCCTGGCCACTGTGGCCGGCCTGGCCGCCTTCGTGCCCATGCTGCTGCTCGCCGGTGCATCCTTCGTCCACCACGCGGCGCAGAACTGACACGCGAGGAGACTTCATTGTGCCCAACAGACCCCCACCCGCCCTGCGCCCCAAGACAGATCCGCGCCACGTGCAAAGCTGGGGCGTGACGCGCCGCGGCAACACCACCGACTATCCCGTGCCCGCCCCCCCACCCATGCGCATCGTCCGCATCGGTTGGTGGCATCTCACGCGCCAGGAGCGCCCGCTGGAGGTGCTGGACACCGAAGACTGAGAGAAAGGCAAAGATAACCACGAAGACACAAAGTCACGAAGATGACACAAAGGAGAAGGGAGGCAGTAGAATAAAAACGTGGTATTTTTGACAATAGACCCAAAAAAATTTCGAATTTTATGGAGGCATCGTGTCAGCCAGCGAAAGCAATAAACAATTCTCTTCTTCGTGAATACTTTGTGCCTTAGAGGCTTCGTGGTTAAATTCTTTGTCTCCGCCATCACGGCGGCGCAACGCCCCGACGAGGCTGACCGCCACCGGCCGGCGTCGCTGGCGTATTGTTCAGCACAACCCGCAGCGCCATCCGGATCACCGGAAAATCCCGCCGCATCGCTTCCAGCTCGGGCAAGCCTTCCGCCGCGCCCTCCGCGGAGAGAACAATCCCGTCCGTGCCCACGCTGTCGTCGCAGTAGGCGCCGTAATCCTGCAACGCCCGCGCCAGCACCAGCCCATCGGGCGAGAGGCC
>PKZM01000176.1:4745-20813 GCA_003133065.1 Acetobacteraceae bacterium
CTCCCAGGCGCGGATCACCCCGCCCATGCCGCTCGCATCCATCGCCCGCACCCCGGGGAAACGCCCATCGCGCAGAAACATCCCCGGCCCGCGCAGATCAACCCGGAACGCCCGCACCGTCTCGATGCTCCCATCCGGCCGCACCCGCGCGCCATACATCTCCAGCACCTGCGTCTTGCCGGGCTCCACCACGAACATGTGCCGGTCCCCCATCGGGTCCGGCCGCGCCCCCGGCGGCACCTGCGCACGAAAATCCCGCGCATTCTCCGCATCATGCACGCGCACCCAGGGGTCGTCCGCCGAGGCCAGGTAAATGGGCATAGACCACGTGCCCGCATGAATCAGCGCATGCGGCCCATCCAGCAGATCATGCGTCTCCGCGCTATCCCCGGCCGAGAACACCGCGCCGCTCCCGATCGCCCTGTTCCACGGCGAGTCCGATGAAAACGGCCACAAAAACAGATCCCGTGCCGAAGCCCGCGTGACCAGAAGGCAAGCCAGCATCAGGCATGCCAACCCAGGTCTTCCCGCGCCACGCGCGCGCCTGCTAAGCCGAACGACCATCAAACATCCGGACCCCCATGGCTGGCCATAGTCACGTCAAGAACGTCATGCATCGCAAGGGCGCGCAGGATGCCCGGCGCGCGCGGCAATTCGCCAAACTGATCCGTGAAATCACCGTCGCGGCCAAGCAGGGCCTNNGAAGACTATACGGATGTCCGCTACGAGGGCTACGGCCCCGCCGGCGTCGCCGTCATCGTCGAGACGCTCACCGATAACCGCAACCGCACCGCCTCCGATGTGCGCTCCGCCTTCAGCAAGCACGGCGGCGCACTCGGCGAGACCAACTCGGTCAGCTTCATGTTCAACCGCCTCGGCGTCGTCACCTACAAGCCGTCCGCCGCCACGCCCGACGCCATGCTGGAAGCCGCCATCGATGCCGGCGCCGACGATGTGGTCAGCGACGAGACCGGCCACGAAGTCACCTGCGGCATCGACTCGCTTTTTGCCGTGCGTGACGCGCTGGAGCAGCGTTTCGGCCCCCCCGAGGAGGCCAAGTTCGACTGGCGCCCCACCACCACCGTCACGCTGGACGACGAGCGTGCCGCCTCGGTACTGAAACTGATCGACGCCCTGGAGGACAACGACGACGTCCAGAATGTCTACGCCAATTTCGACATCCCCGACTCCGTCCTGGCGCGCCTTTCCGCATGAGTCGCGCACAAACAGGTAAAAGTTCTTTGGTTCTTTCTTTCAAGAAAGAACTTCTTTTTGAAAAAAGAAGCAAAAACTTTTGTCTGTCTGGGTGCGTGGCGCGGTGAGCATCCGACTCCTGGGCATCGACCCCGGTCTGCGATTCACGGGCTGGGGGCTGATTGAATCCGATGGCAACAGGTTGCGTCATCTTGCGGACGGGGTGATCGCCACGGATAGCGAAATGGCCGTGCCTGACCGCTTGCGTGCCTTGTATGAGGGGCTTACGGCGCTGATTGCCGCGCACCGCCCCGCCGAGGCGGCCGTCGAGGAAACTTACGTCAACCGCAACGGTGCCGCGACGCTGAAGCTCGGCTATGCGCGCGGTGTGGCACTCCTCGTCCCGGCACTGGCTGGCCTGCTTGTGACGGAATACGGCGCCAAGGAGGTCAAGCGCGCGGTGGTCGGCACTGGCTCCGCCGATAAGGTTCAGGTGGCCGACATGGTGCGGCGCCTGCTGCCCGGCGCCACGCTGCGCCGGGCGGACGCCTCCGATGCGCTCGCCGTCGCCATCTGCCACGCGCATAACCGCAGCAGCCGCCTCGCCTATGCCGCCGCTGCGGCGCGCGCATGATCGCGCTGCTCACCGGCCGGATCGAGCAGCGCGATGCTTCCTCCTGCATCATCGACGTGAACGGCGTCGGCTACCTCGTGCAGGCGAGCACGCGCACGCTCTCCGCCCTGCCGGGTCCGCCGGCGCAGGCCCGTCTTCTGGTCGAAACGGTTGTCCGCGAGGACGCCATCCTTCTCTACGGCTTCTCAGAGTCCGCCGAGCGGGACTGGTTCAGGCTGCTGACCACGGTGCAGGGCGTCGGCGCGAAAGTCGCGCTCGCTATCCTCTCCGCCCTGTCCCCCCGCGATCTGGTCGGCGCCATCGCCGCCGGCGACCGCACCGCGCTCGCGCGCGTGCCAGGCGTCGGCCCCAAACTGACCGTGCGCCTCTTGACCGAGCTGCGGGAAAAAGCCGGCGCGATGCCCGCCGGCCCCTCGATCGCCGGCATCGCCATGCCACCGCCCGGCGGCCTTGCCGCCGACGCGCTCTCCGCGCTGGCCAATCTCGGCTATCGCCGGATCGAAGCGCAGCCCGCCGTGGAGCGTGTGCTGGAGCGGCTCGGGGAGGGGGCCTCGCTGGATGCGGTGCTGCGCGAGTGCCTGCGCGAACTGGCCCGATGAGCGTGGAGCATGAGCCCCGGCGGTGCCGACAGCGAATGCCATCATACCAAAAGTTCTGTGCTTCTTTCTTTCAAGAAAGAAGGGTCTTCTTTTCTGAAGAAAAGAAGCAAAAGACTTTGAGATTTATGTGCCACCTTGACCGTGCGTTTCCGCTCCGAGGCGTGTTTTCAAGCGGTTAGCCTGATTGCGGCGTGGTCATGGGTCACGAGCAGCGCCGCGAGATGCTCCGTGCTTGCCAACAAACCGCCGGAAGCGGCGTCCGGCTCCCCCACTCTGTACACCGAAGGGGCGAATATCGCCTCGTGCAGCCCCCAATCAGTCGCGGTGAACCCGGCTGCCTGCCCCTTCACCACACTGGCAGAGAAGGTCTCGGAGACGGAGAGGCCGCCGGTATCGGTCGCGGTCACCTTCACCGACAAGGCCTGCGCCGTGGTGGGCGCCGTGCCCGTGAAGGTGTTGCTGCCGGCGTTGAAACTCAGCCAGGAGGGCAGGGCGGCACCGCTGGCGAGCGTGGCCTTCAGCGTCAGGGCCTGGCCGCGCGGATCGGCGAAGGTGCCGGCCGCCAGCGTATCGCTGATCGAGCTGCCCTCCACCCAACTCTGCGCCGGCGTCGGCGCGGCCACTGTCGGCGTGGGCGTCACCATGGTGGCGGAGAAGATCTCCGAACTTGAGAAAAGGCTCGTATCCGTGCCCGTCACCTTGATGGAAATCGTCTGTGCCGTGGCCGGCGCGGTGCCGCTGAACGTATCGGTTGCCGGATTGAAGCTCAGCCAACTGGGCAGCGCCGCGCCATTGGCAAGCGTCGCCGACAGTGTGACCGCTTCGCCCTGCGGGTCGCTGAACAGACAAGCGGAGAGCGTATCGTTGATCGGGCTGCCCTGCGCCCAGTCCTGCGTTTGGGTCTGCGCCACGAGCTTGGGCGCGGCGCTGAGGATGTCGGCCGAAAAACTCTCGCTGGCCGAAAGTCCGCTCGCATTGGTGGCGGTGAGTTTCAGCGCGACGATTTCCACCGTGCTGGGCGCCGTGCCGGAGAAGGTAGCGGTGGCCGGGTTGAAGCTGAGCCAGGCGGGCAGGGCGGCGCCGGAGGCCAGCGTTGCTTTCAGCGTCAGCGCTTCGCCCTGCGGATCGCTGAACAAACTGCCGGCCAGCGTGTCCGCAACCGTGCTGCCCTCCAGCCAATTCTGCGTGGGCACCAGCGGCGCCACGGCCACGGGTGCCAGGGCGGGGATCGTGGCGGTGAAGGTTTCGCTGGTGGATAGGCCGCCAGTGTCGGTGGCCGTCACGACAATCTGCAGGCTTTGCGGCCCGGCATGCGGCACGGTGCCGGAAAAGCTGCGCGTGGCGGGGTTGAAGCTCAGCCATGCCGGCAGGGGCGCGCCGCCGGGTTCGCTGGCGGTGTAGGTCAGCGTCTGCTTCTGCGGATCGGTAAACAGGGTGCTGGGCAAGGTCAGGCTGACCTTGCTGCCCTGCGCCCAGCTTTGCGCCGCCGTGGCGGTCCCGAGCTTCGGGGGCAACGGCACCGGCACGCTCGCCGTCACCGTCACCGCCTGCCAATCGCCCCAATAGGTGCCGTTGAAGGCGCGGATGTCCACCGTGTCGGTGCCGGCCGCGGTATAGCTCAACGTGACCGACGATAGGCTGCTCACGGTGATCGCGGCGCTGGCCGAATTCGCTGTCTCCGCCGTTCCGCCCACCACGAAGCTGGCCCCCGCCAGGCTGTCATAGAGCTGATATTTCGTGATCGCGTGGCCTTGCGGATCGGCCGCGGAGGCCAGCGTAGTCAAGGCCAGCGGGGAACCCACCAGGCCACTCGCGCCGTTTGGCCCGCTCGCCGCCTGCGACACGCCGACCAGCGGCGTGTCCAGCGCATAGACCACCACGTCGGCCGGGTTCGCGCCGGCGAATTCCTGGGTGGCCGCGTGCGCGGGCGAGATCAGGATGTCGTCGGCCGATCCATCACCGGCCGGATTGGTGATCTGGCCGCCGCCACCCTCATAGGTGATATTGTCGATCACCTCGGCCGTGCTGCCGCTGCCGGAGACGCAGGTCGTGATATGGCCGCCACCCTGTGCGGGCTCGAACACAATGATGTCGCCCGTCCGTACCAGGCTCTCCCAGCCGGCATTGCACGCCACCGGCCCGTTATAGGCCACATACCATTCGCCATTGGGCTTGCCGGCCACGCCGATCGCGGTGCTCTGCACCGGCAGCCCGGCCCCCGCCTCGGCCGCTATGGTGCTGGCCAGCACCCAGCAGCCATCCATGTTCCAGGCGTCGCCCACATAGCTCTCGGCCATCGCGGCAATGCCGTCCGGCGTTGCAGCCGTCGGCGGTGTGGCCGCCACCACCGGGTTCGCCACGATCGTGGCCGAGCCGACATAGCCCGCCGCATCACCTTGCATCAGCGCATACGCGCTGCCGGCCTCGGATTGGGCCACCGAAGCGGAACTGGTGGTGAAGATCGAGATGTTCGTGACATCGCCGGGGCTGGAGGGTGCGGTGTAGTCGAGGGTCTGCAAGCTGCCATAAATGGCGTTCACATACGCGCCGCTGGCGGCATTCCAGGTGAACACGATCCCCGCGCCGCGCGCGTCGCTGCCCTCGTTCGAAAAGCCGAGCGTCGCGCCATTGCCGGAAAAACTGCCCGTGCTCCCGGTGGCGGTGGCGGTATATTCATCCCGGTCCAGCGCGCTGACCACCAGATAGGTGGGATTGCCGGTTCCGCTGACCGTGAAGAAGGCGGACAGGGCAACCATCGTGCCGGCGCTGACCACGTCCTCGGAAGCTATGTCGGCAATCGGCATCGTGGCTCATCCTGCGTGTGCTGCCGCAAAATGAGGGACGATGATGAACGAGGGGTTTAATCAGCCTGTACGGTTGGAAAAATCCAGGACGGGGCCAGGCGTTCGTGCCCCTGGCCCCGGTCGGTGTCGTTACTGCGGCGTCGCGCTGCTGGTGGCCGAGGAGCGCATCAGCGCGTGTTCCTGCTCATGCAGCGTCGTCAGTTGCTGATGCAGGGTCGCGGCCTGGGCCAACTGATCGGGGGTCAGCAGATTGCGAACCTGCAACTCCGTCGACAAACGCGCCTGATCGAGCGTCGCCTTCAGCGACTCCTCCTCCTGCAGCAGCGGCGTGATGTCGGCCTCCGTCACGCTGCCGGCCGAGAGCAGCTTGGCGCTGATCTGCTCGTGAATACCGCGGAGCTGCTTCATGGTGGCCTTGCTGGTGGACCAGGCGGATTTCTCGATCGCGTGGATCTGCTCCTTCTGCGCGTCCGTCAGCGTAATCCCGCGGGTCAGCACATCGCCGCGGGCGCCGCCGCCCCAGCCATGGCCGGCGGCGAGCGCGCCGGCGGCGCCGCCGAAGCTGATCAGGGATGTGGCCAGAACCAGGTGAGAGATACGCATGGACAAAACCTTTCGCATGAAGCGGTGTGACCGACGACTACCTGAGTGTTATGCGGCCGGATGTGGTCTCGCTGCGGTTAAGTTGTGCAACAAAGCATTGCGCCGGGGGGATAAAACCTCAAGAGGGCCGGTTGCAAAAACCCCCTGTCCACGCGTTTAACGTGGGCAGAGACGGAGAGCCACGCCCTATGCCAGATTATCCCAAGGCCGGTACCATCCTGCTTGCCGGCGCCAGCCGGGGCCTCGGCCTCGGCCTGGCGGAAACCTTTCTCTCGCGCGGCTGGACGGTGATCGCCACCGCCCGGACACCGGAGAAATCGCCGGGCCTGGCCGCACTCCACGCCGCCCATGGCAGCCGATTGCGGATCGAGACGCTCGATGTTACCGATCCCGCCTCGGCCACCGCGCTGGCCGCAACGCTCAATGGCGTCACCCTGGACGTTCTGTTCGTGGTCGCCGGGGTGCTCACGCACCAGAATACCCCGGTTCAGGACCTGCCGGCAGCCGATGTGGCCGAAACCTTCGTCACCAACGCCACCGCACCCGTGGCGCTTGCCGAAATCCTGCTGCCNNAACAGCGGCGGCTACGACCTGTACCGCGCCAGCAAGGCGGCACTGAACATGCTGGCGAGCTGCTTCGCGCTCCGCCACACGGCGCACCCCGTGCTGCTGCTGCATCCCGGCTGGGTGCGCACCGAAATGGGTGGGCCGGGCGCGGCGATCGACGTGGAAACCAGCGTGACGGGGCTGGCGGATGTGATCATGCGCGAGCATCGGGCGGGGATTGATTACCTGGATTATACCGGGAAGCATCTCGCGTGGTAAAAGGAAGATGTTCTTTTTTGAAAAAAAGAACCAAAAAACTTTCACTCTGGCGCCTTCCCAACGACCCGACACGCCAGCAACGGGCGTACCTGAACAGGCAAAAGTTTTTTGGTTNNCAAAAAAGAACATCTTCCTTCTATTAAACCAATATAACCCCCGCGAATCGCCACGCCTGCTAGCAAGCACACGTGCCAACCCGCGACACCCCTCCCGTCCCCGACGAAACGCGCGCCGTTGATCCGGCGCGTTCGCCTGAAGACGCGGCCGAGGCCAGCCTGCGGCCGCAGACCCTGCGCGAGTTCGTCGGCCAGAAATCCAGCCGCGAGAACCTCGCCATTTTCATCGAGGCCGCGCGCGCCCGTGCGGAGGCGCTGGACCATGTTCTGCTGCACGGCCCGCCGGGCTTGGGCAAAACCACGCTCGCCCAGATCGTTGCCCGCGAGCTTGGGGTGGGCTTCCGCGCCACCTCCGGCCCCGTGATCCAGCGCGCCGGCGACCTCGCCGCCATCCTGACCAATCTGCAGCCGCGCGACGTTCTGTTCATCGACGAGATCCATCGGCTGCAGCCGGCGATCGAAGAAATCCTCTACCCCGCTATGGAGGATTTCCAGCTCGACCTGATCATCGGCGAAGGCCCGGCCGCGCGCAGCGTGCGGATCGATCTGCAGCCCTTCACCCTGGTTGGCGCCACCACACGGGCCGGNNGAGCTGACGCTGATCGTCGCGCGTGGCGCTGAACAGCTGGGTGTGTCGCTGAGCGGGGAGGGGGCGCGGGAGATCGCCCGCCGCTCCCGCGGCACGCCCCGCATTGCCGGCCGGCTGTTGCGGCGGGTGCGGGATTTTGCGGCGGTCGCCGGCTGCGTGCTGATCGACCGGGATGTGGCCGATGCCGCGCTGCTGCGGCTGGAGGTGGATGCGCTGGGGTTGGATGCGATGGATCGCCGCTATCTGCGCCGCATGGCGGAGCATCATGGCGGCGGGCCGGTAGGTGTGGAGACGCTGGCGGCCGCGTTGGCGGAGGCACGGGATACGCTGGAGGATGTGGTCGAGCCCTATCTCATTCAGGAGGGTTTGATGCTGCGCACCAGCCGCGGCCGCATGCTGGGCGAGCCGGGCTGGCGGCATCTCGGCCTGTCGCCGCCTGCCGGCGGCGGGGATCTGCTCCTGTGAGACCGCATAGCTGGCAGACCCGGATCTATTATGCGGACACGGATGCCGGCGGCGTGGTGTACCATAGCACGTATCTGGATCTGGCCGAGCGGGCGCGTACGGAGGCTTTGCGCGATGCCGGCATTCCGCATGCCGCGATGTTGGCCGATCATGACCGCAGTTTCATGGTGCGGCGCGTCAATCTGGAGTATTTGCGCCCGGCGCGTCTGGACGATCTGTTGACCATCACCACCGAGCCGGTTTCCGAAACGGCTGCAACCATTTCCCTCCGCCAGGTCTTCTCGCACGCCGGCGGTGCGGTTCTGGCTGTCTTGGACCTTGAGCTTGTGTGTGTCTCTGCGGTGACTGGCCGCCCCTGTCGGGTGCCCGTTCCGTGGCGAGGCCTGAAAGAGTAAAAGTTTTTTGCTTCTTTTTTTCAAAAAAGAAGAGTCTTTCTTCCTTTAGGAGCCTTTCTCTTGGACCCCACGGTTACTTCCACCGCTCTTCCCGCCCCGGCCGGCGGCGACCTTTCGCTGATCACGTTGTTCCTGCAGGCCGACATCGTCGTGAAGCTGGTGATGTTGCTGTTGCTGCTGGCCAGCATCTGGGTATGGGCGATCGTATTCGAGAAGATCACCACGTTGCGGCGCGTCAACAAGCAGGCCAGTGCGTTCGAGGACCGTTTCTGGTCCGGTGGCAGCCTTGAGGATCTTTACGATCAGGAGGGGGTTAGGCCTTCCCATCCGATGGCGGCGGTGTTTGGCGCTGCGATGGGTGAGTGGCGGCGGTCGTCCCGTGTGGCCGGCGCGGACATGGCGCGTGGCAGTGTGCGGGATCGGATCGACCGGGCGATGAACGTGACGGTGACGCGGGAGATGGAGCGGCTGGAGCGTTGGATGGTGTTCCTGGCCAGTGTCGGCTCCATCGGCCCGTTCGTGGGGTTGTTTGGCACGGTGTGGGGCATCATGCACAGTTTCTCGGCCATCGCGGCCATGCACAACACCAATCTCTCGGTGGTGGCGCCGGGCATTGCGGAGGCGTTGTTCGCAACCGCGATCGGCCTGGTGGCGGCCATCCCGGCGGTGCTCGCCTACAACCAGATCTCTACGTCGCTGTCACGCTTCGCTTCCCGCCTGGAAGGGTTTGGCGTGGAGTTCGGTGCCATTTTGTCCCGCCAGAGTGAGGAGCGCGTCTGATGGCTGGTGGCTTGATGGGCCCGAGCAAGGGGCGTGGGCGCTATCGCGCGATGGCGGATATCAACGTCACGCCGCTGGTAGACGTGATGCTGGTGCTGCTGATCGTGTTCATGGTGACAGCACCGATGCTGACCTCCGGTGTGAACGTGGATTTGCCCAAGACCGACAGCAAGCCGATCAATATAGACAGTGCGCCGCTGACGGTGACGATCACGGCCGATGGCAAGGTGCATTTCCAGGACGAGGATATCGCGTTGCCGGATCTGGTGGCGCGGTTGCAGGCGATTTCGCAGAACGATCTCAGCCGGCGGATTTTCGTGCGGGGTGACCAGGCGATTGCGTATGGCCAGGTGATGCAGGTGATGTCCACCATCGCGCAGGGGGGGTTCACCAAGGTGGCCTTGCTGGCGCAGCAGACCTCCGGCGCGGCCCCCGCGCGGTAGGCATGGCCCTTCAGGCGCGCGCGTAAATCATGTCTCCCGCCCTCAAGCGAGGTGCTACGATCTCGGCCGGGCTGCATGTGGCGGCGTTGCTGGCCCTGATCGTGGTGATCCCCGCGCCGTTGCCGCCGCCCCCGCCGCCGGACGACACCATGGAGGTGGAGTTCGAGGGCACGGCCGTTTCCGCTCAGAAATCGCAGAACACCGGCAAGCACGCGGCCCCGGCCGAGGCCACCGAGCCTGCCGACAAGACGCCGGCCCTCGTTGAACCGAAGAAGGCGCCCATCGAGGCGCCCCCACCGCCGCCCCCACCGCCGCCGGAGGCGCCCCCCCAGGCCGCGCCGGTGGTCACGCGCACACTGGATACCTCTAAGCTGATGCCGCTGCCGCCCTCCGAGGTGGCCGAGCATCTCAAGCCGCCGCCGCCGATGAAGCTGCCGCCGAGCAAGGAGCCGCCCAAGCCGGTGCAGATCGCGCAAGCCTCCAAGCCGCCGCTGCATGAGCCGGTAAAGGACACCAAGCCCCTGGACACGGTGACGCACCAGCCGAACCCGACGAAAAACCCCGCCGTGGACACCAAGAGCGCCATGAACACGCTGGAAAAACTGATGGCCGATCAGCCGCAGGAGAAGCCGCCGACCCACACGTATAATCCATCACGTGGCGGCGCGCCGGATGCCGGCGGCCAGAAGCATGGCAACCTCACCGGCTCGCTGAGTGAAGCGCAGCGCAAGACGATCGGGGATTCCGTACGGCATTGTTATTCGGAGGACACGGCGGCGAAAGACTACGCCAGCTACAGCGCCAAGATGACCGTGACGATCGATTCGGTGGGTGTTGTTCATGAGGTGACGCTTGATCCCGGCGCCCAGGCCAAGGCTGCCAGCGACGAATCCTACCGTGCGTTCGCCGAGCGTGCGGAGCAGGCGGTGCTGGATCCGGGCTGCGCGAAACTGCCGCTGCCGCCGAGCCTTCTAGGGCAGCCTTCCGCCAAACTGACCTTCCTTTTCAGACCCTGATGGAGTTCGCATGCCAGATATTAAGGTGAAGACCCGGATTTGGGATCCGAGCGCCGAGCGGCCTCTCCTGCGCCGCGGCTTTCTCGCCGGCAGCGCGGGCCTGCTGGCGGCCGCCCCCGCTTTCGCGCAAGCTCCCCTGGCGCCGCATGCCGCGGCACCTGCGGCGGCGCCGGCCGGCGGCGGCGAGCCGATCATCGATGTGCAGGGCGCGCAGCGCAACCCGATCCCGATCGCCGTCACCGGCCTTTCCGGCGGACCCGGCGCGATCGATATCGGCAGCGTGGTCAACGCCGATCTGGGCCGCTGCGGCCTGTTCCGCCCACTCGATTCAGGGGCCGCGGCGCCGCCCGCCGGCACGCCCGATTTCAATATGTGGAAAGCCAGCGGCGCGCATGCGCTCGTCACCGGCCAGATCACCGGCACCGATCCGCTGCGGGTGGAATTCCGCCTGTGGGATGTGCTGCAAGGCACCCAGATACAGGGCACCGCCTACACGACTTCCGTCGCCAACTGGCGGCGTATCTCCCACATCATCGCCGACGTCATCTACGAGCGGCTGATCGGCGAGAAGGGGTATTTCGACACAAGAATCGTCTATGTCGCTACCACCGGATCGCGCGCCAACCAGACCAAGCGCCTCGCCATCATGGACCAGGACAGCGCCAATAACCGCATCCTGACGAACGGCGAATGGATGGTGCTCACCCCGCGCTTCAACCCGGTGCGCGACCAGATCGCCTTCATGAGCTACGCGAATGACCGCCCGCGCGTATACCTGTTCGATCTCTCCTCCGGCCGCCAAAGCGCCTTCGGCGAGTTCGAGGGCATGAGCTTCGCGCCACGCTTCTCGCCCGATGGCAGCGCCTGCATCCTCTCCGTTACCCATGGCGGCGGATCGGACATCATGGTGGTGGATACCGCCAGCCATGCCATCCACCAACTGACGAGCTCGGGATCGATCGATACCAGCCCCTGCTACAGCCCCGATGCGACGCAGATCGTGTTCAATTCCGACCGCGGCGGCGATCAGCAGCTCTATGTGATGGGTGCGGGCGGGGGCGGGGCCAAGCGCATCAGTTTCGGCCATGGGCAGTATGCCACGCCCGTGTGGTCGCCGCGCGGCGACCTGATCGCCTATACCCGATTCGGCGGCGGATCCTTCGCCATCGGCGTGATGGCGCCCGATGGCACCGGCGAACGCATTCTCTCGGAAAGCTTTCTCGTGGAAGGCCCCACCTTCGCGCCGAACGGCCGTGTGCTGATGTTCGCCCGGGAAACCCCGGCCCGTGACAACCGCGGCGATGGCTGGTCGCAGCACATCGTCTCGATCGACATCACCGGCTTCAACGAGCGCCAGGTCCCCACCCCCACCTTCGGGTCCGACCCGGCCTGGTCACCTCTGAACGCCTAAGATCAGCGTCGCCTCCCCCGTGTGGGGAGGATTGGGGTGGGGGTGGGACAGACAAGGGGCGCCGGTGGGTTAACCTCATCCATACGAACGTATACGCGGACGTTCATATAAAGGTCATGAAACGACGGTGCGGCGCGACAGAGGCCTTGCAACCCTGCCCCGCGCCGTAACCGCATGAAATGTTACTCATTTATCCGGCCCTCGCTTGACCGTGACGCGGCCGAAAGCGTATTTCCGCCGCACCGCGGCAACGATTGCACGAATCGGTCGTTACTCGCGTGGATGAACACTGACGCATCGAGAGACAGGAATACAATAATCATGAAAATCAAGTTTTTGGGCGCGATCGCCGCGATCGCCCTTCTGGCCGCATGCTCGCATACGCCGCCCGCCGTCACCGCGACGCAGACCGGCACCGGCGCGCAGAGCGCCCCCACCGGCGTGGTGCCCGGCAGTGAGGAAGATCTGG
This sequence comes from Acetobacteraceae bacterium, assembly GCA_003133065.1. Taxonomy (GTDB): domain Bacteria; phylum Pseudomonadota; class Alphaproteobacteria; order Acetobacterales; family Acetobacteraceae; genus BOG-908. Next base: position 17,089 of record PKZM01000176.1, read on the forward strand.
TCGCCAATGTCGGCGACCGCGTGTTCTACGAGCTGAACAAATCCACCCTCAGCGACGCCGCCCAGGCGACCCTGAGCAAGCAGGCCGCCTGGCTTGCCAAGTATCCGCAAGTGACCGTGCAGGTCGCCGGCAATTGCGACGATCGCGGCACGGAAGAATACAACCTGGCTCTCGGCAACCGCCGCGCCAAGGCCGCCAAGGACTTCCTGGTTGCCAAGGGCGTCTCCGCCAGCCGCATCACCACGATCAGCTACGGCAAGGATCGCCCGACCGCGCTGGGTGACAACGAGGAAGCCTGGAGCCAGAACCGCAACGCCATCACCGCGGTGAAGTAAAGCACGGCACTCTCACCCGGCGGCACGGTGCCGCGATAGCGGCACCGTTACAAGCCAGGTGAACCTGTCACTTGATGCGGCCAAGCCGGGGGGACTTTCCCGGAATCGCAAACCCGGGGGATCAAACCCCCGGGTTTTTTTGGCCGCATGCCCCATGCCAATCCGTAGGGTGGACGTCGTCCACCATTGCACGGTACCTCTTCCGGTGACTCCGGGCTCGAACCCCGGGGCCGGGATCACCTGGAGCCGAGATGAAGCTGCCCCAAACCCTCCGTATCATCCTGATTGCCGCCAGCCTGGCCGGCGCGATCGGCCACGTGCCGCACGCCGCGGCACAGATGGAGAGCCGCGAGGCCATCTCCCTGCAAGATCAGATCGCCGAGCTGCGACAGGAATTGCAGATCATGCAGCAGAACCAACAGGCCGGCAGCCAGGCCATGCCGCCGCAGATGCAGCCCCCCATGCCGGAAAACCAGGCGCCGCCGCAGACCACCCCGGGCACCAGCGATACGGTGGCGGACCTCGTGGTGCGCGTCGCCACGCTGGAAGAAGAAAACCGCACCCTGCGCGGCCGGCTCGATGACCTCACGAACCAGCTCCAGCACGTCAACGACAATCTTTCCAAACAAATCAGCGATCTGACCTTCAAACTCGGCCAAGGCGGACAGGGCGCTCCACCGGATTCGGGCGCCCCCCCGGGCGGTCTGGGCACGCCACCAGCCGCCGCCCCGCCGGAACAGGCACCGCCGCCGCCCAAGCCGCATCTGACGCCGGAACAGGCGCTGCACGCGGCCAAGGCCGCCAATGATCATGGCGAGTACGCAGATGCCGCCTCCGCTGCCCATCAGGCGCTCGCCGGCAGCCATGGACCCCGGCTGGCCGAAGCGGAACTCCAGCTCGGCCGCGCCGAAGGCGGCCAGCATATGTTCCGCGAGGCCGCGGCGGATTATTTCTCGGCTTATAAACACGCCCCCAAAGCACCCGACGCGCCGATCGCCCTGCTCGGCATGGCCAACGCCTTCATCGCCCAAGGCAAGGGAAAGGACGCCTGCCAGGTGCTCTCGCTGATCGGAGCGCAATTCCCGCAGGCGAGCCCGCTGGTGAAAGCCGGCACCGCGAGCGCACGGCGCAGGGCGGCTTGCACGCGGTAACGGGTTAAGAAGATGGTCTTTTTTGAAAAAAAGAACCAAAAAATTTTTACGTGATGGCGCTTCGGTGAACGCGGGACCAAACCGGCTGAATGGAGGCGATCGGACAGGATGAATTCGCGGGGCTCATGGCAAGGCTGGGGCCATGGTCCAGCACCAGGCGCGTCGCCATCGGTGTCAGTGGCGGGGCGGATAGCATGTGCCTGGCCAGCCTGGCAGCAGGGTGGGGCAACCCGCTCGCCCTGATCGTGGACCACCGCCTGCGCCCCGACTCCACCGCCGAAGCGACGCTCACCGCTTCCCGACTCGCGACACGCGGCATAGAAGCCCGCATTCTCACCCTGCACGGCCTCACCCCCGGCCCGGGCCTGCCCGCGCGCGCCCGCGCCGCGCGCTATGCCGCCCTCACGCAAGCCGCCAACGCCGCCGGCCTCACCGACCTGCTGCTCGCCCATCATGCCAGCGACCAGGCCGAAACCCTGCTGATGCGGCGAAATGCCCACAGCGCGCCCTCCGGCCTCGCCGCGATGTCCGCCATCACCGAAACACCCGCCCTCCGCCTGGTTCGCCCCCTGCTCACGCTGCCCCCCGGCCGGCTGCGCGCCACGCTGCGCGCCCACGGCATCCCATGGGCGGAGGATCCGAGCAACGCCAACACGCTGGCCCTGCGAACCCGGCTGCGCCAGGCCCTGGCCGACCCGGATGGCGACACGCCTGCCACCGCCGCCCTGGTGGCGGAAGCAGGCGGGCACGCACGCAACCGTGCCGCCGCGCAAACGTGCCTCGCCGCCGAACTCGCCGCCCGCGCGACGCTTTTTCCTGAAGGTCATGCCATCCTCTTGCCCGGCCCCATCTCCGCTGATGGTCTGGCGGCACTCATTCGTGCCCTCTCCGGAAGCCCCTATGCGCCACGCGGCGCGGCGCTGAGGCGGCTCGCGGCACAGCTCTCCGGCCCCGGTTCGCATGCGGCCACACTTGGCGGCATCCGCCTGATGCCGGCCGGGCGACTAGGCCCCGGCACACTGCTGGTGCGTGAGCCCAGCGCCATGCAGGCGCCCATTGAAGCCGCCAACGGCACGGAATGGGACCGCCGCTTCACCCTTGCCGTGGAGGGCAGCTTGCCCGCCGGGACAATGATCGGCGCCCTCGGCGAAGACGCCGTCGGCCTGCCTCGGCACGACCTTCCCCATGCCGTGCTATGCACCCTGCCGGCGCTGCGCGCGCCATGCGGGGCTTATGCCGTGCCGCATTTGAGGCATTTTTATGGATGGACAAATCCATCTCTTCGGCTGACCCTCACCCCCCTTAATCCTGTGGCGGGTGCAAGCTTCCATCTGTGAGGGCGATCTTGGGAACCGGGGGGTGTGCTGGGCAGCACGAAACACCATGTTCCCGTCAGGTTGACGTTTCCGCCTGACACTGTCGTCGCTCGCGTGTTCTGTTTTGCCAGGACAAGCGGGCCATGCTCTAGCTTGGGATGGAAGGCGTGGCAGGCTGAAAGGCCTGTTTTTAGGGATCGCGAACCCCGAGGGGTTTGCTTGGGACTGGGATGGAATGAGCAATTTCGGCCGTAACCTGGCTTTGTGGGTCATCATCGCGCTGCTGCTGGTGGTGTTGTTCAACTTGTTCCAACCGGGCAGTGGCCAGCATGGCACCAGCACGGTCGCCTATTCCGACTTCATCAGCGAAGTGAACAGCGGCCATGTGCGCGATGTGACCATCCAGGGCCACACCGTCTCCGGCCAGCTTTCCGATGGGCACGCGTTCCAGACCTACGCGCCCGAGGATCCCAACCTGTTCCAGCGCCTGACGGACCGTGGCGTCCGCGTGATTGCCAAGCCGGATGACGATGGCGTGAACCCGCTGCTGCGCACCCTGCTGAGCTGGTTCCCGATGCTGCTGCTGATCGGCGTGTGGGTGTTCTTCATGCGTCAGATGCAGTCGGGTGGCGGCCGCGCGATGGGCTTTGGTAAAAGCCGCGCCCGGATGCTGACCGAGAAACAGGGGCGCATCACGTTCGAGGACGTGGCCGGGATCGACGAGGCCAAGACCGAGCTTCAGGAAATCGTGGAGTTCCTGAAGGACCCGCAGAAATTNNTGCTGGCCCGCGCCATCGCCGGCGAGGCCAATGTGCCCTTCTTCACCATCTCCGGTTCGGATTTTGTCGAGATGTTCGTCGGCGTCGGCGCCAGCCGCGTGCGCGACATGTTCGAGCAGGGCAAGAAGAACGCCCCCTGCATCA
>PKZM01000126.1 GCA_003133065.1 Acetobacteraceae bacterium
CCGGCCGCCGTGCGCCCGGCCGCACGCCACTCACCCGGGCTCAAACCCAGGCTGGCTGCACCAAGCCCGGCGGCGAGAACCACGGCCGCCAAAAACACCAGCACGCCGCCCAGCGGGCCGAGCGCGGTTGCCGCCATATCCAGAAACGTCATGGAGAGCAGATGCCCGCCGGCGCCGCCCAACCCAGCGCTCGTGGGCCACGGCAGGCCCCGATAGATCATCGATAGCGCGGTCGACATCGCGGGCATCGCCAGTAGCGTGGCCATGAGCCGCAGTGCCGGATTACCCATGCCGCGCCGGCTGGCGATNNAGCGAGGGATCGCGCGGATTATACGCGGCCAGCGCCACCAGCCAGGCGATGCCACCCATCGCCATCGCCACGCCCGAAAGTTCGGCCACACGGCGCCCGATGATCTCGCGGATAGCCGGCGAGGCAAGACGGCGGGACGGCAGGCGCCCCTGGGCGGCAGAAGCCATGGCAAAAGCTCCGGGATGGTTGGGGGCTTCAGACTCGTTCTGAACTCTACCCCACAACCCCCTGGCAAAGATACCGCATCCGCGGTCCGCCGCGTACGCCGGCGTCTGGCGTCACCCGGCGGCCACGGGTGGTGATGCGCCTTGGTTTTAATAGTCGACCGTTTTACTGATCGACCTTTTCGCCTTCATCGTCGTCGCTGTGCTTCTTCTTTTTCGCCTTCGTCTCTACGATCGTCCAAACCACATCGTAATGCCCCGGCGAGATCTGCTTGTTTTCGCCGGTGATATTTACGCTGATCGGCAGTTTGGAGTCCTTGTAGGCCTTCAGCACAGCCTGTTCCGCCGCCAGAATTTGCTCGCTGCTCACATCCTGCCCCGGCGTCAGCCCGCTCGCCGCCAGCAGCTTGTCACTCGAGATGGATTTGTTGCCGACAAATATTTCGTCATGGAGCTTGGCCGCCACATGGGTCACCACCGGAGCCTGGGCGCCCTGGTCATCCAGCGCGAAGGTCACCACGATATGCTTGTTGGGCGTGGCCGCCATGGAGGTCTTGATCCCGCCCACCACGTTATTGGCGCTCAGCACCTTGGTGATGGCGTCCTGGTCGGCGATGATATCCGCCGTGGTCACGCGGCTGCCGGCGTGTTCCTGGATCGCCGCATAAAGCTTCTCCACCGGCACGGTCTTGCTGCCGGCGATGATCACCTTGTCCACTGTATAGGTGGTATCCGCCCACGCCGCTGGCGCCACGGCCATCGCACCACCCAGCAAAACCGCCATTTTCGCGTATCGCATGCTCTTTTGGTCCTTCCCTGAGGATGCCGCCTCCATGGCACAAGGAGACGGGAGGTCAACCCAACGCGCGCCCAAACAGACAAAAGTTTTTTGCTTCTTTTTTTCAAAAAAGAAGAAATTCCTTCTTTTCTGAAGAAAAGAAGCAAAAGACTTTTACCCCAAAGCGTGCAGCAGCACCGCGGCTGCCTGGGCGACGTTGAGGCTTTGCACAAGGCCGGTACCAGCGATGCGCACTTCGCGGCGGCAGGCGGCCAATACGTCGGCGGATACGCCGTGCTCCTCGCCGCCCAGCACCAGGGCCACCGGGCGGTCGCGCGGCATCTCGCCCAGCGCCATTGCCCCGGGTCGGAGCGTCGCCGCCACGGTGCGATACACCGGCCCCAGCGCGCGCAGCAGCACCGGCAGATCCCGCGTGCGGTACAGCGCAAGGTACTCCAGCGCACCCTCCGCCGTGCGGTAGGCCGCATCGGAGGGCAGCGCGGCACCCGGCACATGATGGATCAGCAGCGATTTCACGCCGAAAAACGCGGCACTGCGGGCAATGGCCCCCAGATTATGCGGGTTACCGATCCCATCCAGCACCACCAGCAGTTTTTCGCGCGGCGGGCTTTCCGGCTCCATGACCGGCACCACCCGCGCCCTGGCCACCGCGGCAATCCCACCGTGATGCGTTGTACCCGCGGCGCGGCCCATCTCGTCCGCCGTCAGCATCCGGTACGGCGCGCGCCGCTTGGCCAACTCGGCGCAGAACGGCCCCGCGAAAGGCCGCATTGCCTCGGTGTAGAAAAGGCGCAGCACCGCCTCCGGCCGCCGCTTGAACAGCGCGGCCACCGCATTGGCGCCGCAGATCGTATCCGTCTGCATCCACAGCGCCTTCCGCCCCGCCAGCCCGGCTGTCAATGTACCGCCATGCTGCCCATCCTTTTTCAGAACGACCAGTTTGTCGTCGTCGACAAGCCGGCCGGCCTGCCCGTGCACCCCGGCCCCCGCGGCGGCCCCTCGGTGGAAGATATCTTTCCGCAGATCAGCCGTCGCCGCACCGGCCCCTGGCTCGCCCACCGCATCGACGCCGACACCGCCGGCTGCCTGGTGATCGCCCTGCGCCGCGCAGCACTCATTGCCGCCCAGGCCGAATTCGCCGCCGGCCGGGCCGAAAAGACCTATTGGGCCGTCGTGCACGGCCGCCCCGCCACCGACACCGGCACCATCACCGCGCCCCTGGCCAAACGCACCAGCCGCGCCGGCTGGCGCATGGTCACCGATCCCGCCGGCCAGCCCGCCTCCACCACCTGGCGCCTGCTCGCCCATCGCGACGGCCACTCCTGGCTAGAACTGCGCCCCCACACCGGCCGTACCCACCAGGTGCGTGTCCACTGCGCCGCCCTCGGCTGCCCCCTTCTCGGCGACCCCATCTATGGCGCCGGCGACGGCCCGCTTCAGTTGCTGGCCCGCGCCATCACGCTGAAGCTCGATCCTCCGCTGACAGCCATCGCCGACCCGCCTGCACATATGCGCAAGATGCCGGCCGACTTAAGCGGCAACGCTCGTATGTGAAGCTGCGCCCACCGCGCTATCTCTTTGTGTCCGCCTTCGGCGTCTTCGCTAAATCCTTCGATATGATCTCACGGATCATGCCGGGAGTTTTTTCGGGCGAAAGAACGTCATCAACACACCCGCTGCCGATCGGGCTCGCGGGCATGTCCGGCTCCCGGGCCGTATCCACTCTTTGCGCACCGTCACGCCGCCGACATTCATCTTCCACAATTCCATCGCTAGCACACTGCAACGCGACGAGCCGACCGTTTGAAAAGACGCGCTTTTCAGAAAATTCCTATAATTTGAGACCATGGGAATCGTCAGCCGCGTTGATTTTTCGTCTCAAAATCGGGCCGAAATGGCTGGTCAAGGTGCCGCATCCACACTAAACCCATGCCATTACGGGCGGCCACGCACGTCAGGACGCGCCAATCCACAACAGGGGCCTGAATTTGCCTGGTAAACGAAGGGCTCCAATGGTCTGGCGGACCGATCATCTCCGC
>PKZM01000053.1 GCA_003133065.1 Acetobacteraceae bacterium
TCCAGCTTTCATGCGCTGGCGCGCAACCCGTGGAACCTGGCGTGCAATCCGGGGGGATCCAGCGCCGGGGCGGCGGCGGCGGCGGCGGCGGGGTATGGGCCGTTGCATGTGGGCACCGATATCGGCGGCTCCGTGCGGCTGCCGGCGGCATGGTGCGGGCTGGTGGGGTTCAAGCCCAGCCAGGGGCGTATTCCGGTGGACCCGTACTACATCGGGCGCTGCGCGGGGCCGATGACACGAACGGTAGATGATGCCGCGTTTGCCATGTCGGTGCTGGCGCAGCCGGATGATCGCGATGGCACAAGCCTGCCGCCGGCGGTGCTGGATTGGCACGCAAGGATGAATACGCCAGCCGGGTTGCAGATCGGGCTGATGCTGGAGGCCGGGTGCGGGATGGCGTGCGATCCGCAGATCGCCGCGGCGGTGGAGGCGGCGTCGCTTGTATTCGAGGCGGCTGGTGCCACCGTGGTGGCCGTGCCGGGCGTGCTGACGCGCGAGATGCTGGATGGGATCGATATCTTTTGGCGGGCCCGCAGTTTTGGCGAAATCGCTGCCTTGCCGCCGGAGCGGGCGGAGAAGGTGCTGCCGTTCATTCGCGCCTGGTGCGCGGCCGGCGGGGTGTGTTCGGGGCCGGAAGCGGTAGCGGGGTTCAACCGGGTGTTCGACATCAAGCGCGCCTGCGCGGCGTTGTTCGCGGAGGTGGACGTGGTGCTATCGCCGACGACGCCGAATATCGCGTTTCCCGCGGACTGGGCCTCGCCGCTGAACGATCCGGAGCGGCCGTTCGAACATATTGCGTATACGCTGCCGTGGAACATGTCCGAACAGCCGGCGGTTTCGATCAATTGCGGCTTTTCGGACACAGGGATGCCGCTGGGATTGCAGATCGTGACCAAACGGTTCGCGGATGTGCAGGCGCTGGGGCTGGCGCGGTGGTATGAGGAACGAAGGGGGGCAATGGAGTGGCCAAAGTGAAGAAAGAAAGCACTTCTTTTTTGAAAAAAAGAAGCAAAAAACTTTTGACTGTTGGCGCGCACCTCGCCGGCAACGTACGCCCTAAGAGTAAAAGTTTTTTGCTTCTTTTTTTCAAAAAAGAAGTGCTTTCTTTCTTTTGTTTTTTCTGTGTCGCCGCCGCACCCTTGTCGCCCGAGACCAGCGATGTCGCCAAGCTCGCCCCGCTGGCTGCCCACTGGGTATTCGTGGAAACCGCACCCAGCGGCTTTACGCTGGTGGATGCCGATCACGGCAAGATCCTCGCCGCCGTGCCGATGGAGTTCGCCGATAATCTGGCGATCGCGCCGGACCGCAAGCACATCTACGTGGCCGAAACGATGTGGACCGAACGGACGCGCGGCGTGCGGCAGGATCTGCTGACCACCTACGATGCCGGCACGCTGGATATCCTGCACGAGACGAAGATTCCGCCGCGCGCGCTGGCGGTGTTCAAGGCGCAGGATTTGGCCCTCTCCGCCAGCGGGCGCACGGCGTTTGTGTTCAATCTGGCGCCGGCGACATCGGTGACGGTGGTGGATGTCGCATCGGGTGCTGTGACCGGGCATATCGATACGCCGGGCTGCGCGCTGGTGTATCCGTGGAAGGATGGCGGGTTTTCGTCGCTCTGTGGGAACGGCACGCTGCTGAATGTGGCGCTGGCGGCGCATGCCGCACCCGTGGTGACGCATACCAAGCCGTTCTTTGCGGCCGCGACGGACCCGGTGTTTGAAGCGAGCCTGGTGGATCCGGCAACGGCGCAGGCGGTGTTCATTTCGTTTACCGGCAAGGTTATCCCCGTGGTGCTGGGGCCGCAGCCGCAGATCGGGGCCACATGGTCGTTGCAGGAGGCGGCCGGGCAGAAGGCGGCGGGCACCGGCGTGCAGGAGCTGGCATGGCGGCCGGGCGGCTATCAGGTGGCGAGCTGGCACAAGGCGAGCGGCCGGCTGTTCGTGCTGATGCATCCGGGTACGTTCTGGACGCAGAAGGAGCCGGGCACGGAGGTGTGGGTGTTCTCCATGGCGACCAAGAAGCTGATCCGGCGGATCCCCCTGAAAGTGCCGGCCAAGGGGATTGCCGTGAGCCAGGATGCCGCACCTTTGCTGTATGCGGCGAGCGGGGATGGCGATCTGGCGGTGATCAAGGCTGATACCGGTGAGGAACTGCGCAGCGTGTCGTTGGCGGGGCGCGGGCCGCTGCTGATCGCGCCGGGGCTGTAGAGGGTGGACGCGGTGCTGGACCCCGGATCTTACCTGGCCGTGCGCGTAGCGGTGGCGGAGGTGTTTACGGCGGCGGCGGTGGGCAAACTGCGTGCGCCGGCGCGGTTTGCCGAAACGCTTCGGGAGTACCGGCTGCTGCCCGGGTGGGCGGTTGGGCCGATGGCCCGCGTGCTGCCTGTGGCGGAAATATTGGTGGCGGTGGGGCTGCCGATGGCGGTGGTGCTGGGGCCGTGGCCTGCGATGGGGGCGGCAGCGCTGCTGCTGGTGTTCGCGGGCGCGATGGCGGCGAACCTGCTGCGGGGACGGCGCAACATCGATTGCGGCTGCGCGATGGGCGCGGGGCGGGTGCATCCGCTGCGCTGGGCGTTTGTGGCGCGCAATGTGGTGGTGGCGGGGCTGCTGGGGGTGCCGGCTTCCGGGCGGGCGGGGCCGGGCGATGTGGTGCTGGGCGTGCTGGGGGGTATTGCCGTGTTTATTCTCCTGGAGGCGGCCAACACTTTGTGGGCGCTGCCACAATCACCCATATCCGCGAGGGCTTCATGATCCCCATCTACGTGTCGCAAGCCTTTCTGTGGATTGTGGTTGCCGGCCTGGCGCTGGTGGTGCTGGCACTGATCCGGCAGGTGGGCGTGCTGCATGAACGGCTGGCGCCGGTGGGGGCGCTGACGAACGCGGGCGGCCCAGCGGTGGGCCAGCCGGCGCCGCTGCTGCGGGCGGTGGCGCTGGATGGCACAAGGCTGGAACTGGGCACGCGGCGGGCGAGCGGGCGATCGCTGCTGCTGCTGTTCGTGGCGCGCAGTTGCCCGATCTGCAAAACGCTGATCCCGGTGGCGCGCGATGTGGCCCGGGCGGAGCGGCTGGATGTGCTGTTCCTGGGCGATGCCGATCTGGCCGAGCAGCAGGCGCTGATCGCGGAATTCGGCATTGCGCCTTGCGACTTCGTCAACGGACCGGAGATAGGGATGGCGTACCGGGTGGATAAGCTGCCGCACGCGGCCTTTCTGGATCCCGCCGGCATGCTGGTGGCAAAGGGGCTGGTGAACAGCCGCGAGCATCTTGAAAGCCTGGTGGTGGCGCAGGAAACCGGGTTCGGATCGATCCAGGATTTTGTGCGTGCCAAGCAGGCGGCGGCGTGAGGGGAACAGCATGATCGTGTTCGACACATTCAGCGAACGCTTTACGCGGCGGTTTGCCCGCGCTTCATCCCGCCGCAGCATGCTGGCGCGGTTCGGTGCGGCCATGCTGGCCGCACCGGCATTTCCGATGCTGCCGGTGGCACGCGCGCGGGCAGCGGATGCGGATGTGAACGGTCTGACCGATTTTGAGCGCAACGCCCAGACCAAAGACCCCGCGAAATGCAGCTATTGGCGGCATTGCGCCATCGACGGCATCCTGTGCGGCTGTTGCGGCGGGGGCGTGCATACCTGCCCGCCGGGCGCGGAGCCCTCGCCGATCTGCTGGATCGGCACCTGCCGCAACCCCGATGACGGGCGGCATTACGTGATCGCCTATCGCGATTGCTGCGGCCGCAGCGCCTGCACGACGAAAGACCCGGATTGCGCCTGCGACACCAACGATCGGGACCTGCCGATCTACAGCCCGTTCAACAGCAACGATATCCTGTGGTGCTACGGAAAAGCAGCGGCCACCTATCATTGCAGCACGGCGGTGCTGATGGGGCAGGCAAGCTGATCCGGCGCCGGAATAAAAGTTTTTTGCTTCTTTTTTTCAAAAAAGAAGAAAGAATCTTCTTTCTTGAAAGAAAGAAGCAAAGAACTTTTGCTCTCTTGATAGCCGCATCCCTGACTGCCGCTGCAAAATTACCACCAACGCAGAGCGCGTATCTGGAAGGGTGTGGGGGGTGCCATGGGATCGATGGCAGATCCTATGCGCCCAAGGTGCCTGATATCGCGGGGCAGGCGGGGTTTTATCTGTGCACGCAAGCGGGGCGCAGATACATCGCGCGCCTGCCGAATGTGGATTTCGCGCATCTCGACGCACAGCAGCTCGCGTCGGTGATGAATTACGTGGTGTTCACGCTGGGCGGGGGCAGCGCGCCGGCAGGGGCGCCACCGTTCACGGCGGCCGAGATGGCGGCCGCGCGCGCGGAGACGATCGATAGCCCGGATCTGATGCGGGTGCGGGCGGGCATCATCGCAGGTATCCTGAAAACCTGCCCGGCCGCACGGGGCCTGTTGGCCTATGGCGCGCCGTGAGAGAGGGGGGTTTTCCATGAATCGTCGCACAGTGATCGCGGGCGCGGCCGCCAGCCTGGCCATCCGGGCAGCCACCGCCGCGCCGCGCGGGGCAGGCGGCCCGGGCGCGCCGGGGCCGCGCAACCTGATCACGGATGTGGCCGGGCTGCGCGTGGGCCAGGCGGCGGACCCGGGGGCGCGTACAGGGGTGACGGTGATCCTGCCGGATGATCGTGCGGTGTGCGCCGTGGACGTGCGCGGCGGTGGGCCGGGCACGCGGGAGACGGACGCGCTGAATGCCTGGAACCTCGTGCATTCGGTGGATGCGGTGGTTCTCTCGGGTGGCTCGGTTTACGGGCTGGCGGCGGCCGATGGGGTGGCGGCGTGGCTGGGGGCGCATGGGCGGGGGTTCGCGATGGTGCCGATGCCCGGCGTGCCACGATCCCCCATTGTGCCGGCCGCGATCCTTTATGATCTGGCCAATCAGGGCAACAAGGCGTGGGGGATGGACCCGCCCTATCGGCGCCTGGGTATTGCGGCGGTGGAGGCGGCATCGGCGCAGTTTGCGCTGGGCACGGCGGGGGCGGGGTATGGCGCGGGCGCGGGCGCGCTGAAGGGTGGCGTGGGGTCCGCGAGTTTGCGCACCGCGGATGGGATGACGATCGGGGCGATCGTGGCGGTGAACAGTTTCGGCTCGCCGGTGGTGCCGGGCGGGCGGCATTTCTGGGCCGGGCCGTTCGAGTTCGGGCGGGAGTTCGGCGGGCTGGGGCCGGCGACGAACCTGGTTGAAGGCGAGGATTGGGGCGAGGCGAAGGCCAACCCGGGCGCGCGGGAGAATACCACGATTGCCTGTGTGGCGACGGATGTGGCGCTGGATGCCGACGAGATGAAGCGGGTGACGATGATGGCGCAGGATGGTCTGGCGCGTGCCATCCGGCCGGTGCATTGCCCGTTTGATGGGGATGTGGTGTTTGGTTTGTCCACCGGGCGGCTGAAGCTGCCGGATTCGCCGCTGCGCCCGTTTGTTGTGGCGCGGATTGGCGCCGCCGCCGCGGATGTTCTGGCGCGATCCGTTGCGCGCGGCGTGTACATGGCAAGCCTGCCACCCGGCGCGAAGGGACTTACCTGGCAAACCCTCAAATGAATAAAAGTCTTTTGCTTCTTTTCTTCAGAAAAGAAGACTCTTGCTAAATGCGTTTACGTCTCCGCCTCGCCATCGGCCTGGGCATCCCATTCCTTGCCGTGGTGCCGACGATCCCGGTTTTCTCGTGGCTCAATATGACGGTCTTTGGACTTCCGGCGGAGATTGTGTGGCTGTTCGCGTGTATTCCGCTGACATCGCTATGCCTGGCNNGCGGTGGCGTCGCGGCGCGGGCATGCGGTGGGGCGGGCGGAGGATTTCTTTGTCGCCGGCGGGCAGTTTGGGGTTGTGCTGTTCTTCTTCCTCGCGGTGGGGGAGACGTACAGCGTTGGCACCGTGCTGGGTTTCCCGGGCGGGATGGTGGCGCATGGCACCGGATTTGTAAGCTGGTTCCTGGGCTATATTCTGCTGTCCTTTCCGGTGGGGTATTTTCTGTATCCGCTGATCTGGCGCGCGGGGCGGCGGCATGGCGCGGTGACGCTGCCGGACATGTTCCGTGGCCATTTCGGCAGCCGCGGCCTTGAGGTTTTGGTGACGGTGGCCTCCATCCTCTTTCTGGTGCCGCTGGGGGTGATGCAGTGCATCGGGCTGAACACGGTGCTGCACGATTTGGGCTGGCCGGTGCCCCCCTTGCTGCTGGCTGGGGTCGGGGGTGGGCTGGCATTCACCTATATCGCCATCTCCGGCATCCGCGCGCCGGCCTATGTGGCGGTGCTGAAGGATGTGCTGGTGATGGCGGCAATCCTGATGACAGGGCTGGCTTGCCTTGCGGCGCCGCAAGCGGCCGCCGCGCCGGCGCCACCGGCGCTGACGCCCGCACCAGTCAGCGATGTTTTTGCGATTTCCACAATCCTGTTGCAGGCGCTGGGGTTTTGCGTGGTGCCGCAAACCTGTGCGACGGTTTTTACGGCGCGTTCAGCGCGCACCATCCGGCGGGCGCAAGCGGCGATGCCGCTATACATGGTCATGTTTCCGTTCCTGACGGTGATTGCGGGGTTCGCGCTGCGCCACGATGTGCATCTTTCCTCGCCCAACGATGCGTTCCTGGCGGTGTCGCGCGCTTTGCTGCCGGGCTGGGCGGCCGGCGTGGTGATGGCGGGGGCCGCACTCTCCGCCCTGGTGGTGCTGACCGGCATTTGCCTGGCGCTGGGGCCGCTGGTGACGCGCAATCTGGTGCCGGGGTTGAACAGCCGGGCACAGGCGAGCTGGTCCAAGCTGGTGATGGCCGCGTATCTGCTGCTGTCTATTGCGGGTGCCGCACGATCCACGGCGCTGATGGTGGCGATCAACAATGTGTTCTATTTCGGCGTCACGCAGAGTTTTCCCGGCGTGATCGCCATCGTGACGGGAACGCGCATCAGGCCGGGATGTGTGGCGGCGGGGCTGATCGCGGGGGATGTGGTCGGCGTGGGGCTGCATGAGGCGGGGTTTGGGCTGGGGGGAATGAATCCTGGCTTGATTGGGCTGGCGGTGAATGCGGTGATTGTATTTTCAGGAAGGAAGGAAGGTCTTCTTTTNNGCTGCCGGCGAGGCGCGCGCCACAGGCAAAAGTTTTTTGGTTCTTTTTTTCAAAAAAGAACATTCTACTCTGCCCCATGCAAGTCCGCGCGCTGGAGGTATTTGTCGAACTCGCCCGCTCCGCCTCCATCCGGCAGGCCGCGCACCGCCTTAACCTCGCGCCCACCGCCATCAGCCGCCACATCGATCAACTGGAGTATTATTTCCGCGCCAAGCTGATCGATCGCACGCCAGGCGGGATCGTCCTGACCGAGGCGGGACGGGTGCTGGCGCAGCAGGCGCAAGGGCTGGTGAGCGAAGCCGAAAATACGCGCACGCTGATCGATGATCTGCGCGGCCTTCAGCGCGGCCAGGCCACCATCAGTGCCTCCGGCGCGGTGGTCAGCGGCCTGGTGGCGCCGGCGTTGTGCCGCATCCACGCGACACATCCGCGGCTGCGCTTTCATGTCGATGTGGCGAGCGCCGGCGAGGTTTATGCCGCGGTGGCCGAAGGGGTAGCCGACCTGGGCATTACCATCTTTCCGCCGCAGGACGATGGCCGCGCCAAAATTGCCATCTGCCACAGCAGCCAGATGCGCCATGCAATGATCGTAAGCCCAGGCCATCCCCTGGCGCGGCTTGCCTGCGTTTCCATGAAGACACTGTGCAGCCAGGCGCTGGCGATCCCGGATACGGCGTTCGGCGTGCGCCGGAAGCTGGAACGCATGGCCAAAGCAGCTTGCGTGCGGCTGGACCCGGTGTTCGTGACCGGATCGCTGGATTTGCAAAAGGAGCTGGCGATCCGCGGCGCGGCGGCCCTGGTTCTGCCGCCGCTATGCTGCGCGCGGGAAATTGCCTCCGGCCTGCTCGTGGCGGTGGATCTGGCGGAGGATAGCGCCATCGAAACGGCCCTGGAACTATGCCGCACACCGGACCGCACGCTCACCTTCGCGGCCCAAACGTTGCTGAGCGAGATCGTCGTGGGGTTGGCGAACACGGCATGAAAAGAAAGGCCTTCTTTTTTGAAAAAAAGAAGCAAAAAACTTTTGTCTCTTGGGGTGTGCCTCGCCGGCAGCGCAGGGCCCCTTCACACGGACACCCCACGATGCGTATGGATAGGCCATGCCTAAGCAAACCCGAAACCTCACTGAAGGCCAACGCGCCTATGAAGCCAAACGTGCCGCACGCGCCGGCATGTCGCTGGAGAAATGGCTCGCGCAGAAAGACCGCCAAACGGCCGAGGCCGCCCGCGCCGAGGCACAGGCCCGCCGCGCGGCCGAGGTGAAACCCGCCAAGCCGCCCGGCTTCTTCGCGCGCTGGCTGGAAAAGGCCCACAAACCCCTCTGAGCCCCCTCATCGTCCACGCGGACTGGAGCAAGCACGCGCCCAAACGCTGGATGACGATCATCCGCCCCGATGGCCCCATCTGGCGCATGGCGGCGCCCGAACCGGTCGGCCCGCCGCAAACCCTGTTCGCCCGCCTGCGCGACCAATCCGCCGCCGGATCGGTGGCGCTGGGTATCGACTGCCCCATCGGGCTGCCGCGCGCCTACGCCGCGCGCTACGCCAGCCAAGCCGATTTCCCCGCCTTCCTCGCCGCCCTGGGCGACGACCCCAACTTTCTTAACGTGGCCGCCACGCTGGCGGAAACCTCACCCGCCCGCCCCTTCTACCCGGCCCGCGGCATCGCCGGCATGACGCGCCACGCCCACGCCCAGGCACTGGGCCTGCCGGACGCCGATGCCCTGTGCCGCGCCTGCGATCGCGCCACAGGTGAGCGGCCGGCGGGCGCCCCGCTGTTCTGGACGCTGGGCGCCAACCAGTCCGGCAAGGCGGCCATCTCCGCCTGGGGGGAGCTGCTGATCCCTGCGTTGCATAGGCCGGACCCGCCGCTTCTGTGGCCGTTCGCGGGGCCATTCCGGCACCTGGTGGCGCAAGGCGGTATCGCGGTCGCGGAGACATACCCCGCCGAAGCGCTGCGCCAATTGGGCCTGCGCGCGGCCGGCAGCAAGCGGCGGCAGACCGATCGCGCCGCCTATGCCCCCGCCATTCTGCACGCCATGGCCAGGCTGGGCGTGCAGGCGGACGCGCCGGCGCTGGCCGCCATCCATGCGGGGTTCGGCCACAGCACGGCCGGCGAAGACCAGATCGATTGCCTGCTGGGCGCGCTATGCGTGCTCAGCGTGGTGATCGGGCAACGGCCCGACACAGCGCCCGAACACCCCGCGATCCGGCAATGGGAGGGCTGGGTGCTGGGCCAGACGGCTCTGCCGGCCCGGCTATAGCGCACGCAATCCGGAGAGCATCGCCGGCCATTCGCTCGGGGAGGGTTGCGGACTAAAAGAAGGCAAGCGCTTCTTTTTTTAAAAAAAGAAGCAAAAAACTTTTGGTCCTGGGTGGGGTCATGGGGCGCGCCGCCGACCTACTCCAGCTCCGTCACGCCCTCCACCCCCATCGCCTGCGCCAGCCGCTCCAACCGCCGCGTAATACTCTCGCCGGCGAAAACACCTCGCCCCTCCGCCAGGCGAAGCACCAGGCGCGACCCCTCCCGGCTCAGCGATGTACATGCCAGCAACTCCACCGTCCCGCCTGACAGCGTGTAGGCCAGCCGCAACGCCGTGCCCAAAATCTCCGCCCGCCGCAGCGTGCTCATATCCAGCAGCATGCGCGCGGCATTCAGATAGGCCATATCCGGCTCGGCCTCGTAACGCTGCGCCAGTGTCAGCGCCAGAAACGCCCGCGCATGATGATCCAGCGCAATGCCCGGTAGCCGCAGCACCCGGAAAAACGTTTGTTCCGAGCGATATTCCGGATGGTCCTGGCTGCCGATATCGCTCATCCAGCACGCCGCCTCGCGCAGCCGCGTGGCCTCCGCGCCCTCCTCGCCAAATAACGGCGCCGTCCAGGCCACCAATGCCGGCGGCAGCGCCGGCGTGCGGCCATAGCGCACGGCCAGGTCGCGCGCCGCGGCCAGCACCGGGTCCTGCGCCCGCGCCGCCGCCGGCACGTGCTGCATGAACCAGCCCTCGCGCAAGCCATTGGCGGAAAACACCACGCGCCGCGCTCCCGTCGCGCGCAGCAGCCGCCGCAGCACCACCGCAGCAAACGGCATGTCGTCCACCCGGCGGCGCGACACACCCGGCAGCCGCTCCAGCGCGCGCCGGCTGGCGGAGCCGATCACCCCGGCCAGATCCCGCGCTTCCTCCTTGCCCACCGTATAATGGTGCACGATCGTCAGAGGATATCCCGTCTGCTCCATATGAATGCGCGCCAGCGCCCGCCATGCGCCGCCCACCAGGTACAAATCCCGGCCGGCGCCCTCCGCCAGCCACGGCACGCTCTCCATCGCTTCCTCGGCGATCGCCCGCGCCCGGACCACATCGCCGGCGGCGCGGTCGGATAGGCGTATCACGCCCAGCGGCAGCGTCTGGGCGGCGCAAACCTCACCGCCCCGCAGATGCACCACCTCCAGCGAACCGCCGCCGATATCGGCAAGAATGCCTTCCGCTGCGGGGATTCCGCACATCAGGCCGGCGGCGGAGAAATTGGCCTCCTGTTCGCCGCTCAGCACCCGGATCGGCGTATCGGGCATGGTTTTCTGCAACGTCGCCACAAAGCCTGGCCCGTTCTGCGCATCCCGCACCGCCGCGGTGGCCAGCACTTCGAACGGATCGGCGCGCATGGCGCGGGCGATCGCCGCATAGCGCGCCATCACCATCAGCGCCTGGGCCACACCTTCCTCGTTCAGCTTGCCCGTCTGCTGCAATCCCCGCCCCAGCCGCAGCACCGCCTTCTCGTTAAAAATCGCAACCGGATTGCGCCCAATCCCCTCAAATATAACAAGCCGCACGGAGTTGGACCCAAGGTCCACCACGCCGCACCGCGATACGTCCGTCATGGAGTCGAGAACCAACAGGCAAAAGTTTTTTGCTTCTTTTTTTCAAAAAAGAAGGCCCCGCGCAGCGGAAAAAAGAAGAAAGACTCTTCTTTCTTGAAAGAAAGAAGCAAAGAACTTTTATTCATTAAGACAAGGCCCAGGCGAGCACGCCTTTTTGGGCATGGAGGCGGTTTTCGGCTTCGTCGAATACTACGGATTGGGGGCCGTCGATCACCTCCGCCTGCACTTCCTCGCCGCGATGGGCGGGCAGGCAGTGCATGAACAGCGCGTCCGGCGCCGCCTGCGCCATCAGCGCGGTCGTCACCTGGTAGGGCGCCAAAGCCAGGTGGCTGGTGCGGCTGGGATCGTCGGCCATGCTCATCCAGCAATCCGTCACCACGGCACGCGCGTCCCGCACCGCCTCCTCCGGGTCGCGCGTCACGGTCACGTCGCCGCCCTCGCGGTGCGCCCAGTCCACCAGGTAGCGCGGGATCTCGCAGCTCTCCGGTGCCGCCAGTCGCAGCGCAAACTTGAACCGCACCGCCGCCTGCACCCAGGTGCGGGCCACGTTGTTGCCATCGCCGCACCAGGCGATCGTCTGCCCGCCGATCGGCCCGCGATGCTCTTCGAACGTCATGATGTCGGCCAGCAACTGGCAAGGATGGCTCGCCTCCGTCAGTCCGTTGATCACCGGCACGGTCGCGTATTGCGCCAGCTCCTCCAGCTTGCTCACCCGGTCCGTGCGCAGCATGATCGCATCCACATAGCGGCTGAGAACGCGCGCGGTATCGGCAATCGTCTCGCCGCGGCCGAGCTGCATGTCCCGGTCGGTCAATACGGTGCAATGCCCGCCGAGTTCGCGCATCGCCACCTCAAAACTCACGCGTGTCCGCGTGGAGGGCTTCTCGAACAGCAGCGCCAGAGTCTTGCCGGCCAGCGCCGCCGGCGCTCGCGCGCCGCGCTTGTACCCCGCCGCCAGGCTCAGAATGTGCCGCAGCGTGGTCAGGTCGAAATCGGCCAGTTCCAGAAAGTGGCGCGGCGCCGCCGCCGCCGGCTGCGCGCCCAGCGTGGAGTGCTGCCTCACCGTGCACCCGCCGCCCGCAGAACCGTGTCCGGCACGTGATGGCGAAGCGCCGCACGGCGGATGCGTGCCAGCCCGTCGGACACGTCCGCCTCACTCACCACCAGCGGCGGCACGATCCGCAGCACGTTCTCGCCCGCCGCGATCGTCAGCACGCCTTCCTCCACGCACGCCGCCTGGAATGCGGTGTTGGGCACCACGCATTTCAGGCCCAGCATCAGGCCGCGCCCGCGCACGCCCTCGAAAAGATCCGGCATCTCATGCGCCAGCGCCGCCAGCCCCGCCTTCAACTGCGCGCCGCGCGCCAGCACGTGGTCGAAAAACCCCGGCTCCAGCATCACATCCAGCACGGCATTGGCGCCCGCCGCGGCCAGTGGATTGCCGCCGAATGTGGTGCCGTGGGTGCCGGCGGTCAGGTATTTCGCCACGCTCTCGCGCGCCAGGATCGCCCCCATGGGGAATCCGCCGGCGATCCCCTTGGCGGCCGAGAGCACATCCGGCTCGATCCCCGATTGCTGATAGGCGAACAGCGTGCCGGTGCGCCCCATGCCGCATTGCACCTCGTCCAGCGCCAGCAGAATGCCCCATTCGTCGCAGGCGGCGCGCAGATCGCGCAGGAAGTTCACCGGCGCCTCGCGCACGCCGCCTTCGCCCTGGATCGGTTCCACCAGAATACCGGCCGTCTGCGGCGTGATCGCATCGCGCACCGCGTTCATGTTGCCGAAGGGCACATGGTCGAATCCATCCACCGGCGGCCCGAAGCCATCGAGGTATTTCGGGTTGCCGGTGGCCGACAGCATCGCCAGCGTGCGGCCGTGGAACGCACCCTCAAAGCAGATCATGCGCGTGCGTTCCGGCCGGCCGGTTTTTGCCATGGCGCGGCGCACCATCTTCACCATGCCCTCATTGGCCTCGGCGCCGGAATTGCAGAAGAACACGCTGTCGGCAAACGTCGCCGCCACCAGCCGTTCCGCCAACCGTTCCGCCTCCGGCACGCGATACAGATTCGATACATGCATCACGCGCGCGGCCTGCCCGGCGATGGCCGCCACCAGATGCGGATGCCCATGCCCGAGCGAACTCACCGCGATACCAGCGCCGAAATCCAGATAACGTCGCCCGTCTTCCGTGATCAGCCAGGCGCCCTCGCCACGCGCGAAGGCGAGGTTTTCACGGGCATAGGTCGGCATCAGGGAAGGCATCATGAGATCTGGCGGCCCCTTAACACAAAGACCACCGTCCATCTCTGGCGGTGGTGCAGCAAAGGGCGCATGTTCCGGCCAGCCCTGCCGCCTGTCAAATCGGGTGGTGGCAGAGGGTGAGCAGAACAACGAGATCGACAACAATGCCACCCGAACGTGGGTCAAACGGCCGCCTCACCGATCGCAACCACAATGAAATGGGGCCTGCCCAAGCTGGTCCCGAAGCGCCCGATGCAGTCCCTGACCCGGAGCGCCGCTTGGGCACCACGCCGCACCAAGCTGTCTGCGCACGCGAGCGGCGGCCACGCGGCCGGTCGGCCCTGCGCCTGATCCTGTTCGTGCTGAGTGGCGGGGGCACCGCCGCGGCGGCAGTGCTGTGGCTGGCCGGCCATGCCTGGCTCGGCGCGCGCGTGCTCGCGGGCGATGTGCTGCTGATCATCGCCATCGTCCTGGTCGGGTCATGGGTCCAGCCGGGACCACGATAGCGGCCCCGACGGTTTGAGAGACCGCCGTTCTTGAGTAATTTTTTTAAAAAAAGAAACATTTTCTTTCTTTTAACCCCATTTTCCGGTCAAAGCTGTTGAATCGACTCTGTTCCAAAAGCTAACCCATTGACCGGTGCGGGGTCCCGCCGCCCGAGGCGACGATTGATATTTTGGGTGCGAGTGACCAAAACTCGCCCAGTACCACGAGGAACAGGATGGGCAAACGGGTCGTCTTTGCCGGCGGTGTCCAGGCGAAGGCACTGGCTAAGGCATATCGGCTGGATGTTGCGGCCGATCGTGACGAGGACGTGTTCTTCATTCCCGGCGAGGCGATGAGCAGAGACGCGGCGCATCGCGTGGTCGCTGCCGCCGATGTGCTGGTCACCGACATCACCGAGGCCGGGTCCACCGTGCCGGACAGCCTGGTGCCCGCCAGTGCTGAACGCCTCAGCGTGCCGGTGATCCTGGGGGATTTCCTGTGGCCTTTCGCCGGCCGGCCGCATCCGCGCAACAGCTCGATCCCGGCGCTGAAGGATGGCCCCTATCCGGCCAGCTTCGGCGATAGCTTCCTCGACTCCATGATCCAGCAAGCCGTGCCGGAGGATGAGGCGATCAGCCGTTACCTGGCCCTGGACATCGCCGCCGTCGCCGATCTGGATGGCCGGCTCACCCGCCGCCTGGAAACCCAGGCCGAGCTGGACCGGCGCACCGGCTTCGATCTGGCCTATTTCGTCGACCAGGAGTTCCGCAGCCTCAACCTGTTCGCCACCTTCGATCGCCTGCGCCTGCCGCTGTTCAGGCACCTTGCCGCCGCGGTATTCAGCCGCATGGGCTATAGCGCCAGCGTTGGCGAGACCCTGCTGGAAGCGCCCTTTCTGCCCGGCGCCATGCCCATCCACCCCGGCGTGCTGCGGCATTTCGCCATGCAGGCGCCGCGGCCCGATCACCGCTACCCGGTTCTGGACGAAGGGCTGTTCACCTTCGCCCAATATTGCCGCCGCTATCTGCGCTACGAATGGAACGAGAACCTCCATGTCGGCATGGCACTGGCCGAAAGCAGCCCGGCCGAAGCCATTCCGCTGTTGCGCCAGGCGCTGGAGGTCTCTCCCGGCTCCCGCGCCGGCCAGCGCGCGCTGGAGGACGCCGAGCGGGCCTTGGCCGACGCCGCCAAGAGCGCGCCGCTGGTCCTGGCCGCGCCAAACGCGCCGCCTCAATATGTGCCGCCGCCGCCGCCGCCACTCCCGTCCCCTCAGCCCGGCCAGCCCGTGCCCGAGGCCCGCTTTGCGCCGGACGGCCTGGGCCTTCGTTTCCCCACCGCGCGCACCGAAACAAACCTGGTCACCGCCTTCAACCCGCCGGCGCCGGCCCAGACCACGACGACAGCGCTCAGCCGCTACAGCCCGCCCGCCCGGCCCGCGTCAGCGCGCGAGGATCCCGCACCGCCCGAGCCGCCGGCTTCCACGGAAGTCGCGCTGGTGCCCGAGCCACAGAGCTACGTGGAGCTGCCCTACGACCTGCGCGGCCTTGAAGCAGATGCCGCGCCACCGCCCGCTTCCCCGCCCACGAACCGCTATACCCCGCTGCCGCCCGTGCAGGAATTGATCGAAGTTCTGCCGCGCATGCTGCCCACCACGCGCACCCTGGCCGGCATCGAGGAGAGTCCGTTCTCCTCCATGCCGGAAACGATGCCCCCGCCGCCGCTGCGCCCCATTCTGCCGCCGGAGCTGACGCAGGAACCGGTGAAGAGGAGCTTGGTCGCCAGGTTGTTTGGGGGGGGGTAGGAAGGAAGAAAGCACTTCTTTTTTGAAAAAAAGAAGCAAAAAACTTTTGCCTGTTGAGGTGCGTACCGAGCCGCCGATGTCGGGTCCAAAGGAAAAAAGTTTTTTGCTTCTTTTTTTCAAAAAAGAAGGCCTTCCTAGCTCCTCATATCGATCAACGCCCGCCGCTTCAGATCCTGCTGCAACTGACGCGACGCCAGCTCCACCCGCTCCTCCAGCAACTGATTGGCGATATCCTCGCGCGTCATCGCGGCCAGGTTCTTCTGCTCGCGGGCGCACACCATCACCACCAGGATGCCGTCATTGGTCACCAGCGCCTTGGTCGCCTGCCCAACCGCCAGCGGCCCGAGCAATTGCTGCATTGGCCCGTTGAGGTGATCCAGCCGCACCTGGCCTGGATCGGCGGCGCGCACGCTGCCCGCCGCCTTGTTTGCGGCCTCCACGGCGTCGCAGGAATGTGCCGATTTCGACAGTTCGGTCCCTTCGGCCAGGGCCTTCTTCTGCTGCTCCGTCGGGTTCGCCGGATCGAGCGGCGTGCTGAACGGGAAAAACGCCTGCCGCAGGCTCAGCACCGTGGCCAGATCGGACCCCACCGTGCGCTTTTCCTCCAGCGTCACCACATCGAAACCGCCGGCCACCTTCACCGGATTGCTGATCGCGCCGGCCGGCATCTGCGCCACCAGGGCGGCCACCGGCGGATCAAGCTGATCCGCCCGCACCCAGCCCAGTGAACCACCCTCCAGCGCCGTCTGGCTCTGGCTGAACTCGGCCGCCACGATCCCGAACGGGGCGCCGGCCCGCAGCTGCTTGATCACCGTATCGGCGAATTTGCGCGCATCGTTCAGCCGCGAGGGATCCTCGGCGGCCACGAAGATCTCGCCCACCCTGTACTGCGGCTGCCCGGTCTGCCGCTTGAATATCTTCTCCTGCTCGGCAATCTCGCCCGGCGTGATCCGCCCGCGCTCCGAAAGCTCCTGCCGCAGCACGCGCGTCCAGCCGAGCTGGGTACGGATCTGCGAAATCAGGGTCGAGGGCGAAACCCCCTGGCCGGTCAGTTTCGCCTGCAAGCCGCCGGCGGGCAGGTGATTGCGGCGTTCGATATCGGCAATCGCGTGTGCCACGTCGATGTCGGGCACCTCGATCTTGCGCCGCTGGATTTCCTGCATGCGCAGCCGGTCGTCGATCAGCTGGCGGGTAATTTGCGGCCGCAGCAGCTTCAGCGTCTCCGGCGCGATATCCTGCCCGGTGGTCAGCGCGAACAGCCGTGCGCGGTTGTCCACCTCGGCGCGGGTGATCACCTCGCCGTTGACCACCGCCACGATGTCGTCGGAGGCCGCACTGGGCATGGTCTGCGCCGCGGCGGCCGCCGGCTTGGAGGCGGTGGCCGGCCAGGCCGAGGCCAGCGGCGCGGCGGTCAGCAATATGGCAACTACAGCGCGACGCATCCCATGGCCTCTCACATTTTCGAACCAGTCTTGTCCATCTCCCCGACGAACCGGCGACTGATAGCCGACTTCAGCCGTCGATGCCAAATGCACCCACGGTTTTGAGGACAATCGTGAACAGGATCGTGGTATCGCCGTTGTCGCCGGCGATGGAGGTGAAGCGGCGGTTGGCATACAGGTCGAAAATCAGGCACTCGTTCTCCCATTTGATGTCGCCGCCGGCGGTCACCATCTGGCCGGTCTGAAGGTCGCGCCGGGCACCGGCGTTGAGCGTCCATTTGCCGAAATGGGTGGAGGCATTCGCCGTCACCTCCTGGCGCGGGGTGTAGAAATCCGCGGCGATGTCGTTTGCGGAGAACAGCGAGGGCACCGTGTAGTTCTGCAAATATTCATAATACGGATTATTGGCGCTGTAGATGTAGCCGAAATTCAGCCGCAGGATCGGCTGGCCGAAGCTGGTGATCGCATCGGCGAACTTGAGATCCCCATTGTCGTGGTCCACCCGGGCCCGGGCCGTGAAATCAATCCATTTGTTGGGAACGAAGCTCACGCGGCCGACGATGTCGGAAAGATGGCTGCCCCGTTCGAAACCGTTCCAGGGCTGGAACTCGGGGAACTGGTTTTCGTCGATATGCTGCTCCCAGGATGCGCCGACCAGGCCTTCCAGCTTCTGGCCACCCAGGAAATTCCATTCACCCCGCAGCGCGAAATTGGCCCGCACGCCGCCATCATAGCGGTTGTAGCCGCCGAAGCGGTTCAGCTCGAACAAGGTCGCATCGGTGAATTCGTAATCCAGGCTGTCTTCGTTGGGGATGTTGTCATGCAGGCTGTTGCCGCTTTGCGGGGCGGCGATCACCTGCACGATCGGCTCGATGATCTGGTTGCCCAAGGACCCCGCATCGCGCAGGAACGGCCAGTTCATCTTCAGCGCCACCTGCCCCTGCCCATGCACGCCGCTGGTCACGTCGTCATGCAGATAATTCGGCTGTCCATCGGCGAAATTCGCGTTCCACACATTGCCGATCGCCTCCATGCTGAACAGCCAGCGTGTGCCCAAAGCGCCCGCGAACGGCCGGTCCCATCGCAGCTTGGCGCCAAATTCCTGGTCGTTGGTGCCCACATCGCGCAACAGGTTGTAATCCAGCGTATCGAAGCTCCAGTGGCCGCCCAGCCAGTCCGGCTCGCTGACGAAGCCGTATTCGTAGCGCGGCAGAACATAGGGCAGCAGGCTCTGGTTGATCGTGCTGTTCAGCCCCTGGTAGGTGCGCACATCCAGCCGCGCATACGACCCCACGCCGAAACCCTCGATATAGATGTCGCTGCCCAGGATATTCGCGCCATAGCCCGGCACCTGGAAATCCCGCATGTAATCCACGGAACTGGCCAGGTTGATGTCGAACCCGTAGCGCCAGGTATCGTTGAAGTTGAACAGCCCCTTGCCGAAGAAATATCCCGCCGCTCCCCCTTCGTCATATGCCACCGCACCGTCCAGTTTCAGCACGCCGTTATTGAAGGCGCGGTTGTACAGCGCCTCCAACTGCGGGCCTTGCAGCGTGCCGATCGTGCCCGTCAGCGTCACATCGGACTGGCCATCGATCACCAGGTAGTAGGGCAGCCGCAGGAAGCTGCCCAGATATTCATCGGTTGCGCCCACGCTGGGGGTCAGCAGCCCGCTTTCGCGCTTGGAGGCAGGATCGGCGTTGGAAAAATATGGCAGCCACACCACCGGAAACCCATACAGATCCAGCGTGGCATCCTTGTATTCCAGCCGCTCGTGTTCCAGGTCCTGGGTGATCGTGTTGGCCCTGATCTCCCATAGCGGCGCCAGATCGGGGTGTTTGGCGCACACATCGCAGGTGGAGTACACGCCCCGGCTCAGGACATTGAGCTTGCCTTCCGTCCGCCGCGCGCCATTGGCCGCCAGCTTGGCATTCTGCGCCATGATGGCCCGCATCGCCGTCATCACGCCGTTGCGCATGCCTTCGGTCAGTTCCGCGTAGTCGGCGAACAGCACCTGCCCATCCGGCTCCACGATCACCACGTGCCCGTAGGCCGCCGCCACGTTGGTATTGCGATCGAACGTCACGCGGTCCGCCCGCAGGATATGATCGTTCTGCCAGGCCTCCACGTGGCCATCCGCGGTGATCAGCCCGTTGGCCTTGTCGTATGTCACGCTATCGGCCTGGAACGTGACGGGCTGTTGCCCCGTCAGTTGCTGCCCGTTGCTCTGCACCGTCGGAAAATGCTGCGCCGGCGCCCGATACTGCGCCTGTGCCGCCACCGGCACCGCCACCCATCCGGCGAGCAANNTTTCACCTGTTGGCTGGGGCACTAGCCGTCTTCCAGGTGCAGAAGCAACGCCACGGCCAGCATCAGGCCGGCGGCGGCCGGCGCCCAGGCGGCCAGAACGGGGGGCAGTGCGCCGGACTGGCCGAATTCCTCGGCCACTTTGCTGACTGTGAACAATGTAAACCCCGCCGCGACCCCGGACCCGACCATGCGGGCCACCCCGCCCCTGCGTGTCTGGCGCATGGAGAAGCCGGCCGCAACCAGCGCCATCGTGCCGCAGAGTAACGGCAGGGCGAGCAGTGCCTGAAAATGCAGCCTATGCCGCACCGACGAGAAGCCGGAGGCATCCAGCAGCCGGATGAACCCCGGCAGCGCCCATACCGACAGCGTCTCCGGCGACTGAAAACTCTCCTGCACCCGGTGCGCCGTCAGGTCGGTCGGCAGCATCATCGTGCCCACCTGCACGGGCAGGTGGTCCGGCGTCATGGTGCGGGCATTTTCCATCTTCCACGCCCCATGCACCAGGCGGCCGTTGGCGGCTTCCACGCGCAGCAGCAGGTGGTCCGTCGCGTCCAGCCGGAACACGCTGAGGTCGCTCACCTCCACCACCTTGCCCTTCATCTCCACGCCGCGCGCATGCAGGATAGCCACACCTTGCGGATCGATCCCATGGTCCGCCTGCCGCAGCCACAACTGCCCGCCGCTCAGCGCCAGCGGCCCGCCGGTCTGGCGCAGGTGGATATTGTCCAGCGCCTCGGCGCGCGCGAACATCACCGAGGAGAGCGGCGAGATCGCCGCCATGCCGGCAAAACCCAGCAGGATGGCGCTGGCCACCGGCACCGAGAGGAACTGCCAGGCCGACACGCCCGACGCCCGCGCCACGATCAGCTCGGACGATCGCGTCAGCCGCCAGAAGGCGATGATCCCGCCGATCAGCACCGCGAACGGCATGATCTGCAGCATCCAGTAGGGCAGCTTCAGCAGGGCCATGCCCACCACCAGGCCGAAGCTCACCTCCGGGTGCAGCGAGGCACGCCGCAGCAGCTCGATGAAATCGAACAGCATCACCAGCAGCGACAACGCCGCCAGCATGGAAAGTGCCGCGAACATGAACTGCCGCGCGATGTAGAGCGAAAGGGTGAGGGCAAAACCCATGATCTGTTCCTGCCGCGCCTGTGCGTCAGGCCGCTGCCGGCGGCAGCATGCGCCGTCCGCGCGGCCCCATCCGGCCCGGCACGCCCAGCCCCCCGGGCGCCAGCAACACCCAGGCGCAGGCCGCCCCCGGCAGGATCGCCTGCACCCAGATCAGCGGCACCAGGCTGGTATGGCGCGTCGCCACCGACTGCGCCGCCAGCCCCACCGCCAGCAGCGCCACCATCCCCAGCACGCTGGCCAGCGGCCGCATCAGGCTGCCCGCACGCCGGAAACTGCCGGCCAGAACCGACAGCAGGGCGAGCATGGTGAAGCCCAGCGTGGTCAGCGGCTGCGTCAGCCGCCGGTTGGCTTCCACGATAAACTTGCCCACGTCGCGCGCCTGGGTCGTGGCCGGGTTCGGGTGCAGCAATTCGGACATCGACATCTCGTCGTCATCGCGCGCGCGCTGCGCGTCCTCGCCATGGCCGCTGTTCAGATCCACCGTATCCTGCGCGAAGGTCAGCACGTCCAGCCGCCCGGTCTTGGCATCGATTTCCTCGCGCGATCCGTTCTCCAGCACCACGCGCGGCGTATCGCCCTCGGCCACCAGGCGGCCGCTTTCGGCCAGGATGGTGGCGCGTGTGTTGGCCTGCCGGTCGTCTTCCACCATGATGCCGTGCAGCGTGCCATCGGTATCGCGCGCCCGCACATACACCGTCAGTTGGTCGGATATGGCCGTGAACACGCCCTCCTGCAGCAAAAACGCCGCCACCTTGTTGCGCAGCTCGAACTGGTATTCCTTGAACGCGGTGGAACTCGCCGGCACGATCCACAGGTTCAGCGCGAAGCTGGCCGCCATCGCGATCAGCCCCAGCATCACCGCCGGCCGCGCCAGGGCCCATTGGCTCAACCCCGCGCCCCGCATCACCGTCAGCTCCCGGTCCCCCGAAAGCCGCTGATACACGAACTGCACCACCACGAAGGTGGTGATCGGCAGGATCACCGCGATGAAATTCGGGATCAGCAGCCCGGTCAGTTGCACGAACACCCGCATGCTCAGCCCGCGATTGACCACCAGCTCCACGAACCGCAGCGACTGCGTCAGCCAGATCAGCGCCACCAGCGCCGTGGTCACCGCCACCAGCGCGGTGATCAGTTGGCGCAGGATATACCGGTCGAGCCGGCTGATGATGGGGCGTGCCATGGGCCCACCATAGCCGGGCCGCCCGCACGGCACAAAATCCGCCCAGCACGTAGGGTGGGCTTCAGCCCACCACCCCCGTTTGCCATGGGTGCGGCGGNNTGGAGATGATGTGTCGATTTTGGGTTTATAGTACGTTTAATCGAGGGGTGTTGGAATAACAAAGTTATTATAAAGAAATAATGATAAAAATCCCGACGTGATCATACAAATCGCAAACATTCAAATGT
>PKZM01000168.1 GCA_003133065.1 Acetobacteraceae bacterium
CGCGCGGCGGCCGGCGGCGGGCCCAGCACGCCCTCGCCGTCCAGCGACAGGGCAGGCGGCAGCAGCCGCGCATCATCGCTCACCGCCACGCCGGCGGAGCGCTGCACCAGGCGGTTCAACATGCCCACGAACAGGCCGGAGAGCGGCAGGTTGGACCAGTCCGCATTGCCGGTCACATGGAACAGCACCAGCTCGCCGGCACCCAGGCGCGCGGCGGTCACCAGCGGCGTACCGTCGGCCAGACGCGCCCAGGTGGCTTGCGGCGGCGCACCTGCCGGATCGGCCAGCACCTGCCGGCTGACCGTGACTTCGGCCGGGATTTTCAGCCCCGCGAAAGGCGAATCTTCCGGAAACGGCGCCAGATGCGCGGGCTGCGTCCACGACATCGCCCCCCCGAGTTGGCGGTCACCTTGTAACAGCCGCGCCGGGAGCAGGGTATCGGGGGCGGCGGTTTCGTCAGTCTGTGCGAGCCCGGGGCTGGCAAAGCGCAGCAGCAGGCCGCCATGGCGCACCCAGTCGGTAAGCTTGGCGGCGTCGGCATCGGATAAAGTGTCGGCGGTATCCACCAGCATGGAGAGCGGGCGGTCGAGAAGCTCCGCCACCGTGCCGCGCCGCAGCTCCGTGGTGGGGCCCAGCGCGCGCTCCAGGTAGAACAGATCGCCCAGCAGCGGCGTCTCCGCGCCGCTGCCGCCGCCCACCAGGCCCACGGGCCTTCGGCGCGCGGCCTCATCCAGCAGGAATACCGTGCCCGCCCCTGGCGATGCCGAAAGCCGCAGATCGCCCAACTGGTTGCGCAGCTCCGGCGGCAGCGGGATCGCCACCTCGGCCGCGGTGTCACCGGCCGGCATCAGCAATGGCGTGCGGGAAAGCACCCGTGCATCGGTGGTTTCCGCCAGAACGAAGTCCGTGCGCGGCCCGCGTGCCGGCGTCGCGCGCAGCTGCGCGGTCAAATGGGCCGGCGTCGCCGATGCGCGGAGCAGGCGGATCGGCAGATCGCCGGTCAGCGTGGTGATGCGCCCGTGGCTGGCGAGTGCCCGCCCGAACATGGCATCGTCAGGCCCCGCCAGCCCGTCCGAAATATAGAAAACCGGCCCGTCGCCGGTGGCACGGATCGCCGCGGCCGCCGCTGCGCGATCCGTGGGCCAGGGCTTGGCCCGCAGCGCCGCCAGCAGCGGGCGAAGCTGTGGTGCCGGCATCACCGGCGTGGGCACCGGTTTTTCGCCATCGAGCCCCGGCGCGGTCGTCAGCAGGCTCACGGGGCGGCGGGCACGCTCAAGCCGGTCCAGCACGGCGCCCGCCGCCGTCAGGCGGGCGGCAAAATCCGGCCCCGCGGCAAACCCGTCATCGATCACCAGCAGTGCGGGGCCGGCGCCTGCGATGCGCATGTGGCTGCTCGTCAGGGTGGGCCGGGCAAGGCCCAGGATCACCAGCCCCGCCGCGCCGATCCGCAGGGCCAGCAGCCACCATGGCGTACGAGCCGGGGTTTCCTCCTTCGCGCGCAGATTGCTCAGCAGCCGGATGGCCGGGAAATTCTGCGCCCGCGGCGCCGGCGGTGTGGCGCGCAGCAGCCACCACAGCGCCGGCAGGGCAATCAGCGCGGCAAGAACCCACGGCGCGGCAAAAATCATCGCGCGATGGCGGCATGGCTGGGGGTGCGCGCCGTGTTGGCGTCCAGCGACAGCCACAATGCCAGCAACGCCGCCTCAGGCGGATGATCGGTATGGTGGATCGTCAAGCCGAACCCGGCCGCGGCACAGATGGCGGCAAGGCCGGCACGCTGCTGCTCGATCGCCTCGGCATAGGCGCTGCGTATACCCTGCACACGCGGCACGATGGACTCCGCCTCCCCCTCCAGCCCACGGAACTTCACCCGCCCCTCATAGGGCAATTCCGCCTCGGCCGGGTCCAGCACCATCACAACATGCCCCCGAACCGGGATACCGGACAGGCGGGAAAGACACGCCTTGATCTCGGGCAGAGGGGCCAGGAAATCACCGAACAGCACCGCGGTGGCATGGCGCGGCAGCGAGGCCTCCGGCGGCAAACCCTCGGTCGCCGCCGGCAAGGTGCGCGTCAAACCATCCAGCGCCATCCGCCCGGAAAACACCCGCCCCGGCACGCCCACCAGCCGCAACTGCTCGCCGGCGCGCGTCAGCAGCGATGCCAGCGCCAGCAGCAGCAGCTCCGCCCGCTCCCGCTTCTCCGGCAGGGCGCGCGAGGATCGCCACGCCATGCTCGGCGAGGCATCGCGCCACAGGCACACGGTCTGCGCCGCCTCCCACTCCATGTCCCGCACGAAGGCACGATCGGATTTCGCCGATTGCCGCCAGTCGATCCGCGCGGCCGTGTCGCCGGTCACGAAGGGGCGGAACTGCCAGAAACTATCGCCCGTGCCGATCCGGCGCCGGCCGTGAACGCCTTGCGCCACGGTCGCGGCGACGCGCTCGGCCGCGACCATCAGGGGCGGCAGGCGGGCGGCGAGGGCCTCGGCGGCGTCACGCAAGGGAAGACTCTTCTTTTTTGAAAAAAAGAAGCAAAAAACTTTTGCCTGTGCTGTCGCTGAGTCGCCGGCAGCGCGCGCCAATACGTAAAAGTTTTTTGGTTCTTTTTCTCAAAAAAGAACTTCTTTCTTCCTTCATCCGAGCCGCGCCACCAGCCGGTCGATCACCGAAGCGAGCGACACCCCCTCGGCGCGGGCGGAAAAGCCCAGCGCCATCCGATGCCGCATCACCGGCTGCGCCAGCGCCGCCACATCGTCCAGGCTGGGGGAGAGCCGTCCATCCAGCAGTGCCCGGGCCCTGGCTGCCAGCATCAACGCCTGCGCCGCGCGTGGCCCGGGGCCCCAGGCCACATGGCGCTTCACGCCCTCATCCTGCGCCGTCTCCGGCCGGGCGCCGCGAATCAGCGCCAGAATGGCATCCACCACCGTCTCGCCCACCGGCACAAGCCGCACCAGCGCCTGCGCCCGGATCAGCTCGTCGGCGGTCAGAATGGGCTTGGCAATCGCCTGGTCGGCGCCGGTGGTGGCAATCAGCATCGTCCGCTCGGAGGCGGCATCCGGATAGCCGATCTCCACCTGCAGCAGAAACCGGTCGAGCTGCGCCTCCGGCAGCGGATAGGTGCCCTCCTGCTCGATGGGGTTCTGCGTCGCCAGCACATGGAACGGGCGCGGCAGCGGATGGTCGGTGCCGCTGACCGCCACGCGCCGCTCCTGCATTGCCTGCAACAGGGCTGATTGCGTGCGCGGGCTGGCCCGGTTGATCTCGTCCGCCATCAGCAACTGGCAGAAGATCGGCCCCGGCACGAACCGGAAGGACCTCCGCCCACCCTCGCCCTCCTCCAGCACCTCGCTGCCCGTGATATCGGCCGGCATCAGATCCGGCGTGAACTGCACGCGCCGGCGATCCAGGCCCAGCACCGTGCCCAGCGTTTCCACCAGCAGCGTTTTTCCCAGGCCGGGCACGCCCACCAGCAGCGCGTGGCCGCCCGCCAGCAGAGCCACCATGGTCTGCTCGACCACCTGCTCCTGTCCGAAAATCACCCGGCCGATCTCGGCCCTGGCTGCGGCCACTGCGGCGGCGAGGCGGTCCGCATCGGCGATCAATGTATCTTGCAACCGGAAATCCCTGCACTGAGGTGAGACGAAGCTGGAGCCACGCGCGCACTCTGCAACCCGTGCCATCCCCGCGTCCAGCCAGCGATCCGTCGGGCAGCCCGGCCGGGCTGTGGCGCGGAGGAAACACCACGCCGGCAGCACCAGCAAGCCTGCCAGATTATCATGCCAGGCACTGATCGGGATACTTACATACCGCGGTGCGGCCTCCCTATATGCGGGGCATGCCAAGGAATTGCCAAAGCGCCCGTTGTCGTCATGACGGGCACCGGGGATCAAACGCGTGACGCTCGGGGCGCACGGGCCGGACGATGTGTTGGAGGCCGTGATGGCGCCCCCGCGCCCGGCCGCGCCCGCCCGCCCGGCGCAGACCTGCGGCGATATGCCATTCCTGGTGAAGCGTGACGGCACCTGGCTGTACCGCGGCAGCCCGATCGGCCGCAAGGAACTGGTGTGCCTGTTTTCCAGCGTGCTGACCCGCGATGGCGAGGGCGCCTACTGGCTGGAAACCCCCGTTGAGCGCGGCCGGATCCAGGTGGAGGATACCCCTTGGGTCGCCGTGGAGATGGATTGGCGCCGCTGCGGCAGCGGCACCAACCAGTGCCTCTCTTTCCGCACCAACGTGGACCAGGTGGTCACGGCCGGGCCCGACCACGCCCTGCGCGTGGCCCATAACGCGCTCACCTGCGAACCCGTGCCCTATATTCATATCCGCGACGGCCAAGGCGGCCATGTGCTGGAAGCGCGCATCTCCCGCCCCGTCTATTACGAGCTGGTGGCCCTGGCCGTGCCCGGCTGCGTGCAAGGCCAGCCGAAACTTGGCGTGTGGAGCTGCGGCGTATTTTTTCCCTTGGGCGATCTCGTCACCGGCGAGGCATTTTGATCCAACCGGACCGTGACCAGTGTCCGCACACGGTGTGACAGAAACCCTGATCGATGGCGCCGAACTGCGCCGCCGCCTGCGCCGGCCCGACCCGCAAGCTGCCACCCCGGATGCCGACCTGTTGCTGCATGCCGCGCCCGGCCACCTGATCCCCGCCGCCGTGCTGGTGGGCATCACCGCCGGGCCGGCCCCCGGCGTGCTGCTGACCAAACGCACCGCCCATCTGCGGCAACATTCCGGCCAGGTGAGTTTCCCCGGCGGCCGGATCGACCCCGGCGATGCCAGCCCTGAAGCCGCCGCCCTGCGCGAGGCCCATGAGGAAGTGGGCCTCGATCCCGGCCATGTGGAGCTGCTGGGCCGGCTTGCCGACCACATCACCACCACCGGCTACCGCGTAACACCCGTGCTGGCACTGCTGCGCCCGGGTTTCGCCACCGCCGCCTCCGCCAGCGAGGTGGATGCGGTGTTTCAACTGCCCCTCGCCGTCCTGCTGGACCCCCAAGCCCCGCGCCGCCGCGCCGTCATGGTCGGCGGCGTGTCACGCGGCTACTGGGTGTGGCCGCACCCGGAGCACGACATCTGGGGCGCCACCGCGGCGATGCTGGTGCAGCTCGCCGCCCGGCTGCGCGCCGGCGAGGCCGCCCCGGGTTAGCAGCGCCTTTCAAAACCTGGCATGGCCAGTCAGATGGCCGCCAGGGCAGGTATTGAAGGACGATCTAAGAGCGCCTTTCAAAACCTGGCANNNTCGCCAATCGGCCAGCAGCACGGGGTAACGCGCGCACCCGGGCGCGGCGCCGGCACGGCACGCAAGGCCGGCTGCGGCCGTTCCACCACACGCGGGGCAGGGGGGTCCACCACCGGCATGGGGGCCAGAGCGGCGCTGAGCGCGGGCAGGGTGGGGCCATGAGTCCGGCGCGGCAACCGGCGGCGGGGTGCCTTTTCGCCATCGCGCCGGATCGGAGACGGGCGTGACGCCAGGTTCAGCCGATGCGCCTTGC
>PKZM01000134.1:0-917 GCA_003133065.1 Acetobacteraceae bacterium
GCATCGCCTTGCGGCGATCGCCAAAGCCCGGCGCCTTCACCGCGGCAATTTTCAGCCCGCCGCGCAGCTTGTTCACCACCAGGGTGGCCAGCGCCTCGCCTTCCACATCCTCGGCCACGATCAGCAGCGGCCGGCCGCTCTGCACCACCGCCTCCAGCAGCGGCAGCAGCGGCTGCAGCGTGGAGAGCTTCTTCTCGTGGATCAGGATATAGGGGCTATCGAGATCAGCGACCATTTTCTCCGCATTTGTAATGAAATACGGGCTGACATAGCCGCGGTCGAACTGCATGCCCTCAACCACATCCAGCTCGGTCTGAATGCCCTTGGCTTCCTCGACGGTGATGACACCCTCGTTGCCCACCTTCTGCATCGCTTCGCTGATCATGCGGCCGATCTCGGCCTCGCCATTGGCGCTGATCGTGCCAACCTGCGCCGTCTCGGCCTGGCTGGTGATCTTGCGGCTCTTGGCCTTCAGCTCGGTCACGATGGCTTCCACCGCGCGGTCCACACCACGCTTCAGATCCATCGGGTTCATGCCGGCAGCCACCGCCTTCGCACCCTCGCGCACGATGGCCTGGGCCAGCACGGTCGCGGTGGTGGTGCCGTCACCGGCCAGATCGTTGGTCTTGCTCGCCACCTCGCGCACCATCTGCGCGCCCATATTCTCGAACTTGTCGGCCAGCTCGATTTCCTTGGCGACCGTCACGCCATCCTTCGTGATGCGCGGCGCACCGAAGGACTTGTCGATCACCACGTTGCGGCCCTTGGGGCCGAGCGTCACCTTGACGGCGTCAGCGAGAATGTCCACGCCACGCAGCATGCGCTGACGGGCGTCACCGCCGAAGCGGACTTCCTTTGCAGCCATGAGAAACTCCCCAGAAAAAAAGAAAACAAAAAGATTCTTCTTTTTTGAAAAA
>PKZM01000134.1:1043-3756 GCA_003133065.1 Acetobacteraceae bacterium
GCGGTGTCGGGGATGATGATGCCGCCGGCCGTCTTTTCTTCCGCCGTAATCCGGCGAACAACGACGCGGTCATGCAAGGGACGGAATTTCGCCATGCGGATCGCTCCTAATCTACGTGGTTGAACCCTGCCCCGGGGCGGGCTGTTAGCACTCCCCGGCGGCGAGTGCCAAGGCAGATAGAAGACCTACCCGCCCACGTCAAGGGGTAGCAGCACTCTTCCACGGCGAGTGCTAACTTGCTGTTAACCATAACTTTTTTCTTTGCCACGACGCTATCCGATGCGCCATGCTGCGCAACCGGCCCGTAAGAGACCGGCCCCGCCAGAAGGAACACAGTCGCCCACGGCCCAACCCCAGCGCCCATAAGCCGAGGACACACATGCAGCTCGCCCAGCAGATCGAAGGTTATCGCCTCACCACCGCCGAGATCCTCTACCACCTGCCCGACCATCCCCGCCTGTTGCAGAGCTACATCTGGCAAGACCTCGATATCGCGCCCCGTTTCCCGGTGCTGCACAAATTCCTCGATTTCTGGTCCCGCCAGTTGGATGGCAAGCTGCATTCCGTCCGCGTCGGCGCCGCCAGCCTGATTACCCCGGGCGAGATGCGCCATACGGAGAATCTGCGCTTCCTGAACTGAGGTGCATGCGCACGTCATCGACCACAGCGTGGGACAGGGTCGCGGCGCGGCGGCCCCACCCTGGCGTGCATTGGCCAAAGAACCTTTCGCAAGAGGGGACGTTCCGGATGCATCACCGCATCCGGAGATATCTGCCCATGAGCACCATTCTTCTCATCATCCTCATCCTGCTGCTTCTCGGTGCCCTGCCCGCCTGGCCGTATAGCGCCGGCTGGGGCTATTACCCTTCCGGCGGTCTCGGCCTGATCCTTGTTATCGTCATCATCCTCCTCGTTCTCGGCCGAATCTGACGCACGGCATCTGAAGCCGCGGACGAGCGCGCCTAGAGCATTTTCCGATCGTTTTGACTGAGGTGAGCCGGTCGGAAAATGCTCTAGCTATGTGTTTTGACGAGCATCTTTATCCGACAGGTGACCCCATGTGGTCGGATGATGCTCTATGTGTGGTCATCCGCGGTTTCAATCCTGCCTTCCGCCTCGCCAGCCCGGATCAAATCGTCCCCAGCGTCCTGATCCGCGCGCGCGGCGAAATCTCCGTCTGCGCCAGCACCGGTGTGGCCGGCCGCAGACGTTCCACCACCGTCCTCACCGCAACCCGCACCCCGGGGCTCGTCAGCAATACCGGCGACTCGGCCGCCTGCGCATCGAACACATCGCGGAAGCGCCGCATGAATTCGCTCAGCCGGCTCGGTGCCATCGCCAATTGCCGCTCCTCCGGCGGCCCCACCAGGCTTTCCGCGAACGCCGTCTCCCATTCCGGTGACAGCGTCACAAGCGGGATCACCCCACCCTGCCCCGTATGGCTATCGCTGATCTGCCGCGCCAGCCGCGCCCGCACCACTGCCACCATCGCCTGGATCCCCCGCGCATTGCCCGCACAGGCTTCATGAATCCCTTCCAAAATCGTCGGCAGATCCCGGATCGATACGCGCTCCGACAGCAACGCCTGCAACACCCGCTGCACGCCGCCCACCGATGTCATGGTCGGGATCAGATCCGTCACCAGCTTCTGCTGTTCGCGCGGCAGATCATCGATCAGCTTCTGCGTCTCGGCGTAGGAGAGCAGTTCAGCCATCGTCTCGCGCACCAGCTCGGTCAGATGCGTCGCCAGCACGCTCGGCGGATCCACCACCGTGCAGCCGCGCACCAGCGCCTCCTCCCGCTTCGCAGGATCAATCCACAGCGCCGGCAACCCGAAGGCCGGCTCCGTGGTGCGCTCGCCCGGCATGTTGGGCACCCCGCCTTTCGGGTCCATCGCCAGCAGGCACAGCGGGCGCAGCTCGCCCCGCCCGGCATCGATCTCCTTGATGCGGATCACGTAACTGTCGGCCGGTAGCTGCAAATTGTCCTGGATACGCACCGGCGGCAGCACGAAGCCCAGCTCCGCCGCGATTGCCCGCCGCAACCCGCGTATCTGCTCGGTCAGCTTAGGATTTTCGCCGCCCGCCAGCGGCAGCAGACCATAGCCCAGCTCCACCCGGATCATGTCGATCCGCATCGCCTCCGCAATCGGCGCCTCCGCCGGCGCCGAGGGCATCACCACCGCATCCTCGGGCGATTTCACCGGATGCGTGTAGCGCAGCCACGCCCCGCCCCCCGCCAGCGCGGCCAGCGCCAGAAACGGCAGCGCCGGCAATCCAGGCATCGTTGCCATCACCGCAGCCGCCCCGCCGGCCAGCGCCAGGGGCTTGTACCCGCCGCCCAACTGCGCCACCAGCGCCGTATCCGCGCGCCCCTCCACACCCCCCTTCGTCACCACGATGCCCGCCGCCGTGGAGACCAGCAGGGCGGGGATCTGGGTCACCAGCCCATCACCCACCGTCAGCGTCGTGAACGTATCCGCCGCATCCGAAAACGCCATGCCATGCCGGATCAGTCCGATCGCCAGCCCGCCCACGATGTTGATAGACGTAATCAACAACCCCGCGATCGCATCGCCGCGGACGAACTTCGCCGCGCCATCCATCGCGCCGTAAAACCCGCTCTCCTCCTCCAGCTCGCGCCGACGCCGCCTGGCCACCTTCTCATTGATCACGCCGGCGTTCATGTCAGCATCGATCGCCATCTGCTTGCC
>PKZM01000196.1:0-13979 GCA_003133065.1 Acetobacteraceae bacterium
GCGACAGCGTCGGCGCCCAGCAGCTCACCTATGAGGAGATGAAGGCGGCGGTGGACGAGGCGCACATGCTGGGCCTCAAGGTCGCCGCCCACGCGCACGGCACGAGCGGGATCAATGACGCGATCCGCGCCGGGGTGGACACCATTGAGCACGCCAGCCTCGCCGACGATGAGAGCTTCGCCCTGGCCAAGGCGCACGGGGCGGTGTTCGACATGGACATCTACAACGATGATTTCATTCTCGGCGAAGGCGCCAAGGTGGGCATGCTGCCCGAGAGCCTGGAGAAGGAGCGCTCCATCGGCCGCGCCCAGCGCGAGACCTTCCGGCGGGCGGTGAAGGCCGGGGTGACCATGACCTTCGGCACTGACGCCGGCGTCTATCCCCACGGCGACAACGCCCGGCAGTTCGCCAAGATGGTGGAATGGGGCATGACGCCCATGCAGGCCATCCAGGCCGCCACCACCACGGCGGCCAAAGTGCTGGGTCCCCTCGGCGCGGGGCTGGGCGACATAGCGCCGGGAAACTTCGCCGACATCATCGCCGTCGACGCCGACCCCCTCGCCGACATCCGCACCCTGGAGCACGTCCAGTTCGTGATGAAAGGGGGCGTGGTTTATCGGCAAGGCGGCGTGGCGATGGTGAGATAGGGGGGCGGAGCCGCGACGCCCTTCAGGCCCTCACCCGCAGCAGGGCCAGATCGTCGCTGGCGCCCTTGATCGCCCAGGCCTCGTCCGGCGGAATGACGAAGGCGTCGCCGGAGGTCAGGGGGTGGTCGCCGCAGCGCACAAGCGTCGCCGAGCCGTTCAACAGAAAGCCGAACATCAGTTCGCCGTGATGCGGCGGGACGGCGAGATCATGCGCCGCCCCTGGCCGCAGCACCGATGCGTCCGCCAGGCCGCCAGAGGCCCGCGCCATACCCGTCTCCCGGCGCTCGAACCCGGTCTCGCCCTCCGCCGTCCAAGGCGTCTTCGCCGCGACGGCGTGGTGGAACCTCTGGCCGCTGAAATCCCGCTCGGGCAGCCGCCGCGCGGTGGGCAAGGACATGGCGTGATCGGCCAGGGTCTCGTGCAGGGCGGGGCAGCCGATCTCCACCACCTCGAAGCTGGCGCCGCTCTCCAGCACCCGGTGGCGGATGCGCGGCGGCTGCAGCACGCAGTCGCCCGCCGCCATCATGAAAGCTGGCCCCTGATCCTCATACACCAGCCGCGCCCAGCCCCGGCGGCAGAAGATCATCTGGAATCGGACCTTGTGATAATGCACCCAGTCGGCCACCGGGCCGGCGCCCGGCAAAGTGATGTGCGAGGCGATGTAGCGGCCGCCCAGGCGCCCCGGGATCAGATCGCGGTATATCATTCCCGCCCGACCCTCCCCGGCGGCCCCGTGCGCCTGACGGGCGATCAGGAATTCCGGGACGAAGGGCGGCGTGACGATGGGCGGATCGAGATCCACCCATTCGATGCGGGTGCCGTTGGGGGCGGTCACGTGGCGCGGGGACGGCGGCTGCGCGCACGCCAGCCGGATCACCCCCGGATCGCCGGCCACGGGCTCCAGGCGAAGTCTGAGGCCATGGCCGGAAAGACTGGCGGTGGTCGGCTCCTCCGCCGGAAAAATCGTCTCCACCCGAAAGCCCAGCTGGCCGGTGAAGAAGGCCAGAGCGGGCGCCAGATCGGCGCAGGGGAGGACGACCTCGGCGAGGGTGGCTTGGAGATCGGGCGTTTCACGCAAGCGCGATCGCCTGAAGCGTCATTCCCGGAGCGCGGGCGTCCCGCCAGCGTCTTATTGGCGCCGACGCGCGCTTAAGGCCAGGAAAACCGCGGGCGAGACGCCCGCGCTCCGAAGGCGCGCTCCCATATTTCAACCCGCACCCCCGAACCGGGCATAAAGCGCCGCGACCTTGGCCACGGCCACCTCTCCCTCGGCGCGGCTGGGGACTTCATGGTCGTCGCCATAGCCTTTCATGTCGCCGCCTTCCACCGCCTGGACGACGATGCCGTCACGGCGGGAGAGGACGAAGACGCCGTTATAATAGACGCCGTATTTCACCTCCGGCTGGGGGATCAGCCAGGAAATCTGGCCCCGCACCGGGACGATGGACTCGTCCTGCCAGAGGGCGCGCCCGCCGTAGCCCGGGCAGTTGATCACCACCTTTTCCTTCAACTGCGCGAGCTCGGCGGGGCTGTGGAATTCCCGAATCTCGATGGCGCCCCCCGCGGCGCGAAAGTCGTTCATCAGGGTGTGGCCGTAATCGGCGACATTGAACATTATCCCTTCGCTGCGCTCCACGAAGGGCGTGGGAAAGGGCGTCGAGCCCGGCGGCAGGACTTCGGTGCGCGGGGTGAGATCGGCGATGCGGTCCTCATAGTCGGCGAAATCCAGGGCGCCGGGCGGGCGCCTGGAATGGCGCCCCGGGCCTTCGGGCTCATCGAACAGATTATAGCGATCGATCCATTCCACCGGCTCTCCGGGCAGGCCCAGATATTGCCGATAGAGCTTGAACGAGGTCCGGGCCATCTCTTCCCAGAGCACGCCGAAGCCCGGCCCCGCGACGCTGGCCAGCGCGATGCGGGAATCCGGCGTCCAGCTGCCCGTGGCCCGGGACGATCGCGCCTGGGGCAGGAGATCCTTCGCATAGATGGTCACCTTCGCCCCGGCCCTCTGGGCGAGGGTGGCGGCGGTGAGGCCAAGGGCGCCGCAGCCGATCACGGCGATCGCCTTCGGGCTGCCGGCCATGGCCTTCTTCACCGCGATGGTCCCCGAGCCCCAGGAGAGCGACCAGCCGCTGCCGCCGTGGCCGTAATTGTGGATGATCAGCGCATCGTTGATGCGTTCGGCTTCGATACGCGGGCCGGCAGCGCGGAAGGGGCGCAGGCAGACGGTGATATCGAACAGCCGGTCTTCACTGGTGCGTATAGGCGCGAGCGTGGGCTGGGTTTGGTGGGCGCACCCGGCCAGGCCGAGTGCGATTGAACCGCTAAGAAGTTGTCGCCGTTCCAAAGTCTGCCCCTGTTGCGCGATTGTGGTGAAAAGGAAGAAAGGTCTTCTTTTCTGAAGAAAAGAAGCAAAAGACTTTTGACTGTGCTGTCGCGGAGTCGCCGGAAGCGTACGCAAATGAGTAAAAGTTTTTTGGTTCTTTTTTTCAAAAAAGAACATCCTTTCTTACTTCGGAATGGCAACCACAATCGATGCCGCCACCCCCAACAGAATGGCGAATATGCGATCAAATGCCCGTACAAACGGCGCATCTGTGGCCGGCAAAAGCACGATAATCACCAGCGTCACGCAGCAGAGCCGCAAGCTAGGCCGAGCGGCCGTCAGGGCGGCCAGGGGCACCAGCGCGCCCCAGAAGAGCCACACGCGCGGCAGGCCGTGTTGTATGCCGAACAGAACGATAAGGCCGGCGGCCGCGCCGATGACGGTGCCGATAACACGGTTGCGCGAGGCGGCAACGGTGTCCGCCAAGGCAGGCTGCAGGACGACAATGGCGGTGATCAGCGCCCAGTAGCCCTCTTTCAGGCCGATAGCCCAGGCGCCGCCGGTGGACAGCGCGCAGGCGGCCAGGATGCGCAGGGTTTGCACGGCGATGGCGCGGGACCCGGTTGTGTCGTTTGCGCCGCTTGCCATCACTCCCCCCGTTGCGCACAAGATCGCGCAGCATGACCCATATCAGATCCGCCATCCTGCTGGCCGCCGGCCGCGGCGTGCGCATGCGCCCGCTGACCAATAGTACGCCCAAGCCGCTGCTGACGCTGGGCGGCCGCGCGCTGCTGGACCATGCACTGGATCGGCTGGGCACGGCGCAGGTAGAGCACGTGGTGGTGAACGCCCATTGGCATGCCGACCAGTTGGCATCGCATGTGGCGGGCCGGCCCTCACCGCCGGCGATCACCGTGCGCCATGAAGACCAGTTGCTCGATACCGGCGGCGCTGTGCTGGCGGCACTGTCGGAAAACCTGCTGGGGGCTGGGGATGCACCGTTCTTCGTGGTGAACAGCGACAGCGTGTGGCTGGACGGCCCGGTGCCGACCCTGACCCGGATCCAGGCGGCGCTGACCGAGGAGACCGACGGGGTGATGCTGGTGCACCGCACGTTTCAGATCCATGCCGATGTGGGGTTCGGGGATTTCTTTCTCGATCCCTGGGGCATTCCGCGGCGGCGGCGGGAACGGGAAGTGGCGCCCTACCTGTATGCGGGGATCACGCTGGCACGGCCGGCGCTGTTCGCGGGGCTGCCGGCGGGGGAAGTTTCCATGAACGCGATCTGGGATCGGGCGCTGGCGGCGAAACGACTCACCGCTGTGGTGCATGATGGGCTGTGGTTTCACCTGACGCGGCCGGATGATCTGGAAGAGGCGGAACATGCTCTCATGGCCCAGCTTACGGGGCCGACGACGTGAAGGAAGGAAGGGTTCTTTTTTGAAAAAAAGAACCAAAAAACTTTTGATAATGGTGCGCGTGTGAAGCTGGCGAGTATCGCGGCGAACCGGCCGTTTTTGGATGAGCTGGCGGCGCATTGGTTGGCGCGGACAGCACAAAATCCGCTGCAGACCGCCGATGGCATGTTCATTCTGCCGACGCGCAGGGCGGTGCGGGGCCTCAGGGAGGCATTTCTCAGGCAGGCGGGGGGCAAGCCCCTGCTGCTGCCCCGGATCATGGCGCTAGGGGGCGTGGATGAAGCGCCGCTGGAAATGGCGGGCGCCCTCGGGCTGAAACCGGCCGTGCCGCCGCAAACGCGCCTGGCCGTGCTGGCGTACCTGATCCTGAAGATGGAGGGGCGAAATGGCGCACCCACCGAACCCGACCGGGCCTGGCTGCTGGCAGCGGAACTCGCGACCCTGCTGGATGAGGCAGCGCGCGCGGAGATTGACCTCGCGCAGGCGCTGCCGAAAGCGGTGGGGCAGGAATTCGCGGCGCATTGGACGCTGACGCTGCGGTTCCTGGAGATTGTGACGGCAGCGTGGCCGGCCTGGCTTGAAGATAACGGTCTTGCCGATGGCGCGGCACGGCAGATCGCGCTGATCCGCGCGCAGACGGCGGCGTGGCGGCAAGCGCCCCCGGATGTGCC
The DNA here is from genome assembly GCA_003133065.1 of Acetobacteraceae bacterium. GTDB lineage: Bacteria > Pseudomonadota > Alphaproteobacteria > Acetobacterales > Acetobacteraceae > BOG-908. The sequence continues at coordinate 5,063 of PKZM01000196.1, forward strand.
GGTGATCGCGGCGGGAACCACCGGTGCCATCCCGGCCGTGGCGGCATTGCTCAAACTGGTGGCGGGGATGGATCGCGGCCTGGTGGTGCTGCCGGGGCTGGATTTTGATCTGGATGAGGCGAGTTGGGATGCGCTGGAGGCGAGCCATCCCCAGGCCGGCTTGCGGGATCTGCTGGTGGCGCTGGATGCGCGGCGCGGGGATGTGCGGCCCTGGACGGAGATCGCGCCCGCATCACTTCCGCCCACCTGCGCGCCGGGGCGGATCGCGACGCTGCGCCTGGCACTGCTGCCGGCGCCAAGCCTGCACCAGTGGCAGAACCCTCCGCCGCTGGAGACGGCCGGGTTGGAGCGGCTGGCGGCCGCCGATCAGCAGGAGGAGGCCTTGGCGATCGCGCTGACGCTGCGCGATGCGCTGGAAACACCAGGCGCGCGGGCCGCACTGGTCACGCCGGATCGCACGCTGGCGCGGCGCGTCTCGGCGGAGTTGCTGCGTTTCGGGATCGTGGCCGATGACAGCGCGGGCGAGGACCTGGCGGAGACGCCGGCCGCGCTGTTCCTGCGGCTGCTGGCCGAGGCGGTGGCGGAGGATTTGCGGCCGGTGCCGCTGCTGGCTCTGTTAAAACATCCGTTCGCGGCTGCGGGCTTGTCGCCGGAGGCGTGCCGGGCGGCCGCGCGGCGGCTGGAGCGGGCATGCCTGCGTGGGCCGCGGCCCAGCCCTGGCCTGGCGGGGTTGCGGGCGCATGAGCGCGCGGATGGTTCATTCCTGGATCGGCTGTCCGGCTGCCTGCGGCCGCTGTTGAGCCTGACGGAGCTGCCGGCGGCCACGCCGGATCGGGCGCTGGTGGCGCTGGTGGAAGCGGCAGAGGCGCTGGCGACGACGGAGAGCGCGGCGGGGTCGTCGGTTCTTTGGGCTGGGGAGGATGGAGAGGCGCTGGCGGAGCATCTGGCGGGGCTGCATGCGGCTTTGCCGATGCTGCCGCCGCAGGATTTGGCCAGTCTGCCCGGCTTGCTGGATGCCGCGCTGGCGGGGATGGCCGTTCGGACGAGGCGGGCGCTGCGCGGGCGGGAGGGGGCGGAGCATCCGAGGGTGTTCATCTGGGGCCTGCTGGAGGCGCGGCTGCAAGCGGCGGATGTGATCGTGCTGGGGGGGTTGAGCGAGGGGGTGTGGCCGGGCCTGGCTGAAGCCGGGCCATGGATGAACCGCACGATGCGCCTGGCGGTGGGTTTGGCCTCGCCGGAGGAGAGGGTGGGGCAGGCGGCGCATGATTTCGTCATGGCGGCGTGCGCGGGGGGGCGCGTGATACTGTCCGTGCCGCGGCGGCGGGATGGGGCGCCGTGCGTGCCGGCGCGGTGGCTGGTGCGGCTGGAGGCGTTGCTGGGCGGGCAGGGGGCGGGGTTGGAGCGGTCGGGCGCGGCCGGGTGGGCGCAGGCGATGGATCGGCCGGCGGGGGCGCCCGTGCCGGTGGCGGCACCTGCGCCGTGCCCGGCGGTGGCGTTGCGGCCGCGGAAGTTGAGTGTGACGGAGGTCGAGACGTGGCTGCGCGATCCGTATGCGATCTACGCGCGGCATGTTTTGAAGCTGAAGAAGCTGGATCCTATCGAGCAGTCGGCGGATTACGCCGATTACGGCAGCATCGTGCACGCGGCGCTGAATGCGTTTTTCGGCAAGTTTGGCCTGGCCTGGCCGCCGGATGCGGAAGCGCGCCTGGTGGGGGAGATGGATGCGGCGTTGGAGGCGGCGACTCTGCGGCCGGCGCTGGCGGCGTGGTGGCGGCCGCGGCTGCGGCGGATTGCGGCGTGGGTGGCGGTGGCGGAGCGGGATCGCCGTTCGGGCGGGCGGCCTTTGCTGATTGCGCCGGAGCAGAAGGGCGCGTGGATGTTTGCCGCGCCGGCGGGGGAGTTTACGTTGCACGGGCGGGCGGATCGGATCGATCGGCGGGCGGATGGGTTGTTGGCTGTGCTGGACTACAAGACCGGCACGGCGCCGACGACGAAGCAGGTGGAGGAGGGGCGTGCGCCGCAATTGCCGCTGGAGGCGGCGATGGTGATGCATGGGGGGTTTGGGGAGGCTTTGACGGGGGATGTGGCGGAGCTAACCTATTGGCAGATTTCCGGCGGGTATGAGCCGGGCAAGGTTTTGATACTTTTCCGTGGTGATCCTGCGCGTACGGCGGAGGTGGCGGTGCAGGCGGCAGAGCGTTTGCAGGAATTGGTGGCGCGTTTTGATCAGCCGGGGCGGGCGTATTTGTCGCAGCCGGCGCCGGGGATGGTGCCGCGGTTTTCGGAGTATGCGTTGCTGGCACGGGTGGCGGAGTGGTCGGCGGCGGAAGAGTAAGGAAGTGTTCTTTTTTGAAAAAAAGAACCAAAAAACTTTTCTCCCTTTGCGTGCGCTGCCGGCGAGTCGCGCGCAAATAGTTAAAAGTCTTTTGCTTCTTTTCTTCAGAAAAGAAGATTCTTTCTTAACAGGCACTCAGTCCTGGAGCACGCGATCAGGCCGCATCGGCCGCGGCCGCGGCAACGGCACCACTGGGCCGTGCAGCGCAGACCCGCGTCCCGACAGCGACGGATTCGTCATGAAATAATCATGGGCGGAGACGGGTTTCGGGCCGGGCGGCAAACGGTGCCAGGCGCCGGCTGCGGTGAGTTCCCAGGATTGCAGCGTGTCTTTCAGGTTCACCACCATGATCTGGTCCAGCACCTGGGCATGAACGGTGGGGTTGCGGATCGGCACCAGCGTTTCCACGCGCCAATCCATGTTGCGCTCCATCCAGTCCGCGCTGCTGATGAACACAAGAGCGTTGCGGCCGGGCAGGCGGTGGCCATTGCCGAAAACGCAGATGCGGCCGTGTTCCAGGAAGCGGCCGACGATGGATTTCACGCGGATGTTTTCCGAAAGCCCAGGCACGCCGGGGCGCAGGCAGCAGATGCCGCGGATCACGGCCATGACCGTGACGCCGGCGTTGGAGGCTTCGTAGAGTTTGTCTATCAGTTTCCAATCCACCAGGCTGTTCAGCTTCAGCCAGATGGCGGCGGGCTTGCCGGCGCGGGCGAAGTCTATTTCGTGCTCGATCAGATCCATCAGCGTGGCGCGGGTGGTGAGTGGCGAGAAGGCCAGAGCATCCATCTTTTCCGGCTGCGCGTAGCCGGTCATGTAATTGAACAGGCGCATCGCATCGCGGGTGAGGTCAGGGTCGGCCGTGAAAAAGCTCAGATCCGTGTAGATGCGTGCGGTGATGGGGTGGTAGTTGCCGGTGCCGTAATGCGCGTAGCTGCGCATGGTGTTGCCCTCGCGGCGGACAACGAGGCTGAGCTTGGCGTGGGTCTTCAGCTCGGCGAACCCATAAACCACCTGCACGCCGGCGGCTTCCAGTGAGCGGGCGAGGCGGATATTGGCTTCCTCATCGAAGCGCGCGCGCAACTCGACCATGGCGGTGACGGATTTGCCGGCCTCGGCCGCCTCGATCAGGGCTTTCACGATCGGGCTGTCGCGGCTCGTGCGATACAATGTTTGCTTGATGGCGACGACGCTGGGGTCGCCCGCGGCCTGGCGCAGGAACTGGACCACCACATCGAATGATTCGAAAGGGTGATGAACGATGATGTCCTTGGCGCGGATGGCGGCGAAGCAGTCGCCGCCGAAATCGCGGATGCGTTCGGGGAAGCGCGGCGTATAGGGGGGAAACAGAAGGTCCGGCCGGTCGTCCACGATCAGCTGTTTGAGATCGACCACGCCGAGCAGCCCATGCTGCACGCTGATTTCGTCGCGCTGCGTGTCCACCGCGTCGGCAACCAGGGTCACGAGGGCTTCCGGCATGGCAGCATCGACCGAGAGGTGGATGACGGAGCCGCGGCGCCGGCGCTTGAGCGCGGTTTCGTACATGCGCACCAGGTCCTCGGCTTCCTCCTCGAACTCGATGTCGGTATCGCGGATCAGGCGGAACAGGCCCTGGCCGGTCACATAGAAGCCGGGGAAGAGGCGCTGCAGGAACAGACCCACCACCTCCTCCAGCATCACGAAGCGGATCGGCGCGCCGGCGGCCTGCGGCAGGCGGATGAATCGTTCCACCTGGGCGGGCAGCGGGATCAGGCCGCGCATGTGGTAGCCGCCCTGGGTGCCTGCCGCCTCCTCCTCCCGGTGCAGTTGCAGGGCCATCACCAGGCCCATATTGGGGATGAAGGGGAAGGGGTGTGCCGGGTCGATCGCCAACGGGGTGAGCACGGGGAACACGCGCTCCATGAACCAGGTATCGAGAAAGGCGCGGTCTTCCTCGCCGATGGCGGCGATGTCGCAGACCTCGATGCCGGCGGCTGCGAGAAGTCGGCGCAGATCTAGCCAGGCAAGCTGCTGGCGCTCGATCAGCAGTTTGGCGCGCGCATTCACGGCTTCCAGCTGCTGGGCGGGGGTGCGGCCGTCCGGCGAGAGCTTGGTGATGCCGGCGCGCGCCTGGCCGATCAGGCCGGCGACACGGACGGAGAAGAATTCATCGAGGTTGGCCGCGCTGATGGAGACGAAGCGCAGGCGTTCCAGCAGCGGGTGGCGGGGGTTTTCCGCTTCCTCCACCACGCGGCTGTTGAAATCGAGCCAGGAGAGCTCGCGGTTGATGAAGCGGTCCGGGCTATCTTGGGTGATAGCCGGCGTGGGTGATTCCGGGGGAACGGGCTTGAGGTGCTGGGCGGATAGCGCGCGCGATCGGGGCATGGCTGATCCTAGAGCAGGCGCGGAGCGGCGGGCGAGGGTTCTTGAATGGACGAAACAAAATCTTCATCGGGCGTGTCTTGGGGGTGATTTGCCTGCATGCGGACGAGCACCTGGGCGGCGATGGCGCGGGTAACGCGTGAGCCCTGGGCCAAGGAGATCCGGTCCAGGCAGGCAGCAGCTTCGCGCATGGCGGCTCCCGTTCGGGGCAGGCGGGCGAGAAGGTAGGTTTGCACGTGCTCTTCCACGCGTAGCTGGCGGGCGGCGATGAGCTGGGCAAGGAGCGCGCGCAGCAGCGTATCGTCGGGTTCGGTCAGGGCGACGGCTGGCGTGGCACGCAAGCGAGAGGCGAGATCGGGCAGGGCGATGCACCAGCGGGCGGGGGGAGTATGGCCCGCGAGAAGAAGGGGAAGGCGGCGTTCCGCGGCGGTGTTGAGGAGATGCAAGAGCGTTTCGGGGTCGGGGGCGGCATCTGCATCATCGATGGCGATCGGGGCGTTGGGCGGCAGGTCCGGCAGGTGGCGCAAGCTTGGGCCGGGCAGAAGGATGGCGTGGTGGCGGGTGGCGAAGATGTGCAGCAGGTGGGTTTTGCCGCTGCCGGCCGGGCCGTGCAGGGCGAGGCGCTGGCTGGGCCAGGCGGCGGGGGCGGCGAGCCAGGCGCGCGCATCTTCATTGGCGGCGGCGGGCAGGAAGCCGTCGGGGCAGAAGTGGCAGGTTTGCGGGAACGGAAGGGCGAGCTGGCGGGTCACCGAGGGAGTATGGGGCGGTTGGGGGTGGGGCGCTATGCCGGGGTGGGCGCCGGCGAGCGCCGCTTGATCGGCTGGGTTGGCAGAACAGGGTGCTTCTTTCTTGGAAGAAAGAAGCAAAGACCTTTTACCTATTGCGGGGGTTCCAAATACAGCGGGCTCGTCAGGTAGCGGCGGAGCCAGAAACGGGCGAGGACGCCGACGGTGGCGGCGACGGGCACCGCGAGCATAACGCCGAGGAAGCCGAACGCGGCGCCGCCGGCGAACAGGGCGAAGATCACCCACACGGCCGGTAACTCCACACGGTCGCCCAGGAAACGCGGGTAGATGACGTAGCCTTCCAGAATCTGGCCCACGACAAACACGATGCACACGCGGACCACGCCCTCCCAGGTGGGGAATTGCGCGAAGGCAAGGCTGATGGAGACGACGGCGCCGGTAATGGTACCGACATAAGGGATGAAGGAGAGAAAGCCCGCGGTCAGGCCCACGACCAGCCCAAGTTCCAGGCCGACGATGGACAGCCCGACGGCGTAGAACAGTGCCAGGATCATGCAGCACATGGCCTGGCCGCGGACCCAGGCGGAGAGGATGCGGTCTACCTCGCGGGCCTGGGCGCGGATCACGCCCTGGTAGCGGCGCGGCGCCCAGCTATCCACAAGGGCGACAACACGCGGCCAGTCCCGCAACAGGTAAAAGGCGACGACGGGGGTAACGACCATCAGCGAGAGCACGTTGAACAGGGCATAGCCCCCGCCCACGAGGTGGCTGGTGGCGCCGGCAAGGAAGCTGAGCATGGCCCCGGCCTGGCCGGAGACGAGATCGGAGAGTTTGGCATCCACGTATTCGGGGCCCAGATGCTGCTGCAGGCGGGCGATCATTTTGGCGGCGAAAGCGCTGAGGCCGCGCACGTAGTCCGGCACGTGGCCGACCAGCAGGCCGATCTGGTTGACGATCAGCGGGTAAAGCAACAAGGCAAAAACCAGCCCGACCAGAATGAGGCCCACCACCATCAGCAGGCTGGCCAGGCCCCGCGGGATGCGGGCGCGGGTCATGCGGGTGCAGAACGGGTCCAGCACATAGGCGATGCCGGAGGCGGCGACGAAGGGCAGCAGGATGGAGGCGAAGAGCTGAAGCGCCAGCCAGAGCGCGACGAGGATTCCGGCCAGGAGAAGCAGGCGCTGGGTGCGCGTGGCTGGCTGGCGCGGCAGCTGACCGGGCACGATGGGGTGGGGTGGGGTGGAGAGTGGGGCGCGGGCGTCGTGGTTCATGCGGCGCGCGCGGTGCGGATGACATAGGCGGCGCCCGACAGCAATGTGGAGGCCGTGACCAGGGCGATGGCAACGTCACGCAGGATATCCAGGCTGGCCCCCAGCGAATCGAGGCCGAGGACGAGAGCGACCAGGGCGATTTGCAGTGTCGTATTCAGCTTCGAAACCAGCAAGGGGCTGATTGCGGTGGGATGGCTCGCGACCCAGAGCAGCAGAACGCCGCCGACGATAACGAGGTCGCGGAAGACGACGAGGATGGCGAGCCAGTCCGGCAGCTGGGAAATGGCCGCAAGGGTGACGTACATGCCGATCATCAAGGCCTTGTCGGCGAGTGGATCGAGGATGGCGCCCAGCGCGGTGCCGCCGCGGCGCCGCGCGAGCCACCCGTCGAGGGCATCCGAAATGCCGGCGAGGATGAAGAGCGTGAACGCGCCGCCGAATTGGTGATGCAACACAAGCCAGATGGCAACCGGCACGGCACAGAGCCGGGCGAAACTGATGATATTGGGCAGCGTGAAGATGCCCGCGCCCTGCGCGCGGGCAAGGCCGGTGTCAGGCATGCGGGTTCACGGCAGGGCTTAGGTTTCCCATGGCGGTAATCTAGCCTATTCGGCAGAGTTTGCGAGCATGGCGCGGGTATCCGCGGGAAGCTGGCGGGAGAGGGCTTTCATTTGGTCAGTTATCGCGACGCGGGCGTGGATATCGAGGCGGGCGACGCGCTTGTCGAAGCGATAAAGCCTGCGGCCGCCGCGACCCGGCGTGCCGGCGTGATGGGGGGCTTGGGCGGCTTCGGCGCGCTGTTCGATCTGAAGGCGGCCGGGTTTGCCGATCCGGTTCTGGTCTCGTGCACCGATGGGGTGGGCACCAAGCTGATGGTGGCGATCGAGAGCGGCCGGCACGATGGGGTGGGCATCGATCTGGTGGCGATGTGCGTAAACGATCTGGTGGTGCAGGGGGCGGAGCCGCTGTTTTTTCTGGATTATTTTGCAACCGGCAAACTGGCGGTGGCCGATGCGTCGCGGGTTGTGCAGGGCATTGCGGAAGGGTGCCGGTTAAGCGGCTGTGCGCTGGTGGGGGGTGAGACGGCGGAGATGCCCGGGATGTATGGGCCGGGGCACTACGATCTGGCGGGTTTCGCGGTGGGGGCGGCGGAGCGTGGCGCGCTGCTGCCACGCGGGGTGCAGCCGGGCGATACGCTGCTGGGGTTGCCGGCGAGCGGGGTGCATTCGAACGGGTTTTCGCTGGTGCGTCGGATTTGCGGCATCGCCCGGCTGGGGTGGGCAGATGCGGCACCCTGGTCGCCGGGGGAGAGCGTGGGCGAGGCGCTGATGGTGCCGACTCAGTTGTATGTGAAGCCGGTGCTGGCGCTGCATCGGGCCGGCTATTTGCGGGCGGCCGCGCATATCACCGGGGGCGGTTTGCCGGGCAATTTGCCGCGCGTGCTGCCGGCGGGGTGTTGCGCGGTCGTGGATCGGCCCTGGCCGGTGCCGCCGGTGTTCTCCTGGCTGGCGCGGGCGGGCAAGGTGGCGCGCGATGAGATGTTGCGGGTGTTCAATTGCGGCATCGGGATGGTGCTGGTGGTGGCCGATCCGCAGGCGGTGATGGCGGCGTTGGGCGAGATGGGGGAGACGGGTTTCGTGATCGGGCGTGTGGAAGCCTGCGCCGGCGAGGCGAGCGTGCGCATGGCGCTACCGGAGAACTGGCCGGCGTGAGGGTTCCGGTGGGGGTGCTGATCAGCGGGCGTGGCAGCAATATGGAGTCGCTGGTTCGCGCGGCGGCCGATCCTGGGTTTCCGGCCGAGATCCGCGTGGTGGTTTCCAATCGGCGCGAGGCGCCTGGGCTGGCGATCGCGCGGGATCTGGGGGTGGAGGCGGTGGTGGTGGACCATCGCGATTTCGGGCGTGATCGGGGTGCGCATGAGCGTGCGGTGGACGCGGTGCTACGCGCGCGTGGGGTAAGGGTGGTCTGCCTGGCCGGGTATATGCGGCTGCTGACGCCATGGTTCGTGGCGGCGTGGCAGGGGCGGATGCTGAACATCCATCCGAGCCTGCTTCCCGCATTGCCGGGGCTGGATACGCATGCACGTGCGATCTCGGCGGGGTTGGAGGAGCACGGGTGCACCGTGCACCTGGTCACGGATGTGATGGATGCGGGGCCGGTGCTGGTGCAGGCGCGTGTGCCCGTGCTGGCGGGGGATGATGCGG
>PKZM01000196.1:14012-23098 GCA_003133065.1 Acetobacteraceae bacterium
ATCACGGGGCGTATAGCCTTGCCAGCAGCCGCGCGCCCAGGCGCTTCTTGAAGTGCGTAGGTTCCCAGAACCAGATGGTCTGCGTGGTTCGGTCGCCGGGCGGGGGGACGGGATCGGTGGAGAAGTGGTCGTCACCGAGAAAATCGAAAAGGCGCACGCCGGGGGAGCTTGCGGCTAGTCGGGTGAGGGCGGATTTGGCGGCGAGCATGCGGGGCCACAGGCCGGCGCGGGTGACGATGGTGAGGTAGTCCGCGTGGTAGGGGGCAACAACCAGGCCCAGCGCCGCGCCATGCGCGCGGCAGCTCGCGATCATGGCGGCAATCAAGTCCAGCCGGTGGGCGCCGGCATCGGGGTGCTCGCGTAGATAGGCGGTGAGGCGGGCAAAGCGGATGGTGAGCTCGGCGTCCTTGGCGGCAAAGAGGGCGCGCTCGCCGGTTGCGGCGACTTCGGCCTGAAGACCACCCTCGCCGGTGGCGCCGTCATCGGCAAGGTCCGCGATGGCAGTGCGGCCCTGGGCGGCGATGGTGGCGAGGCTGGCATGCAGGGCGTCCATCGAGAGGGTGGCCAAGAGCAGATCGTTGATATCCTGGCTGGCGAACGGAAGGGCGGCCGGCGGTGGCGGCAGATCGCTGGGCAGGGCCGGGAGCGGCGGGGCGAGAAGGGTCTGTATGTCGATCAGGATCAGCACGCGGTTTATGGGGGCGGTGGCGAGGTCCTGGCGCAGCAGGTCGAGGATGGTCTCCAGGCCGATGCCGGGCAGGCCGTGGTTGAAGACGGGGCGGGCATCGGCGGGCCAGGCCGGATCATGCGGGTCGAGTCCGATATCGGCTTTCGAATCGCCGAGGATCAGGCCGCGCCAGTGGCGGCGAGGGAACAGATGAGATTTGGCAAGCGCGGTGTGGGTGTCGGCCTCGGGTTTGGCGGCGTTGAAGCCGGCGATACGGGGCGCGCCGGTCACGAGATAGGGGTCGACGGCGGCGTTGAAGCCGGCAATGAGCGCGAGGGTTGCCAGCGTAACGGCTAGCCAGATGGCGATGAAGCGGAGCGGTTGCCGCTCCTGAGGAGGAAAGCTCTTCTCTTCCGAAGAAAAGAAGCAAAAGACTTTTGACTGGCTGTCGCGGGGTCGCCGGAATTGCATCCTCAGAAATGCCAGTAGAGGAAGTCGCTGAGGCGCCCTAGCGAGAGCACGCCCATCACCGTGAGGGCGGAGAGCGCCACGGCCCAGGCGGGGCGAGGTGACCAGGCCAGGCGGCGGATGGGCGCGGCCACGGTGCGGTGGCGGCAGCAGCGGCGCGTGAAGCCCAAAGCGGGATCGTAGGCGGCGAGGAGTTCCAGGCTGTTGGGCAGCAGCAGGACGATGGCCAGCGAAATGACAATGCGGAGCCAGAGCGCCAGGAAGTCCGCGGTGCCCCAAGCGGTCGCTGCGTGCAGGCCGAGCGGGGGGAGATGCTGCGCTGCCAGCAATAGCAGGGGCGGGGGCAAGGACAGTCCCGTGCTGCCCGCCATGCCGGCGAGGATTCGCAACCCGGTGGCGACGGACGCGGCGCGGAAGAAGATTTCCGCACAGAGCACGAAGAGGAAAGTGATCGCCCAGCCGGCCAGGCCGGCGGCCTCGGCGCGCGGGCCTGTCGCCGGCCACCGGGCGGGCTTGCAGGTACGCCAGGCGTGGCAGACCACCAGGGCGGCGCCATGAAGCAGGCCGAAGACGAGAAACTGGTAGCCGGCACCGTGCCAGAGCCCGGAGAGGAACATGGTCAGCATCAGCGGGAAGGCGGCGGTGGTGGCGAAGGCACGCGCGCTCATGCGGCGGCCGCGTCCTTGTTTACGCCCGCTTCGGGCGTGGGCGCGCATCAGGGCGAGGGTGACGGGGGTGAACACGTAGGCCGTGAGGAAGCGGGTGAGGGTCATGTGCCAGCGCGACCAGTACTCGATCACGTTGGGGGCCTTCAGCGGCGAATCGAAGTTGGCGGGCAGTTTGATGCCGAAGAGGCGGGCGCTGCCGATGGCCATGTCGGAATAGCCGGAGAAGTCGAAATAGAGCTGGAGCAGGTAGCCCAGCGATGCGGCCCAGGACTGCAATAGCGCCGGGTGGGCGCCGGCGGCGGCCGCCGCCCAGATGGGGTTGATGAGGATGGCCAGCGGGTCGGCAAGCACGACCTTTTTGAAAAGGCCGCCGAAAAAGAGGGTGAGGCCGACGGCGAAATCCTCGGCGCGCGGTTTGCCGTCAAGGGCTGCGAACTGGGGCATCAGTTCGCGGAAATGCACGATCGGGCCGGCGATGAGCTGCGGGAAGAAGAGAACAAACAGCGCGTAGTCGCGCAAATTTACCTCGGTGACGACGCCGGCGCGGACATCCACGAGAAGGGCGATCTTCTGGAAGGTGATGAAGGAGATGCCCAAGGGGAGGATGACCCGGTCCCAGATCAGGGATGCGCCGGTGACGTCGTTGGCAACGCTGACGAGAAAGGTGCTGTATTTGAAGTAGCCGAGAAAGGCGATGTTGAACGCGATGCCGGCCCAGAAGGCGATCCGGGCGGCGCGGGGGCGGGCATCGTTGGTGCGGAGGATGAAGCAGACCAGGGCGAAGTTGATGGCGATCGAGGGCAGGATGATCAGCACGTTCAACGGCCGCCAACTGGCATAGAAGAACAGCGATGCGGCGATCAGGAAAGCCAGCGCGGCGGGCTTGTTGCGCGAAGCGATCGCGTAATAACCGACCATCGTGGCGGGAACAAACAGGAAGATGAAGGCGTAGGAGCTGAACAACATGCTGGTGCCGGGCCGGGAGTGTCGGAGCAGCTATAATCGTTGCGGTAGAGGAATAAAGCCCTCTTTTTTCTCTGGCTGTTCCAAAACACCGGCGGCCCCGCCGCGAAACACGCCGCCCCTCACATGAACTGCCCCCGCAAAAACCCCAGTGCCGGCAATGGGCGCCACGCCTTGGGCACATCCGCCCGCCGGATTGGCGCCACGCTATATCGCGGTACGGGCTGTGTGCTGCCGCGCAGAAACCCCGTATAGGCCCGCACCTGCTGCTCCCGCCACTGGCGGTCCGCCAGCGCCGCCGACCGGTTCGGATAAATCTCCGCAATCCGGTCCGTCTTGCCCAGCGAGGCTACCACCGCCCACAGCGTGTCATCACGGGGTGCCGGAAGGCGGATGATGTCGCTCATTGACCCCGCTTGGCTGCGCCCCACTCAACCGGGGCTGCGTTAAACCGCCGCTCTTTACCCCAACTCACGCCTCACGCGACGGCCTTGCACCGCTCGTCCACACCCAGCGGCTCACTCTCGACAATTCCCTCGCCCTCGGCCACCACCGCCACACCCTCATGCCCACGCTGCTCCAGCGCGCTGTCGCGCATCGTCGTCAACGCCGCCGCCACCTGGGCCAGCGTGTCACCATCGATCCCCTGGCACAAATTCTGCGCCAGTTCCTCCAGATTCATGTTGATCTCGCCCATCAGCGGCCGCGCCGCATCCGTCAGATGCAGCCGCCAGCAGCGCCGGTCATGCGGATCGGGCCGCCGCTCCACCATGCCGCGCGCCTCATGCCGATCGATCAGGCGTGCCACCGTAATGGGCTCAACCTCCAAAACCTCCGCCAATTCCTTCTGCAGCAGCCCCGGCTGCTGATCCAGCTTGACCAAAATCTGCCATTGCGCCCGCGTCATCCCATGCGCGCGGGCGCGCTTATCCGCCTCGGTCCGGATCAGCCGGGCCAGGGTTACGATGTTGGTCACCAGATCTCGGGTGCGGCTCAGTGTCACACTGCACACTAGGAATGGCGCTGCTCCGGAATCAAGCATGCATCAAGCCTTGCCACCCCAGCCATGATCAACAAGCCCGGTATCCGGGCGCCGCACCCGGTTTGGCACCCAACCACCAATCCGCTACATCGCCACCATGTCCGCCACCAGCGCCCCCACCCTTGTTACCGGCGCCACCGGATTCGTCGGCTCCGCCGTCGCCCGCACCCTGCTCGCCCGCGGTCACACGCTCCGCCTTCTCGTCCGGCCCAACGCAGATCGCCGCAACATCGTCGGCCTGCCCGCAACCCTCGTGGAAGGCGACCTCACCAACCCCGCCTCGCTGGCCGCCGCCGCCGACGGCTGCCGCTATCTCTTCCACGTCGCCGCCGATTACCGCCTCTGGGTCCCCAACCCCGATGCCATGCTCCAGGCCAACGTGGAAGGCACCCGCACCCTGCTGCTGGCCGCTCAATCCCGCGGCGTGGAACGCATGGTCTATTGCAGCAGCGTTGCCGCCCTGGGCCTCACGCCCGATGGCACGCCTGCCGACGAAACCACCCCGAACGACCCCAGCCACATCATCGGCACCTATAAACGCTCCAAATACCTCGCCGAACAGGCGGTGCTGGATCTGGTGCGCGACCACGCCATGCCCGTGGTCATCGTCAATCCCTCCACCCCCATCGGCCCCCGCGACATCAAACCAACCCCCACCGGCAAAATGATCCGCGACGCCGCCCTCGGCCGCATGCCCGCCTACGTGGAAACCGGCCTCAACATCGTCCATGTGGACGATGTCGCTGAAGGGCATGCCCTGGCCCTCGAACACGGCACCATCGGGGAACGCTATATCCTCGGCGGGGAAGACTATACGCTCGGCGCCCTGTTTGGCGCCGTCGCCCGCGCCGCCGGCCGAACCCCGCCGCGCATTAAATTGCCGACTTCCGCCCTGTTTCCCGTGGCACTCGCCTGCGAAGCCCTCGCCCGCTTCGGCATCGAACCCGTCGTTACCCGGGAAACCCTGGCCATGTCCCGCCACAAAATGTTCTTCTCCAGCGCCAAAGCCCGCGCGGCCCTGCACTACGCGCCACGGCCCGCCACCCAGGCGATCGCGGACGCTGTCGCGTGGTTTCAGAGCAATGTGTAGACGGCCAACAGCGGAACGGAAAAACAAAAGCTGCTTCTTTTTTGCAAAAAAGAAGAAAAAAACTTTTGAGACTGGACCCGACACATGACGGCAATTACGGCGCTGTCATTGGCGATATGGATCTACCTGCTGACCGGACACGGACGCTTCTGGCAGGCAGGGCCGATCCTCACCCCGACAAACCCTCAAACTCCCGCGCCGGACGTCACCATCGTCGTGCCGGCCCGCAACGAAGCGGAAACCATCCAGCGGGCCCTGCGCAGCCTGCTGGCGCAAGACTACCCAGGCCGCTTCCGCGTCATCATGGTCGATGACCTCAGCTCCGACGGAACCGGCGCCCTGGCCCAGGCCCTCAACGACCCGGCTCTGACGGTGCTGCGTGGCGCCGCCCATCCGCCAAACTGGAGCGGCAAGCTCTGGGCGCTGTCGCAAGGCATCCCGACCGAAGCTCGCGGCCTGCTGCTCCTCACCGATGCCGATATCGAACACGCGCCGCAGCACCTGGCTACCCTGGTGGCAAAGCTCCAGGCCGATCGCCTCGACATGGTCTCCGAAATGGTCGCCCTGAACTGCGAAGGCCCGGTTGAACACGCCCTCGTGCCAGCCTTCGTCTTCTTCTTCCAGCTGCTGTATCCGTTCGCCTGGGTCAACGATCCCGGCAATCCCGCCGCCGCCGCCGCCGGCGGCACCGTTCTGATCCGCGCCGAGTCCCTTGCCCGGTGCGGCGGCATTGCCGCCATTCGCTCCGCCTTGATCGACGACGTCACCCTCGCCCGCCGCATCAAGGCCACGGGCCGAATCTGGCTCGGCCACAGCACGCTCGCCACCAGCATCCGCCCCTACAAAACCCTGGGCGACGTCTGGCGCATGGTCGCCCGCTGCGCTTACGTCCAGCTCAACTACAACCCGTATCTTCTGGCCGGCACCGTGCTCGGCATGATCATCGTCTGGCTCATCCCGCCCGTAGCCACCCTGTTCGTGCCCGGACTGCCCCGATTGCTGGGCCTGCTCGCCTGGATCGCGCTCAGCGCATCCTACCTGCCCACCCTGCGCCGCTTCCGGCTGAAACCCTGGTGGGCCGCTTGCCTGCCGCTCGTTGCCGCGTTCTACACGGCCGCAACACTGGGCTCCGCGCTCGATCATTACCGCGGCCGCGGCGTCGTTTGGAAACAACGGGCCTATCACGGATGAACGACGCACCCCTCCCCGATATGGAAAACGTCGAGTGCTGGTCGGGCAAGCACCGGGGCGCGGAGAATTTTCCGGTCGGTGTGCTGATCCGCCCCAATCTCCGCCGCCACGTCCACGCATTCTACGATTTCGCGCGCAACGCCGACGATATCGGCGACAGCCCCACACTGCCCCCCCGCGACAAGCTTGCGCGGCTTGCGGTCATGCAATCCGTCCTGCTGGGTGAGCGTGACGCCGGCTCCCCGTCTGCGCTGACCCTGCGCGCGAGCTTGGCCGAGACCGGCACACAAGCCACCCACGCGCTCGATCTGCTCCACGCCTTTCGTCAGGACGCGACGAAGACACGCTACGCCAGTTGGAACGAGTTGCTCGACTACTGCCGCTATTCGGCCATGCCCGTCGGCCGCCATGTCCTCGCCCTGCATGGCGAGCCCGAAGCCACCATTGTTCCTTCGGACGCGTTATGTGCTGTGCTGCAAATCCTCAACCACCTACAGGACATGGCGAAGGATCTCGCCCAGCTCGACCGCTGCTACCTGCCTGCCGACATGCTGGCGGAGTCAGGCGCGAGCATCGCGGATCTCCGCCGCCCTTCGGAGACGCCCGCTCTGCGCCGTGTCATCACCCGCCTTCTCGATCACTGCGATGCCTTGAACCACGACGGCGCCGCCCTTCCCCGCCACGTGCGCGACACCCGCCTTCGTCTGGAGACCGCCATTATCGCCCGCCTGTCTCGCCGCCTCGCCGCCCGCCTGCGCGCCGGCGACCCTCTCGCCACCCGCGTCAAACTCCGTCCCCTGGACGTCCTCACCGCCGTCCTACGCGCCCCTTTCCCATGACCCGACACCCAATAGGTAAAAGTTCTTTGCTTCTTTCTTTCAAGAAAGAAGAATCTTCTTTTCTGAAGAAAAGAAGCAAAAGACTTTCACCTGTTCGCCTTTACCAATGACTCGCCCACTTGGCGCCAGCCGCGCTGATCTGGCCGAGGTCGAGCGCGTCGTTCGCGCTTCGGGTACCTCCTTCTACCGCGGCATGCGCATCCTGTCCCGGGATCGCCGCACCGCCATGTATGCGATCTACGCCTTCTGCCGCCTGGTCGACGACATTGCCGACGAGCCCGCGCCCATGGCCGAAAAGCGCGCCGGCCTGGATGCCTGGCGCGCGCGCATCACCACCCTGACCACCCCGCCCGCCGATGCCACGCCGGATGCCGCCATCACGCGCGTTCTCTCCCGCGCCGCGGAAAAATTCGCCCTGCGCCCCGCCGACCTCCACGCCATCATCGACGGCATGCAGATGGATGCGGAGACCATCATCGTCGCGCCGCCCTTCGACACGCTTGATCTGTATTGCGACCGTGTCGCCTCCGCGGTCGGCCGCCTCTCCGTCCGCGCCTTCGGCGACGCTTCGCCGGCGGCCGACGAGGTCGCCCACCATCTCGGCCGCGCCCTGCAGCTCACCAACATCCTGCGCGACCTCGGCGAGGATTTTGCCCGCGGCCGTCTCTATTTGCCGCGCGAATGGCTTGCCTCCGCCGGCGTGCCCCTCGATCCCGAAACCGCGCTCGCCAACCCCCGCCTTGCCCAGGTCTGCGAGCGCACCGCCCGCACCGCCCGCAGCCACTTTGAATCCGCCCATGCCGCCATGGTCCGCTGCGACCGCCGCGCCATGAAGCCTGCCCGATTGATGTCCGCCAGCTACAGCGCCATCCTCGATCGCCTGGAGCGCCGCGGCTTCTCTCGCCCCACCGAGCGCGTCAGCGTCCCCAAATGGCACAAGCTCCTCATCGCGCTGCGCTTCGCCCTGAGTTGAGCACCCACAAAGCTCCACCCCTACCCTCTTATAACGCTTATACCGACTGCTACTTATCGTATATGTTTATAACAAACTCTACCAAGTTATATCCGTATATGCTTTTTATACTGAAATATCGCGAAAACATCGCTATAAATCTTATAACTCTATATGCATCGACCCCCATGTGCTGATGCCAAAACTTCTTGTTGCGACTAGTCAACTAATCTTAAACTACACTATAAGTTTTATAACTCTGTAGCTATCGTCCGTCCTCCACCATTATCCTCCCCAAAACCCGCTATAACGTTTATAACTCGTTATCCATGGACCCCGTCCGCAACCCCTACGCCCCCGGCGCCGGCAACCCGCCCCCCGAGCTCGCCGGCCGCCTGGGCCTTCTCGACGACATCGAGATCGCGCTCCGCCGCATCGCGCTGGGCCGGCCCGCCCAAAGCGTCATCCTCACTGGCCTGCGCGGCGTCGGCAAAACCGTTCTGCTTGTCCGTATCGGCGCCATCGCAGAAGAGCTGGGCTACCGCACGCTCACCATGGAAGCGCATGATGGCCGCCGCCTCGCCGATCTTCTCATCCCCGGCCTGCGCGCCGCCCTGCTGCAATTCAGCGCCATGGCCAAAGCCGCCGAGGCCGCCCGAAGCGGCCTCCGCGTGCTGAAAAGCTTCCTGCACGGCCTCAGCCTTAAGGTGAACGACGTCGAGCTCGCCCTCACCCTCGACCCGGAAACGGGGGCCGCCGACTCCGGCGCCCTGGAGAATGACCTACCCGCCCTGCTCGTCGCCGTCGCCCAGGCCGCCCGCGCCGCCGATCGCCCCATGGCGCTGCTGCTCGACGAGCTGCAATACCTCTCAGCCGCCGAGTTCAGCGCCCTGATCATGGCCATGCACCGCGTCAGCCAGCTCAACTTGCCACTGCTCTTCGCCGGCGCCGGCCTGCCGCAGCTCCCCGCCCTCGTTGGCCAATCCAAAACCTATGCGGAGCGCATGTTCCAGTTCCCCGCCATCGGCGCCCTCTGCCCGCAAGACGCCCGCATTGCCATCGCCAAGCCAGCCGAGGCAGAAGGCGCCAGCGTGGACCCCGACGCGCTGGACGAAATCATCCGCCTTACCGAAGGCTACCCTTATTTCATCCAGCAATGGTCCCACGACGCCTGGAACATCGCCACCGACCCGCGCATCACCCGGC
>PKZM01000014.1 GCA_003133065.1 Acetobacteraceae bacterium
CCATCGTCGTTGAGCCCATAAAAAAGGGGTCGCCATGACCACCAACATCCTCGTCCCCACCCTCGGCGAAAGTGTCACCACCGCCACCATCGCCCGCTGGATGAAACAACCCGGCGAGGCCGTTGCAGCCGACGAACCCGTCGTCGAACTCGAAACCGACAAAGTCACCGTCGAGGTCAACGCCCCCGCATCCGGCACGCTCGCCGCCCACGCCGCCCCGGAAGGCGCCGAAGTTTCCGTCGGCGACATCATCGGCTCCATCGAAGCCGGCGCCGCCCAACCCGCCGCCAAACAGCCCCCCGCGCCACAGCCGAAGGCCGAACCCGCGCCCACTCCAGCACCTGCCGCGTCCCCAACCGCCCCCACCGAAACCTACGATGTCGTGGTCATCGGCGGCGGTCCCGGCGGCTACGTATGCGCCATCCGCGCCGCCCAGCTCGGCCTGAAAACCGCCTGCGTCGAAAAACGCGAAACCCTCGGCGGCACCTGCCTCAACATCGGCTGCATCCCCAGCAAAGCCCTCCTGCAATCCTCGGAAAACTTCCACGAAGCTCAATCTTCCTTCAAGGACCACGGTATTCTCATCGACTCGGTAAAACTCGATCTCGCGCGCATGCAGGCCCGCAAGGATGAAGTCGTCAGCGCCAACGTCAAAGGCGTCGAGTTCCTCTTCAAGAAAAACAAGGTCGCCTGGCTGAAGGGCGAGGCGCATATCGACGCCCCTGGCCTCATCACCGTCGCGGGCAAACCCTACGCCGCAAAGCACATCGTCGTCGCCACCGGCAGCGAAAGCATTCCCCTGCCCGGCGTCGCCATCGACGAAAAACGCATCGTCACCTCCACCGGCGCGCTGGAGCTCGATCACGTGCCCGCCCATCTCGTCGTCATCGGCGGCGGCTACATCGGCCTGGAACTCGGCTCCGTCTGGCACCGCCTGGGCGCGCGGGTCACCGTCGTCGAATATCTCGATCGCCTCGTCCCCGGCATGGACGGTGAAGTCGGCAAAACTTTCGAACGCGTGCTGGCCAAGCAAGGCCTGACATTCAAGCTCTCCACCAAGGTCACGGCTGCCATCACCACCGAAACCGGCGTAAACCTTACGGTGGAACCCGCCAAAGGTGGCCCCGCCGAAACCCTGGCAGCGGACGTCGTTCTCGTCTCCATCGGCCGCCGCCCCTACACCGAAAACCTCGGCCTGCGCGAAGCTGGTGTCGCCCTCAACGAACGCGGCTATATCATCACCGATGCCCATTACCGCACCAACATCGCCGGCATCTACGCCATCGGCGACGTCATCACCGGCCCCATGCTCGCCCACAAGGCGGAGGAGGAAGGGGTTGCCTGCGCCGAACGCATCGCCGGCCAGGCCGGCCACGTGAATTACGGCGTGATCCCCGGCGTGGTCTACACCTGGCCCGAAGTCGCATCCATCGGCGCCACCGAGGAAATGCTGAAGAAGGACGGCATTGCCTACAACATCGGCAAATTCCCCTTCACCGCCAACGGCCGCGCCCGCGCCATGGGCTCAACCGACGGTTTTGTAAAAATCCTTGCCGACAAAACCACCGACCGGATTCTCGGTGCCCACATCATCGGCCCCGACGCCGGCACATTGATCGCCGAAATCGCCACCGCCATGGAATTCGGCGCGAGTGCGGAGGATGTCGCGCGCACCTGCCACGCCCACCCCTCGCTGAACGAAGCCGTGAAGGAAGCCGCTCTCGCCGTCGATAACCGCGCACTGCACATATGAAGAAGGAAGGTCTTCTTTTCTGAAGAAAAGAAGCAAAAGACTTTTGACGATTGGTGCGAGGCTCGCCGGCAGCGTACGCCATGGATAAAAGTTTTTTGGTTCTTTTTTTCAAAAAAGAACATCCTTTCTTCCTAGGCCAAATCACATGAATATCGTCGCGCCCACACCCCCCACGCGGCTCGCCCTCACCATGGGCGACCCCGCCGGCATCTGCGGTGAAATCACCGCCGCCGCCTGGCGCGCCCTGCGCCCCACCGGCCCGGAATTCTGCGTCATCGCTGATCCCGACTGGCTCGCCGCCTACGCCCCCGTCCAAATCGTCGACAACCCCAATGAGGGCAACTTCAACCACGCCATCCCCGTGCTGCGTCTGGAACTTCCCCAAAAGCCGACCCCCGGCCACCCCGACCCCGCAAACGCCCCCGCCATCATCGCCAGCATCGAACGCGCCGTCCGCCTCGCCCAATCCGGCGCCGCCTCCGCCGTCGTCACCAACCCCATTGCCAAATCAGTTCTCCAATCCGCCGGCTTCCCCCACCCCGGCCACACCGAATTCCTCGCCGCCCTCACCGGCGTCCCCGGGCGCGAGATCATGATGCTCGCCAGCCCGCTGCTGCGCGTCGTCCCCGTCACCATCCACGTCTCGCTGCGCACCGCGCTGGATACGCTCACCACCGCCGGCATCATCGCCGCCGCCCGCACCACCCACGCCGCCCTCATCGCAGATTTCGGCATCCCCAGCCCCCGCCTCGCCATCGCCGGCCTCAACCCGCACGCCGGCGAAGCCGGCCGCATGGGCACCGAGGAAACCACCCTTATCGCGCCGGCCATCGCCCAGCTCCGCGCCGAGGGCCTGCGCATCACCGGCCCCCACCCGCCCGACACGCTGTTCACCGAATCCGCCCGCCCCACCTACGACGCCGCCATCTGCATGTACCACGACCAGGCACTCATCCCCCTGAAAACGCTGGATATCTCCGGCGGCGTCAACGTCACCCTCGGCCTGCCCATCGTGCGCACCTCGCCCGACCACGGCACCGCCTTCGACATCGCCGGCCTTGGCCGTGCCTCCCCCGCCAGCCTGATTGCCGCCTTGCGTCTGGCTGCCGACATCGCAACTAAGCGGTCCAGCGCATAACCCCGGGAAACCAGCCCATGCACCCCCTCCGCCTCGGCGTGAACATCGATCACGTGGCCACCCTCCGCCAGGCCCGCGGCGGCACCTTCCCCGACCCG
>PKZM01000101.1 GCA_003133065.1 Acetobacteraceae bacterium
CCACCTGGACCGTGGAAGCCGAATCCGGCCCGACTGGGGCGATAAGCCGCTTCACCTGCAACTTCCTCTTCGCCTGCAGCGGCTATTACGATTACGCCGCCGGCTATACGCCCGACTTCCCCGGCACAGGCGATTTCCGCGGCCGCATTGTCCATCCCCAGCACTGGCCCGCCGATCTGGATACCGCCGGCAAAAATATCGTCGTCATCGGCAGTGGTGCCACCGCCGTCACGCTGGTGCCCGCGCTGGCTGAAACCGCAGCGCAGGTGACCATGTTGCAGCGCTCGCCGACCTACATCGCCTCGCGCCCCTCCGAGGATGCCTTCGCCAATCGCCTGCGCCGCACTCTGCCAGCCGGGCTCGCCTACGCCATCACGCGCTGGCGCAATGTGGGTTGGCAATTATTCTTCTACCGCATGGCACGCCGCAAGCCGGCCGAGGTGAAACGCCAATTGATCGCGCTGGTGCGCGGCGAACTCGGCCCCGATTACGACGTGGCCACCCATTTCACGCCGCGCTACAACCCCTGGGATCAGCGGCTCTGCCTGGTGCCCGATTCCGATCTTTTCCGTGCCATGCGCGCCGGCCGCGCCTGCGTCGTGACCGATACGATCGAGCGCTTCACCGAAACCGGAATTCGCCTTGCCTCCGGCGCCGCCTTGCACGCCGATATCATCGTCACCGCCACAGGCCTCAAAATGCAGCTTCTCAGCGGCATGGCGATCAGCATCGACGGCGAACGGGTCGATATGTCCAAACGCATGGCCTATAAGGGCATGATGTTCGGCGACGTGCCGAACCTGGCCACGGCCTTCGGCTACACCAACGCGTCCTGGACGCTGAAAGCCGATCTGACCTGCGCCTATGTCTGCCGCCTGCTCAATCACATGGCGGCACGCGGCTACGACATCTGCACGCCCAAATCCGATCCCGCCGTGGCCGAAGCTCCTTTCCTCGATTTCACCAGCGGCTACGTCCAGCGCGCGATCGATCACCTGCCGCGTCAAGGCACCGCTACGCCATGGAAAGTCCATCAGAACTACGCGCTGGATATGCTTGCGCTGCGCTTCGGCAAACTCAATGACGGCACCATGGTTTTCTCCCGCCGCCCCCAAACCCGCGCCGCGTGAGCGGAACACGCACAAGGGCTATGGCCGCTTGAGAAGGAAACGCCAGATGACGGTACCACGCCAAAGCCCTGCCCATGCCGCGCGTGGCCTCCGCCTCGTGCTGTGTGTGTTGGCGGCCACCTGGGCGTCGCCGGCCGCGGCGCGGCCGGATGTATGGGCCATGGTGCCGGCGAATAATGACGGGGCGGGGTTTGCCGCCCTGTTCGCGCATCCCGATCAGTGGTCGCAGGTGCGGTCGCGTATCGAGACGCTCGGCTATGCGGATCACTGGCTGGCGACGCAGTTCAGCGATGCGCAACTGCGGGCCTGGTTTCCGATGATACGGGCCTGGCACCTCAAGCTCGGGCTGGAAGTGGGCGCGATCAAGGTGTGGGGGAAGACGGCTGACAGATCGTTCATGCTGGGCCGCAAGAACTGGGACAGGTTCATCGCCGATGGGGCCGTGATCTCCGCCTTCGCCATGGACGAGCCGCTGCGCGTGACGCTGCGTGTGCTGCACGAGAGCCCGGATTATGCGGTGGAGGAGACGGCAAAGTTCGTGGCAATGGTGCGCCACGCCTACCCTGGTATCCAGATCGGCGACATCGAGGGCTACCCTGGCGCATCGGACGATGAATTGCTGCCGTTCATCGACGCGCTGCAGGCCAGGTTGCGGAGCATGGGCGTGCGGGGCCTGGATTTCTTTCGGCTCGATCTGGACTGGATGTGGTTTCGCACGCGCACGGCGCGGGGCGCGGTTGGCTGGCGCGGCGTGCGGCATATGGAAGAGGAATGTCACCGGCGCGGGATACCGTTCAGCCTGATCTACTGGGCGGCGGACTACCCGTCGCTGGAGCGGCAGGGAATGGCGACGGACCAGAGCTGGGAAGAGGGCGTCATGTATGAGGGCCGCGAATATGCGGATGTGGGGGGCGCGCCGGATCAGTTCGTGATTCAGAGCTGGGTGAATGCACCCGCGCACACGCTGCCGGAGGATCAGGCGGGGACGTTCATGCGGTCGGTGCTGGATTTTACGGGGGCGTTTGTGGAAGGGAGGAAGTAAGTGTTCTTTTTTGAAAAAAAGAACCAAAAAACTTTTGCACCTTTGGGTACGCTTCCGGCGCGTTCGCGGCAGCACAGGTAAAAATCTACGTGTCCCCCGGACCACGCCGGTATCCGCGTGCCCTGCCAATCTGCACATAGTGATCCGTCACATCGTACACATCGCCTTGCCCAAGCTCAAAGGCGGCGACAGGGTAGGTCTGGCAATACCAGGCGCGGTCGATGGGAAAGGCCTCGCGGCCTTCGGCAAAGCCGAATCGCTCGAAATGGTGGCGCCCGCTGGGCATGCCACGCGAAGCGACGGCCTGCGCGACGTCGCCGTAGCGCGCCAGGTAAAACGATTCGTCGAAGGCGGGCAGGTGCAAATCGAGCGTGCGGGTGTTGGTGAAGCGCGCGATCAGGGCGCCCAGTCGTCCCGGCGGCATCAGGCGCCACTGTCCACGCAGGGATTCATGGGCGGCGGCGAACTGGTCGATCTTCACCGCATAATGATACGGGAAGAGATGAAAGCTGTAGCGCGGGTCTTGCAGCGGCAGCAGAAAAGTCGATTTGGACTGGAATGGATGAAACAGGCCAAGCACCGGCAGAAAAATGCGCTCGGCTTGCGAGAGCCAGGCGGCGAGCCAACTGAAGGTGCTGACCGCGGGTACAATATTCGCCGAAGCGCGGATCAGCGCGAAATCAGCTTCAGGGCCGCGGCTGGGGATGGTGCGTGCGCGGGGGAAGCGGCGGTGCAGCGCCCGCATATAGGGGCTGTCTTCCAACTGGCCCATGAAGACGGGTTCCAGGCCGGTTTGCGCCACCAGATCGACGTAGAAATCGATAGGCACGAGCACGTAATCGGGGTGGCGCGCATCCACGATCTCGCCCTGGCGGATGTTGCACAGCAATTCATGCGGGCCGGTGCCCGCCACCGGGGACCCGCGGAACAGGCCGTGATAGGCGCGCACCGGGAGCAGGTTTTCCATGCGCTGGGCGTAGGTGCGGATATCGACGCGATCGACGGCGCCGGCCGTCAGTGCAGCGGCCAGACGGTCATAGGGAATGCGGTCGCTGGTGACCACTTCGATCCTGGCACCATGTTCGGGTTCCGGCGGGATCTGAATGCCCCATTCGGGCAGATGGATCTTGATCAGCCTGGCATCCGGCACCCGGGCACCCAGCGCCAGGGCCGCCAGATACTGGATCATACGGTTGCCCAGGCCGCCCATGGGCGAAATCTGGATAATGCGGTCAGCCAAGGTGACGCGTTGCCTTCCCGGTTCTATGCTGGCACGGCGGCTTCAACCGCGCGCCGCGAAAGGATGCCGGAATACGATGAAATCTGCGGTCTGCCTGGTGGTGCGCAACGAGGCGCGCGACATCGCGGAATGGATAGCGTTTCACGCGTTGCTGGGGTTCGATACGCAGATCATTCTCGACAACGAGTCCGAAGACGGCACCGCCGACATCATCAAATCGGCCAGCGCCTTTGCGGATATCCGTTATCATTCCTGGCCCGATCGAACCGCACGATCACAGCTTGCAGCTTACGATGCGGCGTGCACGGCCTACAAGGCTGAATTCGACTGGATGGCGTTCATTGACTCCGACGAATTTATCGTGCTGGAGGCTGCCGAATCGATCAACAGTTTTCTGGCGCGCTTCGATGGCTGGAGCGGGATCGGCCTGCACTGGGCGATGTATGGATCCAGCGGGCACGACGATTTTCCGCCGGGTCTGGTCGTGGAGAATTTTTGCCGGCGGGCGGATGCGGATTTTTTCCCGGCGCGGCACATCAAATCGGTGATCCGGCCGCAACTGACTGAACGTTGCGTGAACCCGCATTTTTTCGATCTACTGCCGGGGCCGCGCGGCACGTATTGTAATGCGGTTGGAGAAGCACTGGAATGGTGGCCTACGCCGGAGCATGGTGGCACATTGCGGGGCTTGAGCGCCGCGCCGCCGGTCTACGCGGGCGCGCGGCTGAACCATTATTTTACGCGGTCGCGCGCGCATTTTCTGGCGAAGATTAGACGAGGATATCCGAGCGATACGGCGGTGCGCAAGGCTGAGGAATTCGAGGCGTATGATCGCAACGAGGTGCATGATCCGGCGGCGATGCGGTTTGGAGAGGCGTTGAGGAAGGCAAGTGACATGATTAAAAGGAAGGCAGGTCTTCTTTTTTGAAAAAAAGAAGCAAAAAACTTTTGCTTGCGCTGTTGCGGACTCGCCGGAGACGTACGCCATAGGTCAAAAGTTTTTTGGTTCTTTTTTTCAAAAAAGAACATTCTTCTTTTTTACGCCGGCACCTGCAACTTCTGCAACGCCTCCTCCAGCTCCTGAAAGCTGGGCATGAACTCGTTCGGCACCATCTTGCGCCCGGTCTCCACGCTCACCTGGGGTGCATTGCCGTGCAGATGGGCCACAAGAACGGCACGGATGACATCGCTATAGCGCGCGTCGCCTTCCACGATTCCCTTTATCCGCGCCGCACAGGGCGCGGCCATGCCATAGGCGAGGAGCACGCCCAGGAAGGTGCCCACCAGCGCGCCGCCGATCATCTCCCCCANNAGCGCGGGCAAGGCATCCGCCATGGTCTGGATGGCGTGCGATCCGTGCAACTCCTCATGCAGGGTTTTCTTCAGTTCGCGGCCCATCAGATCCTCGATCTGGTGGGGATCATCCGCATTCATGCCGACCATGCGCAGATAGTCGCAGACGAAGGCTGTGGTGTGATGATCCTTCAGGATCTTGGGGAAATGTTTGAAGGCGTTGCTCTCCTCCGGCTTTTCGATATGCGGCTCCAGCGCCATGGCGCCGCGCTGGCTGGCGAGTTTGGTGAAGAAGAAGAGCAATGACAGAAGATCGACGTAATCGGACTTCTTGTAGCGCTCGCCTTTAAGGATCATGCCGAATCCGGCCAGCGTGTGCTTCACCCCGGTCATGGAATTGGCCATGATGAAGGTGCCGATGGCAGCACCCAGAATGGTGAGCAGCTCGAACGGCATGGAGGCGATCAGCGGGCCGATGGCACCGCCAGACGCCACAAAGCTGCCAAACACGCATGCCAGCAGGAACACCAGGCCGCCAACCGTCAGCATCGGGCCAGATCAGTGCGGTGCGTGGGTGGCGCCGGCGAGCGGCGGGGCGGACCGCACCAGCAGGATGGCAACGCGGCGGTTGGCGGCAGACGTGGGTGATTCGGGCAGCAGCGGATCACGGTCGCCATGGCCGGTCACGTCCTTGATGCGGCTATCCGGCAGCCCGGCCTCGGTGAGGATGCGGCGGGTGGCGTTGGCACGGTCCGAGGAGAGCTCCCAGTTCGTCCGTCCCACCCCGGCATACGGCGTGGAATCGGTATAGCCGGCAATGGCTATGGGCTCGTGCAGCGCCATCAGCATGGGGGTCAGGCGCTGTAACACGGCCCGGGCCCGATCATTGGGTTCGGGCGAGCCGGTGGCGAACATCGGCTGGCCGTCCGAATCGCGGATCTGCACGCGCAAGCCCTCCGGCGTGAGATCGATGGCCAGTTGCCGCGCGATGGGGGCGAGATCGGGGTCCGCCTCGATGGCTTTCTGCATCTCCGCGGCGGCGTGGGCGAAATTGGCCTGCTCCTCCCGCCTGGCCTGCTCGTCACGTTTCGCTTGCTCGGCCACGGCGCGGCGTTCGGCGGGCTTGTTGCCGAGGGGGCCGCCTGGGCCCGCCTGCATCTCGGCGATCGCGGGGCCGCCAACGGCCTCGGCATGCACGGTGCGGGTGGCCACGGTATCGCTGCCGTCGTCATCCTGGTCCACCGGCGGCGCGTTGGCGTTCATCACGGCGACGGTACCGCGATCGGAGATGGCGGCGCCTTCCTCGAAGGGGGATTCGCCGCCCAGTGGCTTGCCGGTGCCGGAGCGCTGCACGCTGACGGAGGCGCTGGGGCTGAAATAATCGGCCAGACCCCGGCGCTGCACCTCCGTGGTGGCATTGAGCAGCCACATCAGCAGGAAGAATGCCATCATGGCCGTGACGAAATCGGCGTAGGCAACCTTCCAGGCGCCGCCGTGATGGCCGCCCTCGATCACCTCCTCGCGCTTGATGATGGTGATGTGTTTGGCGTCGCGCTTGGCCATCATGCACCTGAAGAAAAGAGGCAAAAGACTTTTGGTGTGCTGTCGCGGACTCGCGGCCAGCCTGCGCCAACGAACAAAAGTGTCTTGGTTCTTTTTTTCAAAAAAGACCGCCCTGCCTTGTCTGCCGTCGAGTATGGCAGCGTCAGCTTAAGGCGGCGCTAACTCGGGCAGCGTGGGGCGAGACGAGGGCAGCAGCACGGGCGCCGGGGCGCCGCGCGCGGCTTTCCAGGCGACGCGGTAGATGCGGTAGGTTTCAGCGTCCACCCCGCCGCGCTGGCGGGTGACGGTACCGAGTTGGACAATATCCGACCACAGGCGCGGATCGGGCTCGCCATAGGCGCGGGTGCTGCGCACCAGGATGCCGGTCTCCCCGCCCAGGCTGATGGGTGGCAGGGTGAAGTAGGACCAGCGCGGTTCGATGCCCACCACTTGGGTGTGCAGGCGGAAGGCAAGTTCGGCGGCCACGCCGTAATTGTCGGCGGCGACGTACTGGGCGTGTTCGTGCGCTTCCGCCACGAACACGCTACCCGCCAGGTCCGACCAGCCGGCCATACGGATGAGCGTGAAATCCAGCGCGCGGGGCAGCCGGAACACGCCCGTCGCGGCCTGCAGCGTGACGGCGAGCGAGAGGGTGAAACCCAGGGCAGCGGCCGGGCGCCACCAGGCACGGGCGCAGATGGCGGCGGCCAGTGCCGCGCCGGGATACAGGATGGCGGGCCAGTTTGCCTGCACGCGGTCGCCCAGCGCATGTTCCAGAAACACGGTCGCGGGGAGCACGCTGAGGCAGGCCAGCAGTCCGAGAGCGGCCTCTCCCCGCCGCACCAGCGCGCGCACCGCGCCGATGATGCCGATGACGAAGAGGATCGCGACGCCCGGGGTGGCCAGGCCCAGTTGGCCCGCGAGCAGTTCGGCGAGGAAACGCAGGGCGTCGGCGGGGTGCCAGTCGCCGGTGCGGCCGCCCTGTTTGGCGAAGCTGGCGAAGCCGTGTGCGGCGTTCCAGGCGAGGATCGGGGCGAATAGCGTGAGCGCGATGGCGCCGGCGGCCCAGAACTGCCAGCCGCGCGCCAGGCAGCGGGCGGCGGGCACAATGGCCACCCAGAGGAGCACTGAGGCGCCGAGGAGAAAGGCGGTGTATTTGCTGTCCAGCGCCAGCCCGGCGGCGAGCCCGAAGCCGAGCCACCAACCGCGATTGCCGGTGCGGATCAGGCGGCCCAGCGCGGCCAGCGACGCGGTCCAGAAGAACAGCAGCGGCGTGTCCGGCGTCATGATCACCGCGCCGGCGTTGAGCGCGAGCGTCGCGTTGAGCAGCAGCACCGCCGGCAATCCGGCACGCCGCCCGGGGGCGAGATCCTCAGCCGCCCGGAGCAGCAGCAGTGAGCCGAGCAGGGCTGCCACGGGCGCCAGCAGCCGCACGGCGATCGTATGGTCGCCGCCGATGCTCGTGCCGATGCGGATCCACCAGGCGACCATTGGCGGGTGATCGAGGTAGCCCCAGGCAGGGACCTTCGACCAGACCCAGTAATAGGATTCGTCGGCGGTGAGGGGGATCCGGCCAGCGGCAACCAGGCGGCAGGCGGTCAGAAAGAGGAGGGCAAGGCGCAGGGAAGTGGGGAAGGCTGTGGCCGGTCCGCGGGGCTGGGCCGTGAGCGTGGCAGTCAATCGGAGAGTTCCTTCCCGGTCGCGCGGCGGCACGCCGCGCATCGTTTACCATGTGAGAGCATGCTGTCTGGTGAGGAAGGCGACGGCGCACAACCCAGGGCGTTGGCCGTGAGCNNGAGAGCGCACAGACAAAAGTTTTTTGGTTCTTTTTTTCAAAAAAGAACTTCTTTCTTGTTTCCTCTTTCTCCTCCAGCAACCGGAGGCTGAAGTGTGACCGAGTACGGCCACCTTGGATTTCTTGATGGCGGCGGAGAGGCAGGCGCACTGATCCGCGGGCACGATTGGGCCCGCTCACCGCTGGGCACGCCCGATACCTGGCCGCAGAGCCTGCGCACGGCCGTGCGGCTGATGCTGAATACGCGCCACCCGATCTTCCTGTTCTGGGGACGCGAGCATCTCTGCTTCTACAACGATGCGATTTCGTCCTCGATGGGCGCGCAACGCCGCGCGACCGCGATCTGCCGCCCGGGGCGGCAGGTGTGGGCCGAGATCTGGCACCTGATATCGCCAGAGATCGATAAGGTGATGGCGGGGGAAGGCTCCACCTGGCATGAAAACCGGCTGGTGCCGATCACGCGCGATGGCCGTCTGGAGGATGTGTTCTGGACCTACAGCTATAGCCCGCTCGACGACGAGACGGGATCCGCCGGCGTGGGCGGGGTGCTGGTGATGGTGACGGAAACGACCGCGCAGGTGCAGGCGGCGAACCGGCTGGCGCAGGACCGGGCGCGCCAGCAGCAATTGCTTCAGCAAATGCCTGGATTTGTCGCGGTGCTCGCCGGACGCGAGCACGTGTTCGAATACGTCAACGACGCGTATGTGGACATTTCGGGCAAGCGGGCATTTCTCGGCCGTACAGTGCGGCAGGTGTTCCCCGAGCTCGAGGGCCAGGGGTTCTTCGAGTTGCTGGATCAGGTTTATGCGACCGGCGTGGCCTATGCCGCGCGGGCCACGCCGATCCGGCTCGCGGGCGAGGATGCTGCACGTTTCATCGACCTGCTCTACGAGCCGACGCGGGACGCGGCCGGCAGCGTGACGGGCATCTTCGTGGGCGGCTATGACGTGACGGATCGCGTGCGCGCCGATGCGCGGCTGCGCGATACGATGGCGTTGTTGCAGATCTTCACCGAAGCGGTGCCGGGCGTCGTGTATGCCAAGGATCGCGACGGGCGCATGCTGGTTGCCAATCGCGGCACCACGGAGCTGATCGGCAAGCCGGCCAGTTTTTATATCGGCCGCACCGATACCGAATTTCTCGATGATGCGGTGCAGGCCCGTACCGTCATGGAGACCGACCGCCGCATCATGGAGAGTGGTGTTGCCGAACAGATCGAGGAGGATGTGCGGCTTGCGGACGGCACGCCGGCGGTGTGGCTTTCCACCAAGGCGCCTCTGCGTGGCGAGGGCGGGGCGGTGATCGGGCTGATCGGCGCCTCGGTGGATATCACGGCGCGCAAGCGGGCGGAGGCGGCGCTGCGGGACAGCCGCGAAGAGTTGCGGCAGTTGAACGAGACCTTGGAGGGGCGTGTGGCCAGGGCCATCACCGAGCGCGAGCACGTGCAGGAGGCGTTGCGCCAGAGCCAGAAGCTGGAGAGCATGGGGCAGCTCACGGGCGGCGTGGCGCACGACTTCAACAATCTGCTGACGCCGATTATCGGCAGCCTGGACATCCTGATGCGGCGCGGCCTGGGTGATGCGCGGGAGCGACGGCTGATGGATGGTGCCATGCAGGCAGCCGAGCGTGCCAAGACGCTGGTGCAGCGGCTGCTGGCCTTTGCGCGCCGGCAGCCGCTGCAGCCGATCCCCGTGGATTTGACGCAGCTGATCGGCGGCATGGCGGCGCTGGTCGGCAGCACCGTGGGTCCGCGGGTAAAACTGCACGTGGAGGCACCTGGGGGCTTGCCGCCTGTGCGGGCAGACCAGAACCAGTTGGAGATGGCCATCCTGAACCTGGCGGTGAACGCGCGCGATGCCATGCCCGATGGGGGGCGGCTGACGATTGCCGCGGCACCGGCACGGTTGGGCGTGGGTGACGCCACCCGAGCAGCGCCCGGCGATTACGTGCGCCTGGTGGTGGCCGATACCGGCATCGGCATGGATGAGGCGACCGTATCGCGCGCAGTTGAGCCGTTCTTTTCCACGAAGGGGATCGGAAGGGGCACCGGCCTGGGCCTGTCGATGGTGCACGGCCTGGCCGCGCAGCTTGGCGGCGCGCTGTCGATCAGCAGCCGGCCAGGTGCCGGCACCAGCGTGGAGCTATTGCTGCCAGTGGCGCTGCCGGAGGCTGCCGAGGCGAGGCCGGCAGAGGCGGAGCATGATGGATTGATGGCGGGGACGGTGCTGTTGGTGGATGACGAGGATCTCGTCCGTGCCTCCACGGCGGACATGCTGACCGAGCTGGGTTATGCGGTGATCGAAGCGAGCTCGGCAGAGGCTGCATTGACGCTGGTGGATGGTGGATTGGCACCCGACATCGTGGTGACAGACCATCTGATGCCGGGGCTGACCGGCACGGATCTGGCGCGCGCGCTGCATGAGCGGCGGATTGCGCGGGTTCTGATCGTGTCGGGCTATGCGGAGGATGAAGGGGTAAGCCCGGATCTACCGCGGCTCAACAAGCCGTTTCGCCAGACCGAACTGGCCGCCGCGCTGGCCGGGGTCGGGGCTTAGAGCCTGGCCAATCCCCCCTGAGAAGACCAAAGTTTTTTGGTTCTTTGTTTCAATAAGGAACGTGGAGGGGTGCGGTGACGGTCGAGCGCAGAAAGACTGTTCTTTTTTGAAAAAAAGAACCAAAAAACTTTTGGATTTTCAGATTTGGCCGTTGGAGGCCTGGCGGGTCGTTGGCGGAGGCGGGAGTCGGTATGCCTAAAATAGAAGCGCTTTTCGCCCCTCTTCGGCCGGCGCCGCGTGTGCCAAGACACCTGCCAGAACCTCCCTGACCCATTTGAGGTCGCCGCCGGTCACGATTTCCACCTGGGTGCGCCCGGACAGGGCGATGCTGGTGCGCCCGCGCCTGGCCCCTGCGCAATCCACCTCCACCGTGCCGCTCAGGCGGTAAAACCGGTCGGGCATCATGGCCGCCAGCACGGCAATGGAATCGTGCGGGAAGCATCCATCGATCGCATCCGAGCTGCGATAGAAATCCATGTATTTCAGATGGGAATCGCACAGCAGTGCGGTGAGCAGCGTGGTGCCGGCTTGGCCGAAGGCGGCGATCATGGCACGCGGCAGCACCACCTTGCGGCATACATCCAACGGCACGAGGGTGACCGGAATGCCCAGACCCAGCGTGGCGCGCAATGCGTGCGGGTCGCAGAAGGCGTTGAACTCGGCCATCGGGGTGATGTTGCCATTATCGAAAAACACGCCCGACATCAGCACGATCCGCGCGACGGCAGACTTGCCGTACCAGGCCACAAGGTCGGGGATGTTGGTGGCGGGGCCAAGGCCGATGAGCGTGACTTTGCCGCTGCGCGCTGGCGGCGGATCGGCCAAGCGGGCCACGTGCTGTTCGGAGATCTGTGCCAGCAGCGCGGGATCCACGGCATGGATGGCGCCACCCATGCCGTCTTCGCCATGAACCTGGATGGCGTTGCGCAAGGTGCCATCCACGGCCCGCGCGGCCCCCTGCAGGATGGGCCAGGACTGCGTGTGGCCGAGCAAGGCCCTGAAGATCAGGGCATTGCGGGTGGCAACATCCACCGGCACGTTGCCGAATATGGTGGAAAGGGCCGCGACGGAGGCGAGCACACGGTCCGCCAGCAGCAGGGCTAGCCCGTCATCTACGCCCATGTCCGTATCGATATGATACATCATGGCATCCACCCTCCCTGTTTTTCCACCGCAACGGTATGGCGCGCGTCACTGTTGGGCGGCGTTTATCGGGGAATTTTGCTTCTATTGGCGGGCAAAGGAAAGTCTTCTTTCCCCCGTTGCAACACGAGAGCTGCCGGATCCTCGCGGCGCGGGCGAAAAGAGGATAATAGGCTGATCATGCTGGATTGGGACGATTTGCGGTTCTTTCTGGCTCTGGCCAGGCATGGCAGCCTTTCCGCGGCCGCGCGGGAGCTTCACGTGGCCCAGTCCACCATGGGGCGTAGACTTGCCTCGCTGGAGGCGAGCCTGGGCGTTCGGCTGGTGAACCGCACGCCGGACGGCTACATCCTCACCGAGGCCGGCACCGGCGTGCGCACGCGCGCCGAGCGCCTGGAGGAGGAGGCCGCGGCACTGGAGCTTGCCGTGGGCGGCCGCGATACGCGCATGGCGGGGTCGGTGAGGATAACCTGCGCGGAGACTGTCGCCACCCATATCCTGGCACCCTGTTTCGCCCCGCTCCACGCGCGGCAACCCGATATCATGATCGAGCTGATTCCGAGCCCACGCGAGCTCAGCCTTTCCATGCGGGAGGCGGACATATCCTTGCGCCTGAAACGGCCCGACCAGCACGATCTGGTGGTTCGCTGCGTCGGCGGCCTCGGATTCGGGCTGTTTGCGAGCCCCGGCTATCTGGAACACCATGGCGTGCCAAACTTCGCGGCCGGCTGCTCCGGCCATTATCTCGTCACTCAGGTGGAGATGGAGGACATCCAGGACGCCGCCCAGACCGCCTGGTTGGCCGATCAGGCGCCGCGTGCGCGCGTATCACTTCAAACCACGAGCCACGAGGCGGCGGTGAGCGCGGCGATCCATGGCGCCGGTCTTGCGTGCCTGGCGCGCTTTCGGGCCGACCCGGAACGCGGCCTGGTTCGTCTGGCCGTTGCAGCGCAGATTCCGCCGGCCGAGATGTTCCTCGTTGTGCATCGTGACAACCGCCAGACGCCGCGAATCCGGGTGGCCCTGACCCATATCACCACATGGATGCACCGGTGTGCGGGTGAATTGCTTCCCGCCGAGGGCACGGGCCACGCCTGAAGCGGGGCTCACTCCACCCGCTGCACGCGAACCAGCTTGGTGAATTCCTGCCGCGCTTGCCGCGCATGGTGCGCCGCAACTTTGGGCACGCGTAATTTTCTTTCGCAACACCGGATCTGCCGCGACACAAATCCGGCGCCCGGGTTGAATAAAGTATCCGTAAAAAATAGATCGCGGATTAAGGGCCGGCGGCAAGTTTAATGTAAATGCAGGCATACAAGCCATGCGTTGTGCTGCGCTGCAACTTAGTAATCATACCCTCATTCTTAGCCCCACACTTACGTTGCTTGCGAAAGGATTTGCGTCATGAGTTTTGCTACACTGGTCGACAGCCCGGGGCGGTCGGCCGAAACGAAGCTGAGCCGTGCGGCGCCGCCGCGTGGTTTGCCAACACTATCCGGCCCGGCCGCGGTACCGTCCGTCTCCTGGTCAGTTGTCAACGTCCTGCAGGTCACCCTGCTGGTTGGCCTGATGTCCGGCCTCAGCCTGGGCCTGTGCATGGTTTTCGCCGCGCCCTTCTGATCTCCGGCCAGGGGAGGGGGCCGTGCGCCCTCTCCCCTCGCGGATCAGCCTTTGCCGCGCCTCTCGGCCGCGATCCACGCGTCCACGCGCTGCTCCAGCACCGCAAGCGGTACGGCCCCCTCGTCCAGCACAACATCGTGGAACGCCCGCTCGTCGAAGCCGTCCCCCAGCTTTGCCTCCGCGCGATGCCGTAGCTCCATGATCTTCAACTCGCCGATCTTGTAGCCCAGCGCCTGCCCTGGCCACGCGATATAGCGGTTCACCTCATTCTGCATGTTCGTCTCGGCCAGCGCGGTATTCTCCCGCAGGCAGGAAAGCGCCTGATCCCGGCTCCAGCCTTTCCAGTGGATACCCACATCCATCACCAGCCGGCACGCCCGCCACATCTCCATCGACAGCATGCCGAATCGCTCAAACGGCGTGCGATACACGCCCATCTCCGACACAAGCTGTTCCGCGTACACGGCCCAGCCCTCCACGAACGCGGTGATCTCCCAATCCTGCCGGAACGCGGGGTACCCCGTCAGTTCCTGCCCCAGCGCGATCTGGATATGGTGTCCCGGCGCCCCCTCATGCGCCACCAGTGCGGGCAATTCATATAGCGGCCGCTGGTCCAAATGCGACGTGTTGATCATCAGCCCGCCGGCCGCGCCCTGCTGCGGGCTGCCAGGAAAATACCGCGCGCTGGTATAGCCCTCCTCGATCGCCGCCGGCACCGCGCGCACGCCATAGCTCAGCCGCGGCAGCTTGCCGAAATGCCGCGGCAGCTCGGCGTCCACCATCTTCGCAAGCCGGCTCGCCTTTTCCAGCAGCGCCTCCCGCGTGGCCACATAAAACCGTGGATCGCGCCGCAGCATCGCCTGAAATTCCGCGAAGCTGCCGGTAAATCCGCTGGCCTTGATCTGCACATCCATTGCCGATCGTATGCGTGCGATCTCCGATTGGCCGATCGCGAAAATCTGGTCCGGGGTCAGATCGGTCGTCGTCTCCCGCCGCACCAGATACGCGTAATACGCCCGCCCATCCGGCAGTGCCGCGGCACCCAGGCTGGCCCGGCTCTGCGGCATGTACGCATGGGCGAAAAATTCAGCGAGTTTGCGTTCTGCCGGTTTCACCTCGCCCGCGACGATCGCCAACGCCTGCGCCCGCAGCGCGTCGCGTGTCTGCGCAGGCACGCTCTGCGGCAGCGTCGCCAGCGGCGCCAGCAACGGATCGGCGGCCGCCGGCACGGCCGCCTGCGCCGCCGTCGTACGGGAAGCGGTTTCAGTCGTCAGCCTCGGTTGCACGAACCCCGTGGTCAGCCCGCGCCGCATGTTTGCCGTCTCGGTCGCGTAATAGGCGGGCAGGGTGTGAAGCCGCGCCAACCAGGCCCGCGCGTCGGCAACGCTGCGCAGCACGGTCGCGTCCGCGGCATAGGCGGGCGTCACGAAAAACCCCTCGTCGCTGGTGAACGGTATTCGGTTCTCGTCGAACGCCACGCCGCGCAGATCGATATCCATCCGCCACGCCAGCAGATCGCGGTTCAACCTGTCTTCGCCGGCAAGCGCGCCCGGCCTGATCGCCGCCAGCCGGGCGTTCAGTGCCGCCAGCCGCGCCATGCGCGCCTGCACCGCCGCCGGCGAATCATCCGGCCACCGCCGCGCCGCTTCTGTGTCCCCGCGCGCGGCAGCGCCGATCGGATCAGCCTCCGTCAGCCAGGAATTGTAGTCGCGCAAGATGCCGTCCAGGGGGGCGGCATGGGCTGAACCGCAAAAGAAAAGGAAGAAGATGTTCTTTTTTGAAAAAAAGAACCAAAAAACTTTTGTTCCTGTGCCTACGCTGCCGGCGAGCCTCGCACCAACAGTTAAGAGTTTTTTGCTTCTTTTTTTCAAAAAAGAAGACCTTTCTTTCTTAGTTTCCAAACCGCACATCAGCGGGGCGGCTGGTAATACCTGGCGAAGCGGCGCAGAGGTGACATGCCGCCTGCTTTACCACAGCGCCCTGGCCCGCGCCCGCCCGTATATGACGGCAGTGCGCCGGGATTCTGCATGATTTCGTATGCAACCATTGTATTTGGTTGTATGCATCCCTCGTCCCGCTACCGTACATATGCTCAAACAGGACACATGAGTATCGACGCCACGGAAGGCCGTCGCCCGCGTGCGACATCCCTGCGCTATCTCGCGGAAGCCGAGCTTGCTCATGCCGGCGCCGGGCTGGCCTTTCCGTCCGATCTGGAGGCGCGCTATCGCGCCGACACCAATGAGGACCGTGCGCGGCAATTGCGGTCGGTCAGCTTGGTCGGCGCCCTGATCTATGTCTGTGTCTGCCTGCTGCTCAATGCCTTCGTCATTCCGAATCCGCTCTGGCGGAACGTGACTATCCAGAATGTGGTGACCCCCGCCCTAGGGCTGGCGATCGGCTGGCGGTACTTCCGCCCGGGTGTTGCGTTCGCGCGGCGCGAGGCAGCCGCCCTGGCCGGCTCCCTGATTTACACGGTCTCGGTCATTCTGGCGGTGTATTTCAATCCGCCTGAGGCCGCGGCGCAGAACCTGATGCTGGTGATTCTGCCGCTGAATTTCGCCCTGGTCTTTGCCCGGCTTCCGTTTGCCTATGCGATCGCGCTGGTGGTGATGTCCCTGGCCTTTCATACGCTGGCGGTGCTGGCGCGCCCCGATATGCCTGCCGCCGCGCGCGGCTTTCCGATCGGCTTTGTCGCGGCCGTTTGCATCCCCTCGCTCTACTGTGCCTATGGGCTGGAGCGTGCCTTCCGCCGCGACTACCTGCATCGGCTTCTGCAACGCTTGCAGATTGAGGCGCTGTCCGCCGAAAACGATGTCCTGGCACGGCTTTCTGCCACCGACGCACTGACAGGTGCGGCCAATCGCCGCCGGCTGGATAGCGAGCTGAAACGGTTTTGCGCGGCCGGGGCGCCGGGCGGTGCGTTCATGTTGATCGATGTGGACGGCTTCAAGGCGTTCAACGATCGCCACGGGCACCTCGCCGGCGATGTGGTCCTGCGCGAACTTGCCGGATGCCTTACCGGTCAGTTGCGGCGGTGCGACCTGCTGGCAAGGTTCGGCGGCGAGGAATTTGCAGTCCTGCTGCCCGGTGTCTCCGGCCACGAGGCTCTGGATGCGGCGGAGCGTTTGCGCTTGGCTGTCGAGGCGCACCGGGTAGCGCTCAACGGTGATCTGCTGGGCGTGACCGTCAGCATCGGCATTGCCGACCTGGCCAGTTGTCCCGAACCCACCATTCTCCTAGGCGCGTCCGACGCCGCCCTTTACAGCGCCAAGAAAGCCGGCCGCAATCGGGTGTGCGCGGCGTGGCGGGAACCGGTCAGCTAGGCGCGCCTTAAGTAAGCGCTGCGCCTGCAAAAAATATGCGTCAGTCAAACGTCGCTCACGTGAAGCCAAAAAATCAGGCCTTGTTGCGTCGTCCGCGGACCGCCACCATCCCCAGCAATCCGGCCGCCAGCAAGCTCGCACTCATCGGCTCTGGCACGCTCGTCTGCTGCACCAGCGACACATCTCCCAGCAGCACGACTGGCGGCTCGCCGGCTGGCGTGCCGACGGCCACGAATTGGAGCGCTTCTGACACGGCGGTCGCTACAAAGCTCATCGTCTGCAGCGTCCAGCCGGTGTAGCCGTGATTCGGGGTCGTCATCAGCGTCGAGGTCTGCGCCGTGCCGCCGCCCAAGGAGACCTTCCACTGCTCGGTGGTCGGCCCGGTGAACGAAATCTCCTCTGAGGACGCCTGGTAGAATTGCACCACATAGCTCTGGCCAACCTGCAATCCTGTCACTGTCTGCGACAGCACCGAGGTGTAGTTGGGGTCCCCGTCGATGGCCACCACGTTGCCGCCCAGCGGCGGCGCGATCGCCGTGCCGTTCCAGTAGAGCGCGTTATCACCGCCGCCATAGGCGTTATTGAATCCGCTGCCGGTCGAGGTGCCCATCAGGATCGACGATGGCGAATAATCGCCGCTGCATCCCTGGCTGGAGCACGTGGCCGACCAGTTCGACAGTTGCGAGGTGCAGCTGCTGCCGCTGTTGACGCAGAGATATCCGCCGGCCCCCGTCACCGTCGTTGAGGTGAAGTTGCCGTTCTGCACCAGATTCACCGTCGTTGCCCGGGCCGGCTGCGCCATGGCCCAGCCGGCGAGGACCACAACCGCCACCACGCGCACCCAGCAGACTGCCGCAAGCCTCACGCTGATCGTTGTCATTGTCACGGATCCTGTTCCCGGCGCGTTGCACACGACGCTCGTATCGTTGCCAAGGGCAAGGGCAGCCACCCTTCACCGATGTGATAGCAGATCTTTAAGCATACATATTTGGACCTGCCGAGACTTTTATAAGAATTTGCCGATCATGTCGACGCGTACTCCGGTAGGCCAGCCTGATCCGTCAGGCAGTGAAACCCTCGAGCACCTTGAACAGGTAACGGAAACGCTCGGCATCCGGCGCTAGCCGGGGTCCCATGGGTGTTGCAACAGAGCGGCAGCCCATGAAGCCGTACACGTGGCCCAGTTTACCGCACAGCCGCCAGAAATCCGGTGCGAAGCCGCCTTCATCCACCAACTCCAGCACCTTGAGCCCTGGCGTGCTGAACACGAGGTGGCTCAGCCCGCCATGATGTGGGCTGACCACGAACGCTGCCTGACGGAACAGCTTGATCTGCTGGTCGAAGCCGAGATTGTCCAGTTCCACAGGCTCGAAGCCCTGCTGCAACAGGAAACGCTCCACATCGCCACGCTCCTCGATGCCGCCGGACTCCGTACGGATGAACAGCCGGCGCGTCGGCTCGCCCAGGCCATCATAGGCCAGTAGCGCGTGTTGACGAAACTCCGCCAACTGCGCCGCGGGCATGTCGTTGGCCGTGGGGCTGTCCATGAAAACCACGTCTTCCGCCAGCACGATGTCGGCCTCGCTCTGCACGGACGGCAGCCGGTTGTAGCCAAGCTGAACCAGCGTTTCGCGATGATTGAAGCGCGCCTCTGAAGCATGGCGGTGGTGGTGGTGCCCCCGATCGGTGTGCGCCGGCAGCAGCAGCCGCGTGCTGCGGGGCACGTTCCGGCTCAGCACGTCCAGGGCCGGCAAGGCACCCGCCAGCCAGTCCGTGAAACAGTCCAGATGGCCGCCATAGAATACCATCAGCGGCCCCGGCACCCGCGGGGCCGTCGCCAGCGCATCGCGGTCCACCCAGTAACCATTCCCCCGCCGCGCGATCCCTGGCGGCAGGGAATGCGCCGTTTCCAGCGGCCCCATGTCGCAGGATGTGCCATCCTGATCGAATACCAGCCCCTCGCACCCGCGTGAGAGCACCACGAACTGGTTTGGCTCCCGCCGCAACCGGCACGTCTCCTGCACCAGACCGGTCGAGCCTGCCGGATGCCCGTTGAGAAACGCTTCGAAGGCCGCCCTGTCCTGGGCGCGTGCCATCACCGGCGGCGCGGCATAACGCGGGGGCGCTGGCGGCACGGTGAAACAGCCAAAATTGCCCCGGCTGAAAAGCTCCGGGGTGTCCAACATCTCGGGCGCCTTCCGCCGGGCGGCAAGTTGAAAATATTGCGACGCCATCATGTTTTGCGCCGACACGCCCGCCATCTCGATGCTCTCGGCGTCATCGTCGCCGGCCTGCAATACGAAGGAGGGCGGAGGGGCATATGCCACACTCGTGGCCGCCGCCCGCCGTGTGTGAGAAGCCAGCGGCAGCGTCGCCGGCAGATCTATCAGCAATGTCCCCAATTCCAGGCTAAACCCCGGCGCAATCCGGATGGCGGATTTTTCAACCCACTGGTTATTCGGGCGAATACGCCAGCGATTGTTGAGAATGTGGCGCAGGTCGGCGACGTCACTCGGCGAAAGCAGGAGAAAACTCTGCCAGGGTTGTCCGTCCTCCGGCTCCAGGCTGAGCTCGTGGCGCGTTGGCGATGCGCTCAAGACGCCACTTGCGCCACACAGACGCATGACACGTGGCCGACCCGTCGGCTCGGCGGTCAGAACGCCCATACCCAGGTTCAATGGCAACGGGACATCGGGGTCGAACGTAAAGTCCGTCTCGTCGGCTGTGGTCAGCCATAAAGGCTCCTGCACCAGCCGGTTGCGAAGCTGGTCAACGCGAATGATAGCGCCGTGCCATGTCAGTATATTCATCTGCCCAAACTCACCGCACGCCAGCCCAATCACCCATGCCGGGCGTTTAGAAAAAGATACTGGCGCCGGCAAGCCCTATAAACGAGCGAAAAGTCTCAAAACAGAGAATAAATCACATAATCGATGAGAAATGCGCCTGGTGTGACATATTTACCTATACGTGAACCTCCTCGGGTATGCGGAAGCCTATTTTTCAACGAACGCCTTCTCAATCACATATGCGCCCTGCCGGGTACCACTGCCTTCCACCCAGCCCTCCTGGGCAAACCATGCGCCGAAATCGGCCAGCAGGGCCGGGCTGCCACACAACATGATGCGGTCCCGGGCGCTGTCCAGCGGTTGCAGGCCGAGATCGGCTTGCAGCCGGCCGGAGAACATCAGATCGGTAACGCGTCCCTGGTTGCGGAAGGGCTCGCGCGTGACCGTGGGATAGTAGAGCAGTTTGTCCTGGGTGAACTCGCCCAGGAACTCATGCGCGTGCAATTCATGCGCAATCTCTTCGTGATAGGCGAGTTCGGCGACCTGCCGGCACCCATGCACCAGCACCACGCGCTCGAACGGCGCATAGGTTTCGGGGTCCTTGATCAGGCTCATGAAGGGTGCCAGGCCCGTGCCGGTGGCCAGCATATACAGTGTGCGCCCCGGCAGCAGGCTCTCGGCCAGCAGCGTGCCCACCGGCTTGCGCCCGATCAGCACCGTATCGCCTGGCTGGATATGCTGCAGGCGGGAGGTCAGCGGCCCATCCGCCACCTTGATGCTGAGGAATTGCAGCGTGTCCTCCCAGTTGGCACTCACCATACTGTAGGCGCGCAGCAATGGCCGGCCATCGACCATCAGGCCGATCATCGAGAACTGGCCGCTCTTGAAGCGGAAGGCGGGATCGCGGGTACAGGTGAAACTGAACAGCGTGTCCGTCCAATGATGCACGGTCAGCACGCGTTCCTCGAAAAATGCGCTCATGTGTTGGTCGTCAGTCGTCAGTGATCAGTCAGTGGAGCAGGTATAAGCTGCGGCCCGCCTGCGCCAGGGGCAACGCCCAGAAACATGCCAGCTATCCGGCCCGGGCGTCCCGACGCGACTCTAAAAGACCAAAAGTCTCTTGCTTCTTTTCGTCAGGAAAGAAGAAAGACCCTTCTTTCTTGAAAGAAAGAAGGCAAAGAACTTTGACGACTTTAGAACCGCTGCCGGCGCAGCTAGGGCAATAAATCAATGAGCCGTGCGAGGATGGTGGCGGCGGCGGCGTGCCAGGTAAAACGCGCGGCGTGAGCGCGGCACGCGGCGCGCAGCGCCTCGCCCTCGCGGAGCCGCCGCGCCAGCATCTGCTCCAGCGCAAGGTGCATGCCGGCAGCGGAGAGCGGATCGAAATAGCTGCACAGATCGCCCCCCACCTCAGGGATGCTGGAACTCCAGGAAGCCACGCACGGCGTGCCGGCGGACAGGCTCTCCAGCACCGGC
This sequence comes from Acetobacteraceae bacterium, assembly GCA_003133065.1. GTDB lineage: Bacteria > Pseudomonadota > Alphaproteobacteria > Acetobacterales > Acetobacteraceae > BOG-908. The sequence goes on from PKZM01000101.1 coordinate 20,952, forward strand.
AGCCCGAACCCCTCGAACAGCGACGGATACAGAGTCGCCTGCGCGCCTGCCAGCAGCCGGTATTTGGCGCGGTCTCCCACGAAGCCGGGAAACACGATCCGGCCGGCCGCCACCGCCGGCTCCAGCGCCTCCGGCAGCGCGTGTTGCTCCGCCAGCCAACCCATCTTGCCGGCGAAGACAAAACGGTGGCTCTGCAGCAGCGCCGGTGCCCGCGCCAGCATGTCGAACACCAGCATCACGTTCTTGCGCGGCTCCCGCGTGCCCAGGATCAGCAGATACGGCTCCGCTCCCGCCGGCGCCATCAGGTTGGCCGCATCCACCGCAAATCCCTCCGGCCACACCACGCCATTGGCCGTCACCACGGTCTTGGCAGGGTCAACGCCCAGGTAGGCCACCAGATCGTCCCGCGAGGCCGCCGACACCGTCACCACGAGGTCGTCCGACGCGATATCGGCCAGCAGCGCCTCCATGTGGTGATCCACATTCAGCTTCATGTGGAAATACGGCAGCACCAGCGTCGAAAGATCGTGGAAAATGCTGCATTCGATATCGAAGGCGCGGCGTATCCGCTTCACCGACGGGAAGATTCCCACCCGCGGTCCGCCGGCACCGCGCGAGAGTACCGGCAGCCGGCCGGCATCGGCGCGCCCCGCTGCGATCTCGCGGTTCAGGAACAGACCGGTCTGGCGCCGGAGCGCATCGGCCACCGCCTCGAACGCGATCAGCCTGTGATCAAGGAAGAAGTTCAGCCGCCCCGCCGGGAGCACCGATGCGAGCGCGGCGGCAAGCCCCACCGCCACGACCGGGATCCCCGTCCATTGCGGATCGAGCAGCGGCGAGATGTCCACATACAGCGAGGCATCGCGTGCGGTCAGCCTTGCCGCTTCCCGCACGAGGGCGTCCGTGTGCGGCGCCTGGGCCAGCAGCCCGCTCATCCCACAGAAATCCTGCCCCGCCTGGGCGCCCGCGCTTGCGCCGGCCTGCTGAACGGCACCTTCCGAGGATCCGCCCGGCCCAGCGAAGCTGTCATTTCCAGAAGACCCGCCAATTGGCGTGGCGAGGGCATCCGCGCGGCGAAGGTGAGGGCGCCGCAGCGCGTATCCGCCTCCACCCAGAGCAGTTCATCCGCCGCCAGCAGCAGAGTACCGTCCGCCACCGCGCCGGGGTCGATCAGAATGGCGCGCACACCCACTGCCGCCAGACGTTGCAGCGTCCACCACGCTTCCGGATCGTTGCCGTCCACCCAGGCGACGCGCGAGAGCCTGCGCAAGACGGCGAGCCCGCACGGTTCGGTCACGCGCGCCAGAAAAATATTGTCCAGCGTGCCGCCTGGATCGGCGGCCGCATCGCGCAGCCGCACCCCAAGGCCGCGGATGATGCCGGTTGGCCCGAGATAGTTGAATGGCAAGAGGACAATCTGGGGCCGATTGGCCTGACCGTCCCGCAGCAGGATCAGCCGCTCCAGCAACGCCGGCACGATGCTGCCGGGGTGATCCAGGTTCCATGGCACCAGAACCGCATCCGGCGCGGCCTTGGCCGCCACGCGCAGTCGCGCTTCTCCTGCGGGCGACCGCACCGGGCCGGCCGCCCACGCATCGGCCTGGAATTCACCCAAGCTGACGATATCCAGGCCCGGCATGGCGCCTTTGGCCGCCGGGGCGCCCCCCGCCGCCTCCGGTAGATCGGCCGCCAGACAGGTGGCCGGCAACACAGCAGCCGGGATCTCTCGCCCCAGTATGCCAAACGGGCGTACTATCTCCTGACCGTAGCTGAAGACATGTTGCACAGCGTCCGGCAGGATTCTGCCCGTGGCAAACGGGTGGTGGCTCGCGGTCAGCGGCGGCGCGCTGGCGGCTTCCGCAATCACCGCCGCATTGCGCGCGCCTTTGATGACCCGCGCCGCGCGCACCCCGCCAAATCGCAGGTGAACAAACCCGGTGCCGCCCATCAATGGCATTCCCGCCGCGCGGCAGGCTGCCTCCAGACTCGCGACACCGGGGAATATCTCCGGCACCGGCGCGTGGCACAGCCGGCCTTGCATCCCCGCCGCCGCCGCGGCGAAAGCCAGCAACTGCGATTCGCTGCCGAGAAGTATCTGCGGCAGGCGGGCACTGGCCAGATTCACAATCGCCGCATCGTGGCGCCGCCACGGACCGGGACAGCTCAGGATGATCGCCGATGCGTCGCCCCAACCGTCCAAACCCTGCATCCGCACCCCCGCACCCACACCGGCGCCGCCAAGTTCCCACGAATCGCTGAGGGCGATAAGCGTCCGTCAGGGCTCGGCTGCGGAGTAAAGAAAGCAGTTCTTTTTTGAAAAAAAGAACCAAAAAACTTTTGTTCGTTGCTGAGTATGGGTGGCAGGCGTGTCAGATCAGGGGCAAGGGCAGGCGGGTAAGAGTTTTTTGCTTCTTTTTTTCAAAAAAGAGGTGCTTGCCTTTGGCTTCACCCGATTCGCTGGACCATGATCGAAGGCCATATCGAAACCCTCTCGGCAGACGGCATCATCCATGGCTGGGTGCGCGATACGGACTCCGCCCGCCCTTGCCACATGCAGGTGCTCTGGAACGGCCGCATCATCGCGGAAGCCATGGGTGACCGCTTCCGGCCGGACCTCCTCGCCCGACGCCTGGGCCATGGGCATTACGGATTTCAGGCCCGGTTGCGTCAGGCTCTGCCGCCCGGGCCCTGCGGCGTCATCATGTATCTCCCCCGCACCGGCATCAGCGCCGCCATGGCATTGATCGTGCCGCCTTTGGCGCCGTCCACGCCGGCGACCGTCGAGACGCTGCTGCTCATGCAGGCTGAATGGCGCCCCGCGGACCTGCTCGCGTCACCCGGCTGCCTGGACATGGATGCCAACCTGGCCCGCATGGGGTCCCCCCGCTTTGTGGATGGGGTGTTCCGCTTTGTGCTCGGCCGCTGGCCCTCCGCCGCCGAAGCGCGCCTCCATACCGAAAGCCTTGCCGCCGGCCGTATCACCGCCGGCGGCTTGCTGATCGAGTTGCTGCAATCACGCGAACGTGCCGACATCGAGGCGCCGTTGCTGTCCCCGTTCGACACGGACTTTCCATTTGAGTAAGGAAGACTCTTCTTTTTTAAAAAAAAGAAGCAAAAAATTTGCCGGTGCTGTCGCCGACTCGCCGGAAGCGTGGGCCAAAGTTCAAAAGTTTTTTGGTTCTTTTTTTCAAAAAAGAACATCTTCCTGATCTTAGGCCGTAAATGACCCCCATCGCCTCCCGCCTCGTCAACGACCTCATGCTCGTCTCCGTTCTGGTGGCGGGGCAGGGGGCGGATGAGCTTGCCGACGCGCTCTCCCGCGAGGGCATATCCGCTGAAACCCTCTCCGGTTCGGACATCCCCGCCGGGGTCGATCTGGTGATCCTGCTCGTCTCCCCGGGTGACCTGGACGAGCCTGCGACCGAGGCTTTCGTGACCGATCTCGGCCGCGCCAGCGAACGCCTTCTGTTTGTACCGCTGCCGCTTGGCGGCGGTGCGCCCGCCCCCAGCCTGCCGGAACTGACGCGCTGGTTCGAACTGTTCGTGCAATTGGGCTACCAGCCTGTGGTGGATTTCGATGCGGGCTTCGTCGCCGCGGGTGCTTTTCTGGTGGATCGGGCCGCTATCGCCGCGGAGAGCGAACTGGCCGCCTTCGCCGAGCGCCTGCAATTCGGCCAGGAAGCCGCAACCGTGCAGCGGGAAGCGGTGCAGGAGGCCGATCGTGTCAGCCGGGCCGACCGCGATGCGCTGCGCGCCACGCTCGACGAACGCGAAGCCGATTTGCGGTCCGCCCAGGCGGAGCTCGCCGTCGCCCAGGCCGCATTGCGGGAGGCTACCGAGCAGGCCGTACGGGACGCCGCCGCGCTGGCCGCCGCGTCCGCCGCCGCTGCGGATAATACCGGCTGGGAAGGCCTGCGGGCCTGGGTGCATCACGCCGTGCGCGATCCCGCGCGTGATACGCAGGCCGCGCTGGCCCGTGATCTGCCGCGCCTGAATGCCCTTCGTGGCGCCGCTGCCCCGGCGATTGAGATCCTCCAGCCGCCGCCGCCGCCAAAACCCGGCTTCTTCGCCTCCCTGTTCGGCCGCGCGGACCCAGCACCCCCGCCACGCCCCTTCCCGCTGCTTGCCGAGACCGCGCTGGTGCGTGCCTGTCCGCTCTTCGACGCCGCCTGGTATATCGCCTCCAACCCCGATCTGGCCGAGACGGCTGTCGATCCCGTGTTCCACTACGTGCTCGTCGGCAGCCTGCACGGTGCGGATCCAGGCCCCTGGTTCGACACCGCGGCCTATCTGCTGGACCACCCCGAGGCGCGCGAGGAAGGTACATGCCCGCTGCTGCATGCTATCCGCTCCGGCGCCGCTTCCGGTATCATCGCCGCGCTGCCGGGCTGATCCCCGATTGCCTGCGTGGACGCAATACGCAACGGTAGAGGCATGATTCGGCCAAAACATCCTCTGGTTGCAGTTCTCGCTTCCCTACTGGCCTGTACCCCGCAGCCTGCGGCACACCATGCGGCACCTTCCGCCCCTGTGGCCGATGGTTCCCCCTATCGCGTTCAGGTCGGCGACATCCTTACCCTGCGCCTGTACACCGCCCCGGAGCTGAACGAGGACATCGCGGTCCGCCCCGATGGCCGCATCACCACGACGCTCGTCCAGTCCCTTCCCGCCGCCGGCCGTACGCCGGACGAGATCGCCGCCGACCTGCGCCAGGTCTATGCCCATGAGCTGAAGGACCCCGCCCTTACCGTGGAGGTGAAATCGCCCTCACCCTGCCGCATCTACGTGGCCGGTGAGGTCGTCAGCCCCGGCGAACTGGACACCCAGGGCCCTAACCTGACCCTCATGCAGGCCGTCGCCCGCGCCGGAGGCCTGCGCACCGACGGTGACCAGGACCATGTACTTATCCTCCGCCACGGCCCCGCCGACACGCCAATCGTGCTTGCTGCGGACTATCGCGGCGCCAGTAGCGGAACCGTGCCGGAGGCTGATATCCGCCTGGCCCCGTTCGACGTGGTCTATGTGCCCCGCACCGGTATCGGCCAGGCCTATATCTGGTTCAATCAGCATTTTCAGCAATTTGTGCCGGTAAGCTGGGGATTTTCATATAACGTCAACCCGGTCGTGAACAACAAGCCGTAAGTGTTCCAACTCTTGCCGACGCCCGGCGCCTCAAGCCCCCGCAATCGCGGCGTTCATCGCCCGCACGCCCGCTGCCGACCCCTCCGGATGGCGCCACACCGCGCCGATCACCGCGAGGAAATTCGCCCCGGCGCGTACCAGCGACGCACAATTCTGCGCATCGATGCCGCCAATCGCCACCACGGGCAGTTCCATCAGTTCCGCCCACCAGCTCAAGACCTCGATATCCGCGCGCTGCCCCGTCTCCTTCGTGCCGCTGTCGAAAAAACTGCCGAAGGCGACGTAATCGGCGCCCTCCTCGCCGGCCCGCAGCGCCAGATCGCGGCTGCCATAGCAGGACACGCCAAGCTGCAGCCCAGGACCGAGCACCTTGCGCGCCGCCCCCGGCGCCAGATCCTCCGCGCCCACGTGGGCGCCGTCGCATCCGGTTTGCACCGCGAGGTCCGGCCTGTCGTTGAGGATCAGCGCCACGCCACGCGACTGCGCGATCGGCCGTACCAGATCCACGGCACGGCAGATCTCCTCGTCCGCCACATCCTTCAGCCGTAGCTGCAGCGCCGCCACATCCCCCGCATCGAGAGCTGCCTTGAGCTGCTCTGGGAAATCCGGGTCCAGCATCGGCGGCGTAATCAGATACAGGCTGCAATCATACGTACGCATACCCAGTTCCACGCCTCTGAAAGTCAAAAGTTCTTTGCTTCTTTCTTTCAAGAAAGAAGGCCCCGCGCAGCGGCAAGATGGCGCCCGTGGCCTACGCCGTGGGTGGGCTTTTGTAGATCGAGATGATCTGGTCCAGCAGGTCCATGGCTTCGGCGCGTGGGCGTTGGAACGTGTTACGGCCGATGATGGCGCCGTTGGCGCCGCCGTTGCGGATGCCCTGGATGTCGGCCAGCAGCGCCTTCTCGTCGGCGTTATTCTCGCCGCCGGAGAACACCACGATGCGCCGCCCGTTGAAGCAGCATTGCACCACATGGCGCACCCGCTCCTCCATCGTCGCGCGCGGGATTTCCAGCGACTCATACACTTTCGCGCTCGGCGGAAACCCCAGATGCGCGGTGGGCGGCTTCACCTTGATGATATGCGCGCCCATCAGTGCCGCCATATGCGCCGCATAGGCGCATACATCCACCGCCGTCTCCGCCGCCTTGTCCAACAGCGGGCCGCGCGGGTAGCTCCACACCACCACGGCCAGGCCAGCCGACTTGGCTTCCTCGCTCAGCTCCCGCAGCTCGTTCATCTGCTTGAAGCAGTATTCGCTGCCCGGATAGATCGTGAACCCGATCGCCGAGCACCCCAGGCGCAGCGCGTCGGACACCGACCCGGTGACCGCCTGATCCTTCTCGGTAGCCAGCGAGTTGCTGGAATTCAGCTTCAGGATCAGCGGGATCTGCCCTGCGAAGGTGCCGGCCCCGGCCTCCAGCATGCCCAGCGGCGCCGCATACGCGGAAAGCCCCGCATCGATGGCAAGCTGAAAGTGATAATGCGGGTCATATGCGGCTGGATTGGGCGCGAAGCTGCGGGCCGGCCCATGCTCGAAACCCTGATCCACGGGCAGGATCACCAGCTTGCCGGTGCCGGCCAGGCGGCCCTGCATCAGGATGCGCACCAGGTTGGCCTTGCTGCCCGGATTGTCGCTCTCGTAATGCGAAAGGATATTGGCGACTTCAGGTGTAATCGTCATCGCTGTCATCTCCGGGGGGGGGGTGACGCCGCAATAGCCGAAGCCCGCGCCTGTGTCACCCGCCCAAGCCATCCGCGGCGGGGCCCAGCCAGGCATCAAGGCGCCGCAGCGCACCGCCTGCGGCCAGATCCAGCGCAGGTGGCGCCTGCGCCCATAGCACCCCACCGCAGTGCCGCGTGCGCTCCGCCAGGTCGGTCCAGACGCGCGGGTCTGCCCGGAGGATGAGCATCGTCTGCCCGGCGCGCAAAGCCTCCAGCGCCCGGCCGGGCGATGCCCCGCAATCCAGAATATCATGACACAGGCAGCCCGGATGCGCGGCCCGCGCGGCCGTTGCCAGCGCCCGCCACCAGCCCACGCCCGCATAAACCCCGGCCCCCTCCGCCGACAGCAACGTCACAGGCCGTCCCGCCGACCCCGCCGCCTGCACGGCCGCCCGCGCCATCTCCAAGCCATGAACGATCACCGCCGGCGCAAGCTGCATGCTTGACGTTCAAGCCTTTGCGGGCTTTCTCTTCAAGCCTGTTCGAAGTAGCAGAGTCGTCGGTGCCCAGCCGGGCCCGTCCCGGGGCGCTGGTCTGCCCTGCCGCCCACGCGCTGTAAGGACCACGATGGCCGACGGGACACATACGCGGGCCGATGAAGCGGCGCGGCTGGAAGCCGCGCTGGACCGTATTGCACGGTCAAAGCCCGGCGCCACATCCGCACCAACCCCGCCGCAGCGTGACCTTGCCGCCCGCCTGGACGCCCTGATCGCCGACCTGCGCGCCGCACTCGGCATCACCAGGCCCGACTGACGCGCCAAAACCCCGAAAGGACCGCCGTGGCCCAGCTCACCATCAAGATCAACGGCTACGCCTACACAGTCGGCTGTGATGACGGCCAGGAACGCCATCTTCTGCAAATGGCGGCCGATGTGGAAACCCGCATCGACAGCATCAAGGCGCTCGGTGGCCAAAGCGGCGAATCCCGCCTGCTTGTCCTCGCCGCCCTGCTGATGGCCGACGAACTTCACGACCAGCGTGTCACGCTGAATAATCTTACCTCCGAACTCTCCCGCATCCCGCAGGCCGAAGCCGAAAGCAAACGGCGCCTGGCGCGCCTTGCCGATCGTGCCGAAGAGATTGCACAGAGCCTCGAGCAGCCCTAGATACGGATGGCGGAGCTGCTGGGTGCGTCAGGCAATTCATCCCCGGGGCCGATAAGCATCCCTCCGGGGGCTGGCGCTGTCGTGATCCTGGTCACGGTATCTGGTTCCCACCTGCACAAGCAGGCTCTGGGGGGTGAGACGCCAACGGCTTTGGCGGCTCCGTGCATGACTTTCAGGAAGGAAGAAAGAATCTTCTTTTTTGAAAAAAAGAAGCAAAAAACTTTTGTCTATTGCTGAAATGAAGGCTGGGCTCAGGCGAGAGGCGCTCGCCAGGCTGCAAGGGGGCGATCCGGGCGCGGGCGACCTGCTCGCGCGCGTTATTCTCGCCAATCTCACAATAACCGGCAACGCCATCATCGCCGGCGTGTGGCCCCTGGGCGGGGAAATGGACCTGCGCCCGCTGATGCACAGCCTGCACGCGCGGGGCCACACAATCGTTCTTCCGAAAACCCCGGCCCGCGGCAACCCGCTCAGCTTCCGTACCTGGCAACCAGGCTGCGCCATGATCCCCGAACGCTTCGGCACATTCTGCCCGGATGGCGAGGAAGCCATCCCCGACCTGCTCTTCGTGCCGCTCCTCGCCTTCGACCGCGCCGGCCGCCGCCTCGGTTATGGCGGCGGGTACTACGACCGCACGCTGGAAGCCCTGCCGGGCCGCTCCGCCATCGGGTTCGCCTATGCCGCCCAGGAAATCCCCGCCGTTCCCGCTGAAGCACACGATCGCCTGCTAAACGCCATCGCAACCGAGCGGGAATTCATCCATATACTGAGATAGACTATCTCAAACGAAAGCCATTCATGCGCATCCTCTTCCTCGGCGACATCGTCGGCCGCGCCGGCCGCGACGCCGTCGCTGCCGCATTGCCCCGCCTGCGGGAAAGCCTGCGCCTGGATCTCGCGATTGTGAATGTGGAGAACGCCAGCCATGGCTTCGGCTGCGCGCCCAATATGGCGGAAGATCTGTTCGCCGCGGGTGCTGACGTGCTTACCCTGGGCAACCACGCCTGGGATCGCCGCGAACTTGCCGGCTATATCGAAACCCGGCCGCGTCTGATCCGCCCCATCAACTTCCCCCCCGGCAGCCCTGGCCATGGCTCCGTTGTGGTAGACCTGGACGACGGCCGCCGTGCCCTGGTGCTACAGGCCATAGGAAGGCTGTTCATGGAACCCAGCGACGATCCCTTCCGCCTGACCGCAGAACTGCTCGGGCGCCACCGCCTCGGCGTGACCGTGCAGGCTATCGTCGCGGACCTGCACGGTGAAGCAACCTCCGAGAAAATGGCCTTCGCCCACTCATTCGACGGCAGGCTCTCCCTTGTCGTTGGCACCCACACCCATTGCCCCTCGGCCGACCACCACATTCTGCCCGGCGGTACGGCCTTCCAGTCCGACGCCGGCATGTGCGGCGACTACGACAGCGTGATTGGCATGGACAAGGCCGTTGCTTCCGCCCGCTTCTGGCGCCGCATCCCCGGTGAACGCCTGGCACCTGCCGAAGGCGAAGCCACCATCTGCGGCGTGTTCGTTGAAACCGCCGACCAGACCGGCCTGGCGCTGCGCATCTCTCCCATCCGCGTCGGAGGGCGCCTCTCCCAAGCCATGGCCAGCTGACGCAGCTTTCGCCGGGAGGAGGCGCTCCAACCCCGCAACTTATACAGCCGCGCATCGTTCACCACCCAAGTGACACCCCCGGCGCGCCTTGGCGCGCGCAGCAACAGCCCGGGTGCATTGTGGGACAACTCGCATGTTCAGCGCAGATCGGCGCGGCCTTATCGGCGCGCTATCGATGGCCGCTTGCATTGCCATGGCGCCTGTGGTCGCGGCGGCAGCACCCCATGGCGGCGGTGGCGGCCATGGCGGCGGCGGTGGTGGTCGCGGTGGCGGCGGCGGCCATTATGGCGGCGGCGGCGGCCGTGGCGGCTACGCGCGCGGTGGCGGCGGCGGGTATGGCGGGCGTGGATATGGCGGCGGAGGCTTTATCGGCGGTGCCGTGATCGGGCTTGGCGCCGGGGCGCTGGCGAGCTGTGCCTACGGATACCCGTCCTACTACTGCGCCCCACCCGGGGCCTATTACCCGCCTGGCCAGCCTTACTACGCAGCACCCCCCGGCGCCTATTACCCTTACTGACCCGCCCGCACCCTGAACGCCGAAGGAAAACGCCATGACCCTCCGTCATTTCCGCGATGCCGCGCTCGCCCTGACCCTCGCCTTTCCCGCCGCCGCCATTGCCGCGACGCCCGCGGCGATGACCCAGGCCCACCCTGAGGTGGCGGTTGCATCGCCCGCCTTGCCGAAGGACATGGCCCTGAAGGTGGAGCAGCACATCCACACGCTGCACGCCCAGCTTGCCATCACCGCCGCCGAGCAGCCGCAATGGGATCAGTTCGCCCAGGTGATGCGCGACAATGCAGCCCAGATGGGCCAAACCATCGAGGGCCGCGGCGGCCGCATGGCGCGGATGAACGCCGCCGAAAACATGCAATCCTACGCCACGCTGGCGCAGGTGCACGCCGACAACATGACGAAGCTCTCAGCCAGTTTCGGCACGTTGTACAGCGCTCTCAGCGAGGAGCAGAAGCACCTCGCCGACACGATCTTCCGCAACGACCACCCGCATCACGAGGCGCTGCGCAAACATACCGGCTGAAACAGGCCCTTTTCCTGTATGGTTAGTCGCAGCATGAGCGGTTTGTCTTTTCCTGGCGGCCTAAAGCCGCGCCCGGCGAACGGGGGAGATGGCCGCGTGCGCGGTCTTGCAGAAGGCAAGGCATAACTGGCCGCGATAGACCTCAAGCGACTTCGTGGCGCTGGCGGGCAACGGAATCTTCTGCGCCCGGCAATACAGGATCAGCGCGGCGGCAAGATCGGCACCATCCACGGTCAGCCGCAACTTGCGGGGAAAATCAGGCAGCCTCATGGCGTCGTCAGGCTGCCCAGCTTCATCCTCGATTGTGATGGAGAAGCGCGCCGGAGACCCGGCGCCACATCGCTCCGGTCCGCAATCGGTGATGACGCCTGGCGGCACGGCGCGGCCCACCTTGCGGAAATAGGTTCCGATGGCTTCCACCACTTCGGGGCGCTGAAAGAGAATGTAGCGTATCTCGGACGGCACAGGGTTACAGTGGGCTCATACCACGGCAGCCTGGCACAGAGTGATTACCAAGTGCTGATGGCCCGGCCGAGGTCTGTCGGGCGCCGCCCATCACGCCGCGCTTTTCCTTCTGAAAGACAGCAAAGCCTTCTTTTTTGAAAAAAAGAAGCAAAAAACTTTCGCGACTTTAGGCGGGTGGCTGGGCTGGCACGCGACTCAACAGGCAAGAGTTTTTTGGTTCTTTTTTCAAAAAAGAACGTCCTTCCTCTACACGCCGGGCGGTGCGAACAACCCCGGCGACAGGGCTGCACGCGTATCCAGATCCCCCAGAGTCAGCGTCAATTGGCGCGCATATGGGTCCGTCACCGTCACGGCCTCAAGCCGCCAGGGCGCCTCGCCCAGGGTCAGTGTCAGGCTGCCCTGAGAGGCCTCTCCTGTCTTGACCACGGTCATCTGAACCGCTCCGGGAAAATGCTGCACACCCGTCACTGTCACTGGTCCAGAGAGGCTGATCTGCGGCGCGAGCAATATGCCGAGCGGCGTGCGGCTGAGCGGCTGGGTGGTGATAGCCCCGCTCCCCCTATCCAGCATCGTCACCCGCCCGCCGCTGATCACCATCACCCGGCTACCCGCTCCGGCATAATCCACCCGCAGATGGCCCGGCCGGTCCAGCCAGACCAGGCCGCTGCCGCCGCCAAACGCTCCGGACTGCACGAACCGCGCTTCGAATCGCGTCAGGCCGTTCAAATACGCGCTCGCGCCCGCGATCTCCGCCCGATCCGCCCCCGAGATGACGGGCCCCTGCGGATTCACGCACCCAGCCGATAGCAGCACCAACAGCGCCGCCCACCGCCATTCTGACGATTGGCGACGGACGACGGACGACGGGATCATGCGCGCTCCCTGGCGAACGCGGCCGCTGCGCCGAACAGACCCGGCTCCGGATGGGTGATGAGTTTGACCGGTGTTGATGCCAGCATCGTCTCCATTCGCCCCTTGGCGGTAAACCGGCTGGCAAAACCGGATCCGGCCAGCACGTCGGCGATGCGCGCGCCCACACCCCCGCCGATCACCAGCGCATGCGCCCCCTGCGCCAGCACGATATCCCCTGCGACGCTGCCAAGCGACATGCAGAAGCGCTGCAGCGCCATCGCCGCACTGCCATCGGAGCCATCGAGCGCGGCTGCCCAGAGTTCCCGGTCGTCCATCGGGCGGATCGCGCTTCCATCCAGCATGGCGAGATGATCGTAGATATTGCGCAAGCCTGGGCCCGAACACATCCGTTCCGCCGAGACCCGAAGGAACCGGGCGCGCAACGTGGTGAGTATGGCATCGTCGATCGCGTCGACGGGGGCGAAATCGATATGGCCGCCTTCCGTCTCCATGACGTAGTAGGTATCGCGGGTGCGCAGCACGTGGGCGACACCGAGCCCGGTGCCCGGCCCCAAGATGCCGATCACACCCTCCTGCGGCAACGCACGGTCCGGCCCGGTGATGTGGCGCAGATAGGTGCCGGGCAGTTGGGCCACGGCATGACCCACCGCGCCGAAATCATTCACCAGCGTGAGCAGGTCGATCCCCAGTTCGTCGGCCAGAGCGGTGGGCCGCAGCACCCACGGGCTGTTCGTGAGCTTCAGCACATCGCCCGTGATCGGGCACGCCACCGCCAGCGCGGCGGCGCGGGGCAGGGCGTGGCCGGCCCGCGCCGCATAGGCCTGCCAGGCTTGTTTCAGGCTGGCATAGTCGCCGGTGCGCAGGATCACCGCATCGCCCAGCGAACGGACCGTGCCGGATTCAACCGAGGCGATGGCGAAGCGCACATGCGTTCCGCCGAGATCGACCGCCACCACATCCATGTCTCGCGCTCCTCCAGCCTCCCCACGACAACGCCCAAAGCGGACGCCATCGCCCAAAAGTTTTTTGGTTCTTTTTTTCAAAAAAGAACATTCTTCCTTTTGCATTCACCAACAAAAAAGGCCAGAGGCGACTAAGCCCCTGGCCCGTTTTCTTCTGCCGCCTGATTGCCTAATGCGGCGGTGTTGGCGCCGCCGGGGCGGTTGGGGCTGCTGCCGCTGGCGGCTCCACCGCCGCTGTCGGCGAGGCCGGAGGGCCCTGCAATTCCGGAAACGTCTTGACCATGCTCACGCCGAACAGTGGTTTATAGACGCCCTGATGACAGGTCGCGCAGTAGACTTTCGGGCTGTCGCCGAGCACGCCCTTTCTGTAGGCAGGGAATACGCTGTTCAGCGGATCGAGATAGTGGTTGTTCAGATCGCGCACCATCCGGATGCCGTACCATGCATTCACCCGTGCGGGCGAGCTTTCCGCCCAGTTGCCGAACGACCTGGTGTTATGGCAGTACGTGCAGTTGACCCCGAGCGACTGGCTGAAATGGATCATCAGCGCATAGGTCCATTCGGTCTCCTTGATCGACGATAGATCGTCGGTCGGCAGCGCTGTGGTGCTCTGCACGCGGATGCTGTGATCCTGTTCCAGATACGGCGTGAACGGATCATAGGGCAGGGAGGAATAATTGATTCGCTCCGTCGGGTGGGCCATCCCTGTTTGCGTTTCCGCCAGTCCGCCGGCCGATTCCGGGCCGGGGTTGTTGAACCAGATGTTCTTCGGCACGGGATTGCCGCCATGGCAGGTGTAGCAGGTAACACCCACATTCTGCACATGGCTCTGCCAGTTGCCGTTGATGTTCTGCGTCATCTGGATCATGCGGCGCGCGACGATCTTGGTGTAGTTGGCATCGTCGGCCATGTTCGCCACGTTGTGGCAATAGGCGCAGCCTTGCTTGGGTGCCACCCAGTTGGTGATGCTCACCATCAGCCGCGTGAACTGGCCGACGCTGAGATTGCCCAGAACGCGAACGTTCTTGTAGGCAACGGAGGCTTTCACGCCGGCGGCACTGGCTGGCGGAAGGCTTCTCGGCACCTTGGATGCCGCCTGCGCCGCCGCCAGTTCGGCCGGATCGTAGAGCTGGGCGATTGCCGTGCCCCGAAAGCCGCGCTGCACCGACGTGATGGGCGGATGTTGCAGCTTGGTGAATGTGGTGATGCCGATCAGAGTCGCCGCCGTCACCCCAATCAGCGTGGCACCGTATATGATGCCCTGCTTCAAGTAGTCGCTCATTTCGGTGCTCCCGGGAGTGTGGCGGGATCGATCACGGTGCCCCAGCTTGGCGGATAGACCGGCACCAGGCCGTGATGCGTGCCCCAAAGATACCAGTTATCCACCACCGTGCCAGTCAGCAGGATGCCGAGGCCGCCCGAGAGTGGGCACAGCACCGCGAACCACCACGCCCAGCGATGGATGGATTCTGCCGTGGCGTTGAAACCCATCGTCCAGCGCCAGAACAGCCCGCCGCGTTCGAAGGCCGTGCCGCGATCGGCGATCTGGTCCAGTTCGCGCTCCGCACCAAAGCGGCTTGTGGCCAGAACGGTTGCGCCATGCATGGCGAAGAGCAGCGTGGAGCCGTAGAGAAATACGATCGAGAGCATATGGAAGGGGTTGTAGAAGAGATTGCCGTATCGCAGCGAAAACGCTGCGGTCCAGTCCAGATGCGGGAAGATGCCGAACGGAACCGCTTCCGCCCAGGATCCCATCAGCAGCGGCCGGATGAAGCCCAGCACCAGATACAGCCAGATGGCTGCGGCAAACGCCCACGCCGTGTGCGATCCCAGGCCCAGCGCCCGCGCCCGGCGGTAGATGCGCACCCACCAAAGCAGGATGGAGGTGGTGAGGAAAAACCCGGCCATAAGCCACCAGCCGCCCTCTGCCAGGGGTGGGAAATGCAGGCCGTAGGATGGGGCAGGGGGCTCCAGCGCCAGCCAGGGCAATTGCCGAAGGAACTGCACCGGATCCCAGTTCACGCTGGCCCACATGTTCAGGCCGATGATCTCGAACGCAATGAACCCGCAGATCAGCGAGGCCAGGCCCAGCGTGCCCAAATAGATCGGGCCTACCTGTGCATCGCCGAGGCGCCCGAAGAGGTGCACGAAGCCTGGTGTGCCGAGCCGGTTGTTCGGCCCGCGCCCTTCCAGGGGGGTACCGGCATAAATCGGCCCCCGCACCTGAATCCGCGTAAAAATGTTCTGATACTCGGCCATGACGCCGTGTCCTCCGAATTAGGCCGCGCTGCGGCCGGGCGATTTAGGCCGAGATCCGGCCGCCAAATTCACACATGGTCCGGTTTCGCCTCAGTGCGTCCAGATCGGCAGGTTCAGCCACCAGCTCCACCATTCCGGCCAGCCGCGCGTCCAGAACGGGCCGCTCAGGATGATGCACACGGCACTCCAGAAGCCGGCAGACAGGGCAAGGAACAAGCCCAGGCGATGAATGCCCAGCGTGCCGATCGAGTAGCCGATCAGATCACGGAAAAACGTGTTCTCGTGTTCCGCCGTCTTCATCACCTCGCCCTTGGGCGGGTTTGCGGCCGACAGCACCAGCGATCCATGCAGCGACAGCGCGAGGGTGGTGGTGAAGAAGAACGAAACCGCCAGCATATGCGCCGGATTATAGTGGAAATGCAGGTATTGGTAGCCGGTGTTGGAGACCCAATCCAGATGGCTGAGAATGCCATACGGAAAGGCCCATCCCCACGCGCCCATCAGCACCGGGCGGATCACCTCCAGCGCCACATAGGCGAACACCGCCACGCCGTAGGCGAAGGGCACATGCAGCCCCATGCCGAGCTTGCGCGAGATTTCCACCTGGCGTAGCGCCCAGGAGCCGAACGCGCCGATGGCGCAGATGGTGATCACCTGCCACAGCCCGCCCTCCTTCAACGGCGCGAAACCCAGGCCGTAGGAGAGATCGGGCGGCGCGATATTGATGCGCCATATGTTCCACACGCCGCCGAGTGAGGCGCCGTACAGGATCAGCGCTGTTCCCAGTGCTGAGAAGAAGATCGTCGTGACCCCGAAGAACCCCACATAGAAGGGCCCCACCCAGAAGTCGAACAGGTCGCCACCGACCAGGGTGCCACCGCGGGTGCGGTATTTGGCCTCAAAACTTAGCATCGCCATCGATTGACCCTCCGGTCGAAACGCAAACCTTATGCTCGCACCGCATCACCCGGGGTGGCATCGGCGGCGGCTGGGTTGAGCAAACCTGCCGCCGCCAGAAGCGGCTTTCCCGCTTCGTGCCCCGTGGTGAAGCGCTCTGCCTTACTTCGCAGACGAGGGCAGGGGTGCCAATTGCTGGGCAACCATGCCGTGATGCGGGCCTTCAAGCCAGTTGAAGCGGTCCGTGCTGAGCAGGATGAAATGAATCAGCAATGCGAGCACGAACAGGAAAATCGACAGCGCGACGAGAACGCGGCGCGGGTCGAACAGCAGCCAAATGCGGAACATATGTGTGCTCTCCTATCCGATCATCATTTTCACGGCGTTGATGCCATCCAGCATCGACGTCGTGTAACCATTCGGCCCAGGCAGCCACGGCCTCCACTGCCACACCAGGAAGTGCGCGATGATGGCAACCACCACGAACCCGATGAAGCTGGTGAGAAAGATGCTGTGGAATTCCTTGGCTTCGCTTTCCGTCAGCCCTGAGGCGGCGACGGGACGTTTTGTGACGTCCGACATTGTGTAGTACCTCCGTCCATCGCCGCGCTGATCCCGCGCGGCAGGGACCCCAGTTGCCGAACGCCGGCTTTGGGGTTTCTCCGTCCGGCACTGCCGGGCGGTCTTGTGCGGGGGAGGGCGGCGAAGCCTGCGCGACCCCCGGAACCAGAAAGAAAGAATCTTCTTTTCTGAAGAAAAGAAGCAAAAGACTTTTGGGGCGCTGTCGCGGACTCGCCGGAAGCGTACGCCAAAGAGACAAAAGTTTTTTGCTTCTTTTTTTCAAAAAAGAAGATTCTTCCTTCGTTCATGCGCCCACCGTCGCCCTTACACGATCGGCGGAAACTCGACCCTCTCGCGCTGCCCGCGCATCCTGTTCCACGCGATCGCGCAGCCGTTTCGCCGCCGAAATCCGTACCAGGAACGGCTCGCTCGCCACCTTCTCGTCCAGTAGCGCCAGCGCATCGTCATCCCAAGGTGCCGCGTTCCACTCGGCGGTCTTGGCGAGGGTGGGATCCACCTTGTCCATCTCCGTGCCCAGCGGCAGGATGTGGAACAACGCATCGAACAGCGCGTTGCAATATTCCTGAACGATGTAGGTCGCACCCGCGTAGCCCATATACGGCGTGCCCGTGGCCCGCCGGATGATCGCGCCGGGAAACGAGGCGGGGATGAACATGCTGCGCCCGCCCAATTCGGCCGCATACATACGTTCATTGTAGCTGCCATAGAGCACCAGCGGGGGTGTCGCGCGCAAAGCCTGCCGCACCTTGGCATTATCGGGTTTTGTTCCCGCGGTGCGCGAGAACGCGAACGTGCACGGCACGCCGAGTTCATCTTCCAGGAATTGCCGCAAGCCCCGCGCGTAGGTCTCGGTCGCCACGACCGCGAACGAGGCGGTGGCGAAGAAGTCCTGCGTCACGCTGCGCCACAAATCCCAGATCGGTTTTATTGTTGTATGCTTTTCCGCCTCGATGAACGGCTCCGGATCAATCCCCGTCAGCTCGCCCAGCGTCCGCAGAAAATTCGTCGTGGCAAAAATCCCGATCGGCGCCTGCAGATACGGGCGATCCAGCGCCTCGCACAGTTTGCGGCCGAACTCGCGATACATGCAGATATTCACATCGGCATTGGGCAGCTTGGCCACATCCTCGATATGGCTGCCGAGCGGGAACACCACATTGATCTCGCAGCCGACACCTTCGACGAGACGACGGATCTCCGCCAGATCCGATGGCATGTTGAACGTGCCATAGATCGGCCCGATGATGTTCACGCGCGGCTTCACGCCCTCGGTGCGCGCCGGCCTGGGCTTGATGGCCTTCTTCGATCCGAATTCCGTCCACAGCCAGTAGATGGCGCGATCCGCTGCCTGCCACTGATCCTCATCGATCGTGCGCGGGATGAAGCGCAGCAGGTTGCTGCCCTCCGGCGTCACGCCGCCGCCGATCATTTCGGCGATGCTGCCGGTTACCACCACCGCCGGCAGATCCTGATCGCCGGCAGAAGCTGCCCGCCGCATCGCACCCTCGGTGCCGTCCATCGAGAGGTTGTCTTCGGAAAGGCCCGTGACCACCACAGGAAGTTCGTGCGGCGGCAGGCCATCCGTATAATGCAGCACCGCGGTCACCGGCAGGTTTTCACAGCCGACCGGCCCGTCGATCACCACACGCAATCCGCGCACGGCGCTGAACGCGTATACCGCGCCCCAATATCCGCCCGCGCGATCATGATCGAGCACCAGCATCTCTCAGGTCCCCACCGCTTCCAGGGATTTCGCCTTGGCCAGCCTGGCTTTGCGCGTGCGTTCCCGCGCGCCCTGCGGTTCCACCGGCTTGCCTTTCCAGCCATAGCCGGAGGCATCGCCGGTGCCGACACCTTCAAAGAACGAAACCATCCGCCCGAAGCGGGCAGCACCCTTTGTCTGCGCCGCCACGATCGCTGCCAGGGCACCCGCGCCGGGTGCGCCGAACAGCGGCCGCGCGGAGACCATGTTGGTGTAGTAGAGCGCCGGGATGCCCAGCTCCTTGGCCTTCTGCACCAGCGGCGTGGTGCCGACCGCCAGGTCCGGGCGGACATCCATCATGGCGCAGAGATCCTGCTCCAGCGATGCGCGGTACTGCACATGTGTGCCGCGCGCTTCCAGCCAGGCGCGATCGGCCTCGCTCCATTCCGTGCGCGGGCATGCCGTGCCCACATAGGGAATCTCCGCGCCCGCCTCCATCAGCAGCCGTGCCACCAGCAGCTCCGATCCCTCATATCCGGAAAGGGTGATGCGGGCCTTGATCGGATTGGCTGCAAGGGCGGCGGCAATTGCCGGCAACGCGGCCGCCTTCGCCGCATCCACCGCCGAATCTGGCCTGCCGGCAGCGCGGCCCACGGCCTCCAGCCACGCGGCCGTGCCCTCAATGCCCACCGGCGCCGATCCCACAACAGGCCGCCCCGCTGCGCGGAATTCGCGTACGGAGGCTGTGTAGAAAGGGTGTGCTGCGGCGGCTACGTCGCAATCCAGCGCCGCGTACAGATCGCGCCATTCGCGGCACGGCAGCACCGGCGCCAGCGCCATGCCCATCGGTGCCAGCAGCGCGCCCACGCCGGGCGGATCAGCAGGGAAAAACTCGCCCAGCATCGCAACCGTCGGCTTGTCCTGCAGCACGCGGGGCCGCGCCACGGGGCCTTGTTCCGCTTCCGTGCGCGCATATTTCAGCATCGCACCGGTCAGCACGTCCTTCGCTTCGGCATGCGTCGGCACGCCGAAGCCGGGCACGTCGATCCCGATAATGCGAACCCCATCGATGTGTTTGGGCAGCAGATCCAGCGGCACACCGGAGGCCGTGGGCACGCAGAGATTGATCACCACCACCGCATCGTAATCGGCGGGTTTGGCGATATCGTGCACCGCGTTGCGGATATCCTCGAACAACTGGCCTTTTACGAGTGATTCGGAATTGAACGGCACGTAGCCCACNNGCCGGGCACATGGATTGCGGCTGGTCATGCGGCCCGCGCGGATAATCCGCGGTCAGCCTGTCCAGCACAGCGGACTTGCCCGCCGCCCGTGCCGCGTCCACCATCCGCTCGCGTCCGCCATGGCAGCCGCCCTCCACCACGGGGGGCACATCGGGCGGCATGATCGCGCCATCCATGCTCAGGCTCCCTCGTAGATCACTTCGAGAGAGGCTTTGGTGTTCACCGAGGCCGGGCACATATCCGCCTCTGTCGCCGGATCAAGCACCACATTGCGGCCCACCGCGTCACCCTTGAACAGGTTCAGCAAATTGTCATGGGTCAGCGGGGTCGGCCGTACCGGCGGGGCGGATGCCACCTGCTCGGCAAGCTGTTCGAACATCGGCGCCCAGCGTCCACCTGGCGTGCCGATGATCTCGTAATTCGCACTCTTCTTGCGGATATCATCATCCGCCGGAATGGCCGAGAGCACCGGGATCCCCACGGCATTGGCAAAGGCCTGCGCCTCGCCGGTGCCGTCATCCTTGTTGATCACCATNNTTGCCGCCCAGCTTGCGGAAATAATCCACCGCGGAGCACACATTGTTGGCCACATACAGTGATTGCAGATCGTTCGATGCGACCACGATCACCTTCTGGCACATATCCCGCGCGATCGGCAGGCCGAACCCTCCGCACACCACGTCGCCCAGAAAGTCGAGCAGCACGTAGTCAAAACCCCATTCATGGAAGCCGAGTTTTTCCAGCAGCTCGAACCCGTGAATGATCCCGCGCCCGCCGCAGCCGCGCCCCACTTCCGGCCCGCCCAGCTCCATCGCGTAAACGCCATCGCGCTTGAAGCACACATCGCCGATCTTCACCGCGTCACCCGCCAGCTTCTTCTTCGACGATGTCTCGATGATGGTGGGGCAGGAGCGGCCGCCGAACAGCAGCGATGTCGTGTCGCTCTTGGGATCACAGCCGATCAGCAGCACCCGCTTGCCTTGCTGCGCCATCATGTAGCTCAGGTTCGCCAGCGTAAAACTCTTGCCGATACCGCCCTTGCCGTAGATCGCGATGATCTGCGTTTCCTTCTTCGCAGGCGCGGTGGAAATCGCATCCGGCTCGATCGCCGCTTCCGCGCGCAGCGCGTCGGCCATGCTCACCTGAGCGTTCGGGGCAGCCTGTGGGTTGACGTGGGCGTTCATACGAACTCTCTCCAATCGAGACTCATTTTCAGGCACGCAATATCGGCAAAAGCCGTGCGGTAGGCGTCTTGCGCGGTGTCGGCCGCCTGGCGATGCGTGATCAGGCCATCGAGCGACAGTTTTCCCGCATCGATCAGCGCCAGCACATGCGCGATATCCGTGGGAAGAAACTGGGCGGCGATCAGGATTCGCGCCTCACGCATGAAGGCCGGCGGAAAGGCGAAGGTGAGCGTGTCGTAGAACCCGGCCAGCACCACCGCCCCACCAGGCGCCAGCTTGCCGATCAGCATATCCAGCAGGCCCGCATTGCCGCTCGCATCGATGATGCAGCGATAATTCCGCCCGGTATCATCAGCGGGGTTGATCACCGTGTAGCCGCAAGCGCCATCGGCCCGCGCCGTGTTCACTTCCCACACCACCGGATTGCCACCGGCCGCAATCGTCAGCCTGGCGAGCAGTCGGCCAACCGTGCCGTGGCCGACGATCAAGTCCGGCAGCTCAATGCCCGGCAGGGCGATCGCATGCTGCGCGGTTGCCGCCAGCGCGAGCAGAATGCCCGATTCGCCCAGGCTTTCCGGCACTGGAACCACCCGCGCACCACGCGTGACCACGCGGGAGGCAGTGCCGCCGAACAGGCCGCGCACCTCGCCATAGCAATTGGCGCCCGGCACGAACACCAACTGCCCGGCCTCGATACCTGCTTTCTCGCCGGCGATCCGTACCCGGCCCACCGATTCGTAGCCTGGCACCAGAGGGTACCCCATGCCCGGAAACGCCGGCATCTTGCCGGTGTAGAGCAGCCTTTCAGTTCCCGTGCTGATGCCGCTGAACGCGATATCGACAACCACGTCCTCATCGCCGGGCTCGGCGATGGACAGGCTCTGCACCGCCAGATGCCCCGGAGACGTCAATACAACTGCATTGGTTAGCATGATGGCTCCTTTGGTGCTGGACGTTGAACGTTGGCTGTAACCCTAGCCTGACAATGCTTTATGTCAACCTAGATTTACACGCCATCCTCGATCGGTCGGAAGGCGGGCGGTCACGCACGCCGCGCAATCAGCACGCTGGCCAACAGGGGCGTGTGCGTGGGTACCCGGTGGACCTGAGCGAAGCCGGCCTCCGCCAGCAGGCCCGTCAATGTCGCAGCACTGCGCGGTCGGCCGCTGCCCATCGCCAGCAGGTAAAACCCGAAATACGCATCGCCCATGCGCTCGGCCCCGTGCGTTGCGGCCATGGGTTCGGCGAGCAACAGCGTGCCGCCAGGCGGCAGCGCCACCCAGACCGCGCGCAACAGGGTGCGAACCACCTCGTCATCATGGTCATGCACCACACGGACAAGTGAGATGATGTCGGCACCTTGGGGCAGGGGGTCGGTACGGAAACTGCCGCCGATCACCCGTGCGCGCCCAGCCAATCCCGCCGCCGCGAATCGGGCTTCTGCTCGGACTGCCACTGCGGGCAGATCAAACAGCATCAGCTGCAATTGCCCGGCTCGTTTCGCCGCGGCGCGCAAAAAACTCCCGTCCCCGCCGCCCACATCCAGCAGGCAGCGATGCCGCCCCACGGTGTAAGCATCCAGAATTTCGTCCGCCACCAAAGTCTGGGAGGCGGCCATCAGAGCGGTGTAGGGCATTACCGCATCCACGCTGACCGAAACCGGCGACTCGGCACGCGCATACGCCCAATAGGCGGAGAGGCGCGTCGCCCGATCCCCGCGCAGCAGCGCCACGGGATCGGCCAAATCCGCGTACAGCATGCCATGATGCGCCACCATCGAGGCCACCGCCTCGTTGCCCACCATCGCCGCGCCCAAGGCGCCCAGGCCAAACAGCCCACCGTGGCGCCGCGATACCAGTTTCAGGGCCACCGCCGCATCCAACAGCCGCGCCATCCCCTCCATCGGCACGCCACATCGCGCTGAGAGTCGCGCCAGACTCTGGGGACCTTCTGCCAGCGCATCGAACAATTTCAGCGACACGCACGCGGCCAGCACCTGCGCGTAGACAAATCCGGCGCAGATATCGAACAACTCCCGGGTGCGCCGGCGGGCGACAAAGCGTGTCAGGAAGAACCGGGCGGCCCAGGCGCGGAAACGGGGGTCGGCAACATACCGATCGCGCAACATAAGCAAGGAAGGTCTTCTTTTTTGAAAAAAAGAAGCAAAAAACTTTGGACTGGCTGTCGCGGACTCGCCGGAAGCGTACGCCATATGAGTAAAAGTTTTTTGGTTCTTTTTTTCAAAAAAGAACACTTTCTTACGCTGCCTGCCGCACCAACCCCTGCGGCAACAACCGCCCCGTCTCCGTCAAGATATGGCTCCTGAGATCGGACTGCCCCTGGCATGCCGGCACCGACGCCACGGCCCGCGCCGCCAACGCATCCAGCCAGGCGATCGCCCCAGCTAGCCCAAGCTGCGCCACGGCGTTCGGCCGCGCATGCGCGGTATCCTGGCCGGCCGGTTTGCCCAGCTC
Source organism: Acetobacteraceae bacterium (assembly GCA_003133065.1). GTDB lineage: Bacteria > Pseudomonadota > Alphaproteobacteria > Acetobacterales > Acetobacteraceae > BOG-908. Next base: position 44,212 of record PKZM01000101.1, read on the forward strand.
GTCAGCGGAGCAGACGAAATCCCGGATATCGTCGGCGACCTGAAACGCCTCGCCCAGGCGCATCCCCAGCCCACGCCACGGCTCCGGATCGGCCCCCGAAGCTGCCGCCCCGGCGCGCGTGGCCGCCGCGAACAGCGCGCCCGTCTTCTCCCGCTGATACTGGGCCAGATTGGCCTCCTTCTCGCATTCCCAGGCCTGGCCCGCCACAATCCCGCGCGGCACACCCACGCCGAGGCCGATGACCCTTACCAGTTGCGCCAGCCGCACCGGCGCGCAGGCCGCACCCTCCGCCAGCACCTGGAACGCCAGCACGATCAGCGCATCGCCGGCCAGCACCGCCAGCGGCTCGCCAAACGCGCGGTGCACGGAAGGGCGACCGCGACGCGTATCCGCATCGTCGAAACAGGGAAGATCATCATGCACCAGCGATGCGCAGTGCAGCAGTTCCACCGCGGCTGCCGCCGCGTCCGTCACGCCCGGCTCATCCTCGCCACAGGCATAGGCGACCGCCAGACAGAGGCGGCTGCGTATCCGTGCCCCGCGCGGAAACACGCTCGCCCGCATTGCGGCCGCCAAAAGGGGCGGGCATCCAGGCCCCTCCGCCAGGCTGACCGCCGCATTCAGCGCCTGCTCGATCCGCGACAAAGGGTCCATTCGCACCGCTCCAGCCCTGAAATGTCAATCTTACTTGTCATTCAAACTGTCAGACTTTACTGACACACGTGTCAAGCCAAAGCTTGCATATCGAAGGGATGCCTCATGGCCTCACGGCGCGCGGTGATCATAGGCGCCGGCATCGGCGGCCTCGCTGCCGCCATCGACCTCGCCACCGCCGGCTTCGATGTGACTGTGCTGGAGCGTCAGCCTACGCCTGGCGGCAAGATGCGCCAGGTGCAGGCCGGCGGCGTGCCCATCGATGCCGGACCCACCGTGTTCACCATGCGCTGGGTATTCGACGCGCTGTTTGCCGACGCCGGCACCTCGTTCGCCGACGAACTGACCCTTCAGCCGGTGCGCGTGCTCGCCCGCCACGCCTGGGCTTGCGGCGCACGCCTGGATCTCTTTGCGGATCTCGATGAAACGGCGGCGGCGATCGCGGCCTTTGCCGGCCCCGCGGAGGCTGCCGGCTTCCGCGCCTTCTCCGCCCGCGCCGCCAAGATCTACGCCACGCTCGAACGCCCCTTTCTGCGTGGTCCGCTGCCCACGCCGCTCTCGCTGGTGCGCAGTGCCGGCGTTGTGGACATGCTCGCCATCAGCCCCTTCGACACCATGATGAAGGCGATCGGCACCCATTTCGCCGATCCCCGTCTGCGTCAGCTCTTCGGCCGCTATGCCACCTATTGCGGGTCCTCGCCCTATCTTGCCCCCGCCACGCTGATGCTCGTGGCGCATGTGGAGCGGCAAGGCGTGTGGCTCGTGCACGGCGGCATGTATCGCCTTGCGGCAACACTCGCCGGGCTGGCTACCCGGAAAGGCGCCACCATCCACACAGGCGCCGGGGTGGAGAGGATCGAGATCGCCCATGGCCGCGCTGCCGCGGCCATCACCACCGCGGGCGAGCGTTTCCCTGCCGACGCCATTGTGCTGAATGCCGATGCCGCAGCCTTGCCCGCCCTGTGTTTCGGCCGCGCCGCTGCCGGCGGCAGTCCCCCCGTTGCCGAACGCGACCGCTCCCTATCCGCCCTCACCTGGGCGCTGCATGCGCGCAGCGAAGGTTTTCCGCTGCTCCGTCACAACGTGTTTTTCTCGGACGACTATCCTGCCGAATTCACCGAGATTTTCGGGCAACGCCGCCTGCCGCAGGGCCCCACCATCTACATCTGCGCCCAGGATCGCGGCGACGAGGGGGATGCATTCCCTGCCGGTCCCGAGCGCCTTCTCTGCCTCGTCAATGCCCCGCCCAACGGTGATTCGGGCGGCCCCACACCCACGGAGATCGACCAATGCACGGACCGCAGTTTTGCCCATCTCGCCCGCTGCGGCCTGCGTATTCACCGGACAGCGGAGGCCAGCCTGATCACGGGTCCGGCCCAGTTCGAAGCGCTGTTCCCGGCGACGGGGGGGGCGCTGTACGGGCAAGCGGTGCATGGATCGATGGCGACCTTCCGCCGCCCGGGCAGCCGCACGAAGATCCCCGGCCTGTTTCTGGCGGGGGGCAGCACGCATCCGGGGGCAGGGGTGCCGATGGCGGCCCTTTCGGGCCGCTTGGCGGCGGCCAGCGTGATCGCCACTGGCGGTTCGACACGCCGGTAGCCCCACGCGGCTACATCTGGTGGTATATCGATGCGCTCAGCGATGACGGCCAGCATGGCATCACCCTGATCGCTTTCATCGGCAGCGTGTTTTCCCCGTGGTATAAATTCGCGCGCCGCGGCGGCCGCGCGGCCGACCCCGCGCAGCATTGCGCGCTGAATGTGGCGCTCTACGGACGCGGGGGCAAACGCTGGTCGATGACGGAGCGTGGTGCCGGCGCCTTGGCGCGCGATTCCGAAAACCTTCACATTGGCCCATCATCCCTGCGCTGGGATGGCACCGCGCTCACGGTCGATTTTTCGGAAATCACCGCGCCCATCCCCACCCGTATCCGCGGCACGCTGCGCCTGTATCCACGCGGCCTCGCCACCCACCAGGTCGCACTCGATGGCGTCGGCAAACACCGCTGGTCGCCCTTGGCACCCGGCGCCCCGGTGGAGGTGGATCTGCAAAGCCCCGCTTTGCGCTGGAAGGGCAGCGCCTATTTCGACACCAACGCCGGCGACGAACCACTTGAAGACGCCTTCATCGCCTGGGACTGGTGTCGCGCTCCCCTGGATCACGGCATGGCTGTGCTCTACCACGGCCACCGCCGCAACGGCACCGAGTTCTGCACCGCCCTGCGCTACACACCGCAGGGCCAGGCCGAGCCCTTCGAGGCCCCCCAAGCCGCTACACTCCCGCGCAGTTTCTGGCGCATCCCCCGCGCCACCCGTTGCGATCCCGCCGCCACCGCCCGCGTCGAGAAAACCCTGGAGGACACCCCCTTCTACGCCCGCTCTCTCGTCTCCACAGGCCTCCTTGGCCAGAACGTCACCGCCATCCACGAATCCCTCTCGCTGGACCGGTTCGTCACCCCCATCGTCCAGTTCATGCTCCCCTTCAAAGCCCCCCGCGTCCTCTTCTAGGCACAAGCTCAATGCGTCCCTGGCAACCCGGCGTAGGATGGACTGCTCTGCACCCCATCAAACACCGCGCCCCACCCCGCCGCCATTAACACCCGCGGCCGATCATCTCACATCGATAACATAGCGAGTCACACGCACGAATCCGGCGGGTTCGAATACCTCAACGCTGAAATGGTCTTTCCCTGTAAATCCCGCATCGCGACGATAGAAGATGCTTGGTGATTCAACCGGCATCAGGTTGCATTTATATCTCTGGGTGTCGTTGTCATAGCCGGTATAGTTTTTGTCGAGGTCAATCCTCACACTGCCATGCAGCGGCTTCTCACGAACATACAGATAAAAATTTGTCTTCATTGAACAATCGGGATTGAGAAATATCTCATAATCCACTTTCGCCTCCTGGATACCATATCCCATCGCGAAATTCTGTTTATTGGTCTGCTCATTCACATCGCCACCGTTATCGCCGTCTTCGGCGAGCCGGCTCAGATTGGCCGTCCGCTCCGCGCCCGTCACGGCGGTGGCCCCGGAACCGGCTTTTTGTTTGGAATTCTCCCATTGCGTCAGCAAGGTGACAACCACGGCAACCAACATCCAGCTAGACAGGCGCATGAACGTGCGCAGCGCAAAGCCCCCGATCTTGGCCATCCAAGGCCTGCGCGCCATGACAATCAACGGGATATACCTGCGCGCAGCAACGACTTTTCGGCCTCACTGAGCGTGTACAGAGAATTGGGCAACGTCGTTATCATGCCGACCACGACGCTGTCCGGCACGCCATAGCCGCGATACAGGCGCGCAAGTTCCACGGTTTCCGCCATGGCCGCCGTATCCTCCGCGCTGCGACCATCCATCGACTCTGGATCGGCGGCCGTGCTGTGCACGCCGAGATTTGCCTTCAGGCCAATGATGCGTTGGCTGGATGCCGCCAAAATCAGGAAACAGGTAGACCGGCAAACAGCCCCGTCACCAACCACCACGGCCATATCCAACCGGTGCACAATCTCGGCTATTCTGCCCCCCTCCTCCACGATGCCGCCGTTGCTATCCAGGTATAAGGCCGTGAGGCTTCGCTTTTTCTCGACGAAATTTTCTTTGATATAATGGAAAAACCGCTCCGCGTCGCCTCTCTCAATATAACCAGTCAGCAGCATCGCACTGCGGCCATCCGCCTGATTTGTCTGCGAGAGCTGGCAGGCCACGCCTGGCGGGCAGATGGCCAGACAGGCCGCGGTTCCCAATCCAGCTAACCACGTCTGCTTCACGCATTCACCATCGCCAAGCCTCAAACAGCCAAGCGCCCACACCACATCCCGATACTAAGGGCGAACGATTAACCAATGCCAATCAACGCTTCTCCTTATCCTTCCTGATCGACCGCCTCACCGAAACCAACTCCGCCACCAAGAACCCCAGCACCACCAACTCGATAATGATCCATTCCCAGCGCCCAACCATTACAGCGTCTCAAGCTCCTGGTCACGCAGCCGCTCAAACAGATCAAAAACCCAAGTGATCCGCTCATCCACCGCATGCCCCGCCGCCGCGTGCCAGGGCAGCCGACGGGGCAGGGGGCCGTGGCTGGACGCCTCAACCAAATACTGCGCGGCCGCCAGTGCCGGCGCCGGCACTGCCGCCGCGCGTGGCGCCAAAGCCGTCAAACTCCGTGCCAGCAACAGCACCTTCCGCGACCCATTCACCCGTGCCCGGCGCGAAATGGTATCGTAGCCCGCGCGCGCCGCCTGGTGCCCAATCGCCGCATAAATCAAACCCGCCGCCCGTATCCCAGGCCGGCACGATGTCGGCAGCTCAGCCACGCCGGATTTCGCCCGCCCATACAAAATATCCGCGCATGCCAGCAGCCGGCGCACAACGCGCCCGATCGCCGGGGTGAAAACCGGGTTCGCCAGCCATGCATCCGGCTCGATATGCTCCGCGCGCAGCCAGTTCAGCGGCAAATACAGCCGCCCGGCCCGCGCATCCTCGCCCACATCGCGCGCGATATTGGTCAGTTGCATGGCAATGCCGAGATCGGTCGCGCGCGCCAGCGCCGAAGGGCTGCGCACGCCCATCAAAATCGCCATCATCGCGCCGACCGTGCCAGCCACCCGCGCCGCGTAATCCTGCAGCGCATCCAGATCCTCGTAGCGCCGGCCTTCGGCATCCCATTCAAACCCCTCCAGCAGCGCCAGCGGCACGCTTGCGGGAATATCGAACCGCGCCACCGCCGCGGCGAACGCCCGGTCGGCAGGGATCGGCAGCGGATCGCCATCATACGCGCGGGCCAGGCGATCGCGCAGTTGCACCAGCGCCGCGCTCTTGCACGCGCCCTCGTCGATCGCGTCATCCGCCAGCCGGCAGAACGCATAAAGCGCTGTCGCCGGTTCCACCACGCGCCGCGGCAGCAGCAGCGAGGCGGCGAAGAAACTGCGCGATCCGCCGCGCATCAGCGCGCGACAGGCGGCGAAATCGGTGATCTCAGGCGAAGACTTTGGCATCCGGTACAACCCGATCGAGAACACGTGCGGATGAGAGAACACCAGGCAGCCCCGCACCCGGATGCGTGCCCGCGCCAACCAGATAAAGCCTGTCGATCTCTTCGCTTTCATTATGTGGTCGGAACCACGCGCTCTGCGTCAGGATCGGTTCCAGCCCGAACGCGGCGCCGCGATGGGAAAGTAGCCGATCGGAAAAATCCTGTGGTGTCATCATGTGCGAGGAGACGATATTCTCCTCTAGCCCCGGCATGATGCTCTGCGCGAGCGCGCGGGCGATCTTGCGGCGATACGGTTCCGCGGCCGCCCGCCAGTCCGTGCCACTGTCCAGATGCGGCACCGGGGAGAGCACATAGAATGCATCGCATCCCTCCGGCGCCAAGGATGTATCCGTCGCCGTCGGCCGGTGCAGATAAAGCGAGAAATCCTCGGCCAGGTGCTTCTTCTGAAAAATATCCCGCAGCAATCCCTTATACCGGGGCCCGAGCAATATCGTATGGTGCGCCACATCGTCATAGCGGCGTTTCGTGCCGAAATACCAAACGAACAGGCTCATCGAATACCGGCCCCGCGCGATCTTGGCATCCGTCCAGCGCCGCCGATACCGTGCCGGCAGCAGCGTCTTATACGTGAACGCCGCGCACGCATTGGAAACCACAATATCGGCATGCATCACCTCGCCGGTCGAAAGCCGCACGCCGCACGCGGCCCGATCCTGCACCAGGATCTCCGTCACCTCGGTATTGCACCTAACCTTGCTGCCCTGGCCTTCAATCAGGCCAACCAGGCCGCGCACCAGGCTGCCGGTTCCGCCCATNNGCGAAATGCACGCCCCAGCGCCGCTCCAGAAAACAGATCAGGCTGTAGATCGAGCTCGCCGCGAACGGGTTTCCGCCCACCAGCAGCGGATGAAAACTCAGCACCGTGCGTAGCCGCTCATCCTTGATGTATTTGGCCACCATGCCGTGCACGCTGCGCAGGCTGCCCAAGCGGAGCAATTGCGGCGCCAGCTTGGCCATGTCCGTCCAGCTCTTGAAGGGCACGTCGCCGAGTTGCTCGAACCCGACGCGATAGATCTCCTGGCTCGCGCGCATGAACGCTTCGTAGCCGGCCACGTCGGCGGGCCGGAATTTCGCGACTTCCCTCCGCATCGCCTCCGCATCGCCGGTATAGTCGAACGTGGCGCCATCATGGAACCGGATGCGGTAGAACGGCGAGATCGGCCGCAGATCGACATCATCGGCGAGACGCTTGCCGCAGAGCTGCCAGAGTTCCTCCAGCAGAAACGGTGCCGTCACGATCGTCGGCCCGCCATCGAAGGTGAACCCGTCCTGCCGGAACACATAGGCGCGCCCGCCAGGCGCATCCAGCCGCTCCAGAACCGTGACGCGATACCCGCGCGCGCCCAGGCGCACCGCGGCCGCCAGCCCTCCAAACCCACTACCGATGACGATGGCGTGCGGCCGGCGATCAATCGCGTGCAGGGGAGAAACATACGTCATCCCAGAAAGTGTAACCCTAAGTTTACACTCCTGCCAACCCGCCTCCCAAGAGCGCGCGCCCAAAAGCCAAAAGTTTTTTGCTTCTTTTTTTCAAAAAAGAAGGAATTTCTTTCTCATGGCCAGTTTCGGCGAAGATCGATGACGTGAAATACCAGCGCGCCCAGCAGGCTGGCCGAGATGAACCCCCACCACGCGCCGCCCAGCGCCAGCCGCATCCCCAGCAGCAGGCACATGCCCGAGAGCAGATTGCCCAGAAAATCGCGCGGCGCGATTCCCCGCCCGGTCAGCCTGTGGCGCAGTACCAGCACCACCGCTTCCACCGCCATGGCCCCCAGGATCAGATCCAGCACCACGCCATTGGCAAACAGCCCGGTCACGCTGCCAGCACCCCCAACCGACGCGCGAAGGCCAGGATCAGCGCTGCCGTTCCGGCCGGATCCTCCTCGTGCGAGAGGTGCCCCAAGCCCGGCATCGACGTCAGTTCCGCGCCCGGTACCAGGGCCTGCACCCGCAGTGCATCTTCTGGCGGAATCGCCCGGTCATTGGCCCCGCTGATCAGCAGCAGCTTTGCCGTCAGTTTCGGCACGTCGCGCAGCAATGGCGGCAAATCCCAGTTCGCCATCATGCGCAATGCGGCGGCGGCGTGGTTGGGGTTGCGCACCAGCCGCCGGTACAGTTCTACCCCCACGGGATCGAGACGCGATCCGGTGGAGGCCAGCAGCTTGTCCACCACGCGCGGATCGCCCGCCCGCCAGGCAAACAATTGCGGTAGCACCGGCAGCCCCACCAGCAGCCGCGCCAGCGGCGCGAAGATCGGGCCGGCCGCACCACCCAGCGGTACGAAGGCCCCATTCAGGCTGACCAGCCCGGCCGGTGCGATGGCCCCATCCAGGCACATCCGCGCCAAGATCGCCGCGCCGGCCGAATGGCCCACCGCCAGCACCGGCCGCACGCCCAGCAGGGTCAGCAGCCCCGACAGGTCCCGCGCCATCCCGGGCAGGGAAAGCCGGTGCCACGGCGGTACATCGGTAAATCCGTGGCCCGGCAAATCCGCCGCCACCACGCAGAAATGCGGCGCCAGCAGGGGCAGCAGATCGCGCCAGGAATGTGTCGCGGCCCCCGTGCCATGTACCATGAACAGAACCGGTGCATCGCCCGGCGTCATCTGCACATGCCAGGTGATCCCGTCGCGCCGAAAAAACCGGCTAAACGCCCGGTTCGGCCAATCCCCTCCATCCCTCTTCCACGCCGGATGTTGGATCACGCACGCCTCGGGATCGAACGGGTGAAAGTTCTTCTTTTTTGAAAAAAAGACGCAAAACACTTTTGACCAGGGGGTGTCGTCATCGTTGGAGAGTGGCGGCGCGGATCGATGTGGCGTTGACGAAAGGCAAGGGGATATACAAAGCCCCGAGACAAGCCGCCAACCCGCGCGCCTCCGGCCCAGGCCGGGATGATGTATCCAGTACCAGCGCCGCCATCCCCGCCGCCCGCACCTTGCGCGCCGCCGCCGCCGCCTCCGCCTGCGCCACGGCGCGCCCGCCCGTGCCCGCCCGTGTCACATTCGCCCGCCCATCCGTCAGCAGTACCAGCGTCGGCGTGCACCCGCCCCGACGGGCGGCTTCCGCCAGCATAAACCCCGCATCGATCGCGGCGGCCAGCGGCGTTCCCCCGCCGCCCGGCAAGCCCGCGAGGCTGCGCTTGGCACGCACCAGAGACCGCGTCGGCGGCAACAACACCTGCGCCCCACATCCACGAAATGCCACCACGGCCACCTGATCGCGCCGCTGATAGCAATCCGCCAGCAGCAATTCCACCGCGCCCTTCGCCTCTGCCAGCCGCGCCAGCGCGGCCGATCCCGAGGCGTCCACCAGGAAGATCGTCGTCGTGCGTGCCCGCGCTTGCAGGCGTGTGACCCTGAAATCCTCCCGGCGCAGATGCAGCCGGCCCGGCGGGGCCATAACGCTCGTCGCTGCACGCACGCGCTGCCAGGGGGCAGCCGCCCGGAGCGTCTCGATCACGCTCAGCCGCAGCCCAGGCCCCGGTGCGGCCGCGCGCACACCCACGGGACGCCCACGCTGCCCCCCCTTCTGGACGGCACCCTGACGACCTTGGCTCTTGGCCTTTCCCCGGAAATCCTGCTGCCGCAACCGTGCGAGCAGTCCCGCCGGGATCGCTGCCTGCGCCGCCGCCAAAATAATTTCACAGGCCTGGTCCGGCAGCTTGTGGCTTTCCGGCGCCGGCGCATCCTCTTGGGCCTGCGGCCCATCCGCCGGCCGTGGCTCGGGCGAGGCATCATTCGGGGCAGGGGGTTCAGGTGGCGGCTCGCCGTCGGGCGGCTGTGGTGGCGGCGGGCTTGGCAGAATCGTCGCGCGCGGCGCGAGCACCAGCCGCGCCGCCAGCGCCGCATCCTCCAGGCTGACCTCCGCCCGCCCTCCTCGCGCTGCCGCTGCCCGCGCCGCGCGCAGCGCCAGCAGCGGCGCCCGAACGGAGTCTATGCCAAGCGCCGCCGCCGTGCCGCACAGCGCCTCCAGCATGTCATCCCCGGCGGTGATCCCGCCCAACCGCGCGCGCGCCGCCGCGATCTCCCCGCACTCAAGCCCCGATCCGTCGGTATCGCGATGCGAGACCTCGGCAAAATCCACATGGAACGCCAGCCGATCGAGCAGCGCCGCCGGCGCCTGCTCATCCGGTGCCACGCCCTCATCCAGCGCGACAAGCCCCAAGCCGCCAGAATCCAGTGCGGCGGCCATTCTGCCGGCCGTGCCCGCGTCCATGCGCTCGGCCATGGCCGCAACGATCACGCCACCGGCAGCGGACTCCAGCAGCCCAATGCTGCGCATCGGCCGCCCCGCCGCCAGTGTCGCCGCCAGGTCCAGACCGCCGAGCAGCGCCGCATCCCCGATCCCGGCCGGCATCTTGCGCACCACCAACCCGGACTGCGCCAGCAGCGCCAACCAGCGCGTGCGCGCCTCCCCCGGCGGCGCCCGCAGCGCTACGCCACCCAGCCTGGGGTCCACAGCGAGGAGGCAGAGCGCGGTGACAGCGCTCTGCCAAATCTCTCCTTCTATCCCCATGCGAATATGGGGTGTTTGGTTTTTTTCTTGGGAAAAGACCATAAAGAAAGCCCTTCTTTTTTGAAAAAAAGAAGCAAAAAACTTTTATTCATGGGGACCCGAGTCAAAAACCTCCATCATCGCGCGGTTTACACGCGCGGAGCTGCCGGAGTCGTCCAGCGGGTCGCGCCTCAGGCGGTGACGCAAGGCGGAGGGCGCTACATCTCGCAGATGCGCCACCGTCGCCACGGTTTCGCCCTCGATGCTCGCCACCGCCCGCGCCGCCCGCAGCAGCGTCAGCTCGGCGCGAAGGCCATCCGTGCCCAGTGCCATGCACAGCCGCGCCGCCTGCTCCAGCACCGAATCAGGGACGTCAACGTGCGGCAGTAACGCCCGCGCCGCCTCGATCCGCAGGGCAAGCCGTGCGTCCTCGGGCGCCCAGGTGTCGCAAAACCCGGCCGGATCACGGTCATAAGCATCGCGCCGGCGGACGATATCAATGCGCGAGGCGATGTCCGCCGGTGTGGCCACCTCCACCGAAAGCCCGAACCGGTCCAGCAATTGCGGCCGCAGCTCGCCTTCCTCCGGGTTGCCGCTGCCCACGAGCACGAAGCGGGCAGGATGGCGTACGCTCAACCCCTCGCGCTCCACCAGGTTTTCGCCGCTGGCCGCAACGTCGATCAGCAGATCCACCAGGTGATCCTCCAGCAGGTTCACCTCGTCGATGTACAAAAATCCGCGATTGGCCCGGGCCAGAAGCCCCGGTTCGAAGGCCCTCTCACCCCGCGTGAGCGCCCGCTCCAGGTCAAGTGCGCCCACCACCCTGTCCTCGGTCGCGCCGAGGGGCATGTCCACCACCGGCACCGGTGCAACGGCCTCCGGCAGCGGCCGTCCGCGTGCCGCGCATTCGCTGCATAGCGCCGCATCGGGCACCGGGCTGCACCCGTAACGGCACCCGGCTACCACCCGCATCGGCGGCAATAATGCCGCCAAAGCACGTACCGCGGTTGATTTTCCTGTTCCGCGGTCGCCGAACACCAGCACACCGCCAATGGATGCATCCACCGCCGCGATCAGCAGCGCCCGCTTCATCTCCTGCTGTCCAACAATGGCGGCAAATGGGAACGATCTGCGCATGCGGCGTATGACTCCTGGACCGTGTCTAGCGTGAACACGCGCCGCCGCAACAGCCCCAGGGCGCCGCGCGGATGTCCGGCGTCGGTTCGGGCACCGTTCGCCTTGCAGTATGGGTGCAACTAGACTGGTGACAGGACTCGGCGCGCGTGCTCTGTGTCCGTGAGTTTTTAGGGATTCGATCAGGATGAACACGTCGGAGTTGATTGAGCACGTGGCGACACACGCCGGGCTGGAGAAGACCCAGGCCCGAAAGGCGGTCGATGCGTTAGTTTCCGCCATCACCTCGGCTGCCAAGGGTGGCGATTCGGTCGCGTTGTCGGGCTTCGGCCAGTTCAAGGTGAAGGACACGCCAGCCCGGCAGGGCCGCAATCCCGCCACCGGCGAGCCGATCGAGATCGCAGCTGCCCGCAAGCTCGTGTTCGCGCCGGCCAAGGCGGTGAAGGATATTCTCAACGCCTGAGTCATAAGCGTTGCCGCTCATGACGGCGTTATGATTGCGGCAACCGCTTCCCCGGCATAATCCGGCGCCGCGCCGGTAACGGTGCGGCAGCCTGGCTGCTGCGTGTGCTTGCCCAGTGGTAGGCGCACGCCATGTAACCCGGCCTTCACCCGGCAGGGAAGACGGTGGAATGGCTTTACCCATGGTTCCGCGCCGCGCCTGGTCTCTCGGCACTGCCCGGGCAGACCAGATCCGTGTCGCAGACTGCTCGCGTGGCTGATCACGCCATGCGTGGCCTTTCCGGCTTCGCCCCGCTGCGCCTGGGGCGAACGATGGTTGCGCGTGTTGCCGCCCAGCTTGCCGGCACCGCGCCGCCCGTGCCGCCCGATGTTCACCTGCTGCTGATCACGCCGCTGTTCGAGCGTCCGGCCTCGCTCATGCTGGGCCACTCGGCCGACCTGCTGCTTTGCCTGGTTGCCATCCTGCTCCGGCGTGATGGCTGGGCCATGGCCTTCATGGCCTTCCAACTGGCACTTGCGGCGGGCCGTATCCTGCTGTTGCTCAATGCGCGGCGTAACCGCGCGCGTCATGGCGCTCAAGCCCTGCTGCGGGCCGCGCCCGGTTACTTCGCCATTGGCCTGGTCTGGGCTGCGATGAACGGGGCCTTCAATGCCTGGGCTGCCACCGCCTTCCTCAGTGACCCTCTCGGGATCCTCACCCTGACGGTGGCAATGGGCACCTGCGCCGGCATCACCGGCCGCAACGCCGGCACGGCACGGTTCGCCCGCGGGCAGATCGCCTGCATGCTGGTGCCGCTGACGGCCTCTCTCGCGGTGCTTGGCGGCTGGGGTCTGCTTCTGGCGCTGCTGATCGCATTGTATCTGATCGCCGTGTTCAGCATCGTCGGCCGGCTGCACGCGGACCTGGTGAATATGTTCACCGTCCAGCGCAGCAATGCGGCGCTCACCGCGCATTTCGATGCGGCGCTGAGCAATATGTCGCAAGGCCTGATTCTCTACGATGCGGATCGGTCCCTGCGGGTCATCAACCGGCGCTTCTTTGCGCTGTTCGGGGTGGCGCAGGGCAGCCTTCAGCCGGGCCAGTATCCACAGGACGTGATGCGGGCCTGCGTCGCCGCCGGCGCAGTGGCGGCCAACTCCGACGCCGCATCGCTGGAGGATCTGGCCGCTGCGGGCGGAGAATGCGTGCTCGAACTCGCGGACGGCCGGGCCATTGCGGTGTCGCACGACGTGCTGCCGGATGGCGCCAGCATCTCTACCTTCGAGGATGTCACCGAACGCCGCCGTGGCGAAGCGCGGATCGTGCACATGGCACGCCACGATGCGCTCACCGGCCTGCCCAACCGCCTGCTCTTTCGTGACAGGCTGGATCAAGCCATCGCCTGGCTCGGCCGTGGCGAAGGATTCGCGCTCGCCTGCCTTGATCTCGACCACTTCAAAACGGTCAACGACACCCTGGGCCACGGCGCCGGTGACCAACTCCTCAAGGCGGTGGCCGAACGCCTGCTGTGCTGCTTGCGCGAGGTCGATACCGTCGCGCGGCTGGGCGGGGATGAATTCGCGCTCATCCTGCCCGGCCTCACCGATGGTAATGAGGCACAGGCCCTTGCCCGCCGCCTGATCGAGGCCATCAGCCGGCCCTACACATTGCAGGGCCATCTCGTGACCATCGGCATGAGCGTCGGCGTCGCACTGGCTCCACGTGATGGTTCCGCGCCCGACCCGCTGATGATTCAGGCCGACCTTGCCCTCTACGAGGCGAAAGCCGCCGGGCGCGGCACGGTCGCGGTGTTCGAACAGGCGCTCAGCGCCCGACTCACGGCGCGCCGCGCGCTGGAGCGTGACCTGCGCGCCGGCCTCGGCCGCGACGAATTCGAATTGTATTACCAGCCGATCGTGTCGGTGCGCACCGGTGGCATCGTGGGGCTGGAAGCACTGCTGCGCTGGAACCACCCGCAACAGGGCTGCATGGCGCCTGGCCGCTTTATCGGCATGGCGGAGGAAAGCGGGCTGATCGAGGAACTGGGCGACTGGGCCATCGGCGCCGCCTGTGCCCAGGCTGCTACCTGGCCGCGGCCCGTGGGCGTGGCGGTGAATATCTCCCCGGCGCAATTCCGTGCCGGCCATTTGCTGCAATCCGTGCAGCGTGCGCTTCAATCCTCCGGTCTGCCGCCATGGCGGCTGGAGGTGGAGATCACGGAAGCCGCGTTGCTGCGCGATATGGAGGGCACCCTCAGCGTTCTGCGCGGCCTGCGCGCGCTGGGCGTGCGTGTCGCTTTCGACGATTTCGGCACCGGGTTTTCGTCACTGGCGCATCTGCACCGTTTTCCCTTCGACAAGATCAAGATCGACGGCTCCTTCATTCGCGATATGGGCCGCTCCGCGAGTGCAGCCGCCATTGTGGGTGCCATTGCCGGGCTTGGCGGCAGCCTCAACGTCATCACCACCGCCGAGGAGGTGGAAACCATGGCCCAACTGGAGCAGTTGCGTGGCCTTGGCTGCACGGAGGCGCAGGGCCATTACTTCAGCCGCCCCGCCCGTGCCGATGATGTTGCGGGGCTTCTTCTCCGTGCCATGCAGCCAGAGCGGCAAGCCGTGTAGGCCAGCCGCATGCAAGCCATCGTGCCACGCGATTTTCGCACGGCTGTCCTCACGCTACCGGGGGCGCCCAGTGCACAACGTGATGATTATCGTCTTGCCCCTCCGATCGCGGGGCTGCCATAAGAATGGCCCGCCATCAGCACAGATCTGCAAGCTCTATCGAGCATTGCACCGGATTGCCTGGTGCCGGCGTTTCCCAGGAGTTCCGCCCGTGTCTCAGCCATCTCTGCGCATTACCCATTTCGAGGCGCGCATGCCCCCCGCGGACTATGTGTTCGATGTGTGGAACCCCATGGCCAACAGCTACGAGGCCGCTGCGACCTTCGAGGACGCGATGGAGCGCGTGCAGCGCCTGGCGCAGGCGGTGCGCGAGATGTGGGTTTCCAAGGACGAGGCGCTCGCGGCCCTGAATGCGCCGCCGCCGCCCGTTGAAGGCGCCGAATTCGCCGAATTGCGCGTGACCGCCCAGGCCCAGCGCAGTTACGACATCCGCAGCTTCGACAGCCCGGAATGGACGCATTTCCGCGGCTACATCTCGCAGGCCGCCGAGCGCATTAGCGGCGAAGTCGGCTTCGTCCTCGCGCCCTCGCTGATCCCTGCGCCACCCACACCGCGCATGCAAGCCAAGTCGGCTTAAGAGCGCCCAAACGGCCGCTCCGCGCCGGTGCTCAAAAACGAACGCCATCTGACTCGCCATGCCAGGTTTTG
>PKZM01000010.1 GCA_003133065.1 Acetobacteraceae bacterium
CCCCAACCCACGCCGCCTCCCTGGCAGCCGACCCCGAAGGCTTCTCCCCCGCCTTGCGCGCCATGCTCGCCTTGGCCACCGCCCGCCCCCCCTCTCAGCTCGCCTCCGCCGCCCACCACCTCACCGAAACCGCCACTCACCTCCGCGCCCTCTTCACCCCCTACACCGCCATCCTCAGCGCCACCACACCCGGACCCGCCTTCGCCTTCACCGACCCCATTCCAGCGAACCAGGCCGACCTCACCGCGCTCGCCAGCATCACAGGTCTTGCCGCTACGGCCATCCCCGCCAGCGCCTCGGACGGGCTACCCCTCTCCATCCAAATCATCGCGCCCAACGACGCCATTTGCCTGTCATTTGCGCAGGCGCTTACCGAAACATTAACTGGCTGCCGTCGGACTGAGTCCGAGCGCCACGAAAGGCCCGCAGTGTAAGGGCGCCGGCCGCGGGAACTGCCGAGCGCCACGGCGCCGATTTGATCGCTAGGCGCGCCACGAACGCCAAACATGGATCTACCGGCCAGGCGCGCCAAGGCTAGAAACCATGCTCCGCCTCAAAGTTTAGCTGACGCTCCATGCGAAGCGCGCTGATATCTAGGCTGGCCAGATTGAAACCATGCTGCTTGAGCCAGAGGTTTCGTTCACGATGGTGGATAAAAAGCGCAACGAATGGCAACACGAACCATCCAAAAAATGCCGTACTCAACGTGAATATCAAAGCAAATAGGAATGCAATCAATCCAAACCTAACGGCAAAAAAGAATGGTCCAAAAAACAAAGCGAGCAAGAAAACTCTTAACCTCTCGTCTCTACCAAAGTCACCGGACTGCTGCAATTGTTTCCAGCGAGCCAATCTATCCAGGAAGATTGGCATCAGCCCGCCGATCTTCGGGTACTGACCGCCCGAGCATCTGCAAAGTAGTTCGTCACCCTCTACGGTTACGATCGAAAAAAGCGTTTTCCCTTTGTTACCTGATGCAACGGCACCCACGATTGCCCCCGCACCGCCAGCTAGAACACCACCAATGGCCGCTCCCCCAAGTGTGCGGCCAATGTCCTTTGAAGGGTCCACCATTCTAACCTTCAGAGAAATAGGAGTAGCCCAACTCCCGTTCCAAAAAATTCCGCGACGCCCCATCGTTACAAGTCGCTTCCGATAACTTTGATCAAGAACCTCAATTTTCAGAAATAAATTGCCGGCGCCTCTCATCTCAATTCTCCGTCTCGCCAGTACTAAAATCTACCCTTTTAGCAGTCCGATTAGCGAAAACACACAAAGTGCCACACGGTCAAGACGCCTTAGCAACATGGACCTCCACGCGCCGGCCCCCGGCCGTCAGCATGTTCACAAGCGCATCAAGGCCGAACAAATTAACTCTCCCGCGCATCAGATCGGACAGCCGCGACCGTGTCACCCCCAGCGCCCTCGGTGCTTCAGCTAGCGTCCAGCCCTCAGCGTTGATGTGCTTCTCAAGCGCCATCATCAGCGCCGAGCGCAGCCTCATCGTCTCAGCCGCAGCCGCCGTATCTTCAATCGCATCTCACACGCTGGCAAATTCACAATTGCTCATTCAGCCCACCCGCACCTGTGATCTCTCTTCTCTCGCCGTCATCGCGAGCCGCCCCTTCGCGGCGGGGCGATCCATAGCTGTGCGGCGGACGTTTGCCGTGTAACTCCTGGATTGCTTCGGCCAGGCAGCTTCGCAGTGACCAAACTCTGTCGGTGTTCGTTCTTCTTCGTGAGATCCTTCGTGTTCTTCGTGCCTTCGTGGTTAAATTTCTTTTTCTTTTTGCGCCGGTCCCAGAACCGTAATGATGCCCAATGAGCGTTCAAGCAAGTGGCTGACCCGCACCCGCCCTCACCCCACCACCTCCCGCGGCCCCACACCCCCCATCCAATACGCCAGCTCCCGTGGATGCCCCACATCCCATACCGCGAACTCCGCCGCCTTCCCCACCTCCAGCGTTCCCACCTCATCCGCCAATCCCAGCGCCCGCGCCGCCTGCCGCGTCACCCCCGCCAGCGCCTCCTCCGGCGTCAGCCGGAACAGCGCGCAGGCCAAATTCATTGCCATCAGCAGCGAACACATCGGCGAGGACCCAGGATTGCAATCCGTCGCCACCGCCATCCCCACGCCATGCGCGCGAAACGCTGCCACCGGCGGCGGCTGCCGCGCCCCCACCGTCGCGTAGGCGCCCGGCAACAATACGGCCACCGTGCCGGCCGCGCCCATCGCCCGCGCCCCCGCCTCCGACGTATATTCCAGATGATCGGCCGAGAGCGCGCCCACGGAGGCCGCGAACGCCGCCCCGTCCCCATCCGTCAACTGATCCGCATGTAACTTTACCGGCAACCCCAACGCCGCAGCTGCCTTAAAAATCCGCCTGATCTGCGCGTTGGAAAACGCAATCGTCTCCGCAAACGCATCCACCGCATCCGCCAACCCCTCCGCCGCCACCGCCGGCAACATCTCCTCCACAATCAAATCCACATACGCATCCGCGCGCCCTGCAAACTCCGGCGGCACCGCATGCGCGCCCAGAAAACTCGTCCGCACCCGCACACCACTCTCCCGCCCCAGCGCGCGCGCCACGCGCAGCATCTTCAGCTCGCTATCAACACAAAGCCCATAGCCGGACTTGATCTCCACCGTGCGCACGCCCTCCGCCACCAGCCGTGCCAGCCGCCCCCGGGCGGCCGCCAGCAAAGCGCTCTCATCGGCCGCTCGCGTCTTCATGACGGTGGAAACGATCCCGCCGCCCCGCCGTGCCGCGCCCTCGTAACTATCGCCGCACAGCCGCCCCTCGAACTCCTCCGCCCGGTTACCGGCGAACACCAGATGCGTATGGCAATCG
>PKZM01000226.1 GCA_003133065.1 Acetobacteraceae bacterium
TCCGGCGGTGCCAGATGGTGAATGATCGCCGAGCCGAGACCATTGGCCAGCACATAGATCAGGCCAATATGGAACAGCACAACGATGCCGATCCCAACGAGATGCCGCGTCGGGTTTCTGCCTTGCTCGGCGTAATTCATGCCGCGCGCTCCTTCATCCGGTCGTTTCTCCTCATTGCGGCCGGCGGGAAGCGCGTATGCTTCCGCCCGGACCAGCGGCGCCACGCGTCTTCGCGCAGGCATCCGGCCCCAGGCCTGGTGTCATTCTCATACCATCTGCCCTCTTGCCAGAATTTTCATCGGCTTGATCGTGCACATGCTGGCCCCCTGCCTCAAGCCTTTCCAGTGTTTCCTGCAAGAGTTGTTCCTGCCCATGGCCGGCCGCTTCACGTGCCGGATAGGCCAGAACCCGGCGCCCCAGCTCGGCTCCAAGCCGCATCGCCGCATCCCGTACGAGTGGGGCAATCTCCGCCAGCCGGGCATCATCCAGATACTGCGCGGCCGTGGAAATGCCGATTGTGCCCAGAATGGCCGCATCGGCACCGCGAACCGGCGCGCACACCGCACGCACGCTGTCGGCCGCATCCGCAGGATCGAAACTATAGCCCAATGCCGCGAAACGCCGTTGCCTGGCTATAAAAGCGGCATGCCATGCTGCACCGCCGCAATCCCCGGGCAGGCGCGTGTGCAGCCCATCCTCCGTCTCATCCAGCAGCAGCGCCATGCCGGCGGCGGACTCGGCCAGTTTCAGGCGCTCGCCGATGGAAAAGCTCGATACCAGGCGGCGGCGCCCCGGCACACGCTCCAAAACCAAAGCATGGCCGGGGAAGCTGCCATCCGGCACGCAGAGAAAGGCAGTGTCCAGAGTCTCCGCCGCCAGCGCGCTCAGATGCGGGTGCGCAAGGCGCACCAGATCGGTCTGCTCCTGCGCCTGGGATCCGAGTTCCAGAAGTTTCGGCCCAAGCCCATATCCCTGCCGCGGCACCAGGGTCAGGTAGCGCCGCTCCACCAGCGCCGTCGCCAGCCGATGGGCGGTGCTGCGTGCCAGGCCCAGGCGCCCCGCTAGGGCGGCCAGCGCCACAGGCCCGCCAGCCACCAGTTCCAGCACATCCAACCCCCGCACCAGCGTCTGGCTAGAGGGCGAAATGGAAGCGGAAAGGGGGGTCATGTCATCGGCGATGGACATGGACGCAGCGCGTTTCATTATCTGGGACCCTATCCCAAAGACATTCTTGGCTGCAAGGGGGTGGTTCGCCGGCAATAATGGGAAAGGCGGGCATGCCCGCCCGGTGAAGGCGCCGGGCGCCCGCAACGTACGGCGATGCAAGATGCGGGCTGATGCANNCGGGCTGATGCAAGATGCGGGCTAATGCCCCGCGCGCCTGGATCAGCCCCGGCTGAGCGTCAGATCCCGCCGCAGATCGCCACGAACTTCTTGGCGATGTTGCCCGCATTGTCCTCCGCCCGATCATAGATCTGCGCGGCCGTCACCCGGCTGCCATCGAGGATGGCATAGAACCGGTGCTTGCCAACGTATTGGCGCGCCGAAGATTGATAGTCGACCCAGCCGCATACCAGGGTCTGGCCACTGAGATACGGCTTGAGAGGATCAAAACTCCACTCCGCCGTCTCCGGCAGCACCAGGGTCGGGGCGAGATAATCCTCCACCACGTCCATCAAATGCTGGCCCAGCACCTCCTCCGCGCGGCACGGCAGGGTGATGGCGAAAGCAAAAGCGGCGAGGATGGCGGTGGAAGCAAGGCGCGGTCGCATGGGTCCAGCTCTGGCAATGGTCTCGGCACGCGGGGGGGTTAAAGGGCAATCGGAGGACGGAAGGAAGCGGTTCTTTTTTGAAAAAAAGAACCAAAAAACTTTTGTTCGTGGTGGCGCGTGCGGGCGCAGGCGCCTGGGGCTTGTCTGCCGGGGGGCGGCGCGCCAAATCGAACCTCATGGTGGAAAATCCGCGGCCTCGGATCATCGACATGACCACCCAAGGGGAGTTCGTGGTGCCCCCTGCGCCACGCGCGTCCTGGCCGCTGCGGCTGGGGGTGGGCGCCGCCCTGGTGGCCGCAATCGCCGGCGGCCTGGCAGTGGCCGCCCTGTTCCTGTGGGTCGCCTCCATTCTCATCCCTGTGGCGCTGGTCGCCGGGCTGGTCGCCTATGCCGCCTTCCGCTTCCAAATGTGGCGCCTGCGCCGCTAACGCGCGCCACCAGGCGGGCACCCGTTCTTTTTGTGTTGCTGAATCTCAGTTTAGGGGAATAGTTTAGATTCAAGAGATAACGCCACGGTCCTCAAGTCATGAACATCGCTGTCGCCGCGCCTCTGCCGCACGGCCCCTCGCCCCACGCCAGTGCCGGGCCCACACCGGACAGGGCCGCCTATGATGCGCTCATGCAGGTCATGGCCCAGCGCAGCACGGCGCGCCGCTTCGATCCCCTGCATAAAATCCACGACGAAGATTACCGGCTGATCCTGGATGCGGCGCGCCTCGCCCCCTCCGGCGCCAACACCCAGCCCTGGCAGTTTATCGTCATTACCTCCGGCCGCATGCGGGAGGCGATTGCGGAACAACTCACCAACGAGCAACGCCAGCGCGCCGCCGCAGGCCAAGGCGGTGGGGGCACCATCGATTACGGCGCCGTGGAAACCGCACCGGGGCTGATGGTCGTGGTCGCCGATTTCCGCCTCAGTTGGGCGTTTCCCGGCCTGATGAACGGCACCGAACTCGATCAGCGCTATCACGCCAACGCCGAACGCGTGATCCTGCAAAGCGTCGCCGCCGCCACCACCGCCGCCCACCTCGCCGCCGCCTCGCTCGGCTTCCAAAGCTGGTGGATTTCCGTCCTGGGGCAGGAGGAAACCCAGGCCGCCCTGCACAAGCTGCTCGGCGTCCCCGCCGATCTCACCATCACCGATCTCATGGCGTTCGGCCGTGCCGCCGGGCCCGTCACGCGCCGCTGGAAGAAATCGGTCGCAGATATCGCAAGCTGGGATCAGTTCGACATGGCCAATTTCCGCAGCGTCGCCCAGATCGATGCCTGGATGGCCGACGTTCGGCGCGGTACGTTTTCCAAGAAACTAAAGTAAGGGAGGGTGCAATGCGCTTTGGCATTGCACCACCTGTGCAACAAAACCCGAACCGCCGAATAAGCAAGCACCTCTTTTTTGAAAAAAAAGAAGCAAAAAACTTTTACTTTGGCTGCGCCGCTTTAGGGGTGGGCGGCTTTGCGGCCCACCCCCGCATCAACCCAATCAGCTCAGGATAATCTCCACCCGCCGGTTCTGCGGCTCACGCACCCCAGGCCCCGTCGGCACCAGCGGATGCGTCTCGCCAAACCCCTTGATGTCGATCTCGCTGCGCGGCACGCCATCCTTCACCAACTCGTTGGCAACCGTGTTCGCACGCCGCAGCGACAGCGCCATGTTGTATTTCGGCGTGCCGGACGTATCCGTATAGCCGTTGCACAAAATACGCGTCACTTGCACATGCGTCGAAGCGTTCGCCGCCTCGGCCACAATCTGCGTCGCACGAACCGTAAGATCGGCACGATCCCAATCGAAGAACAC
>PKZM01000133.1 GCA_003133065.1 Acetobacteraceae bacterium
GGCTGCGCCGCTGTGGATTTGCCGCAGTTCGTTGAGCGTGAGGCGGTCTCCGCCGATCTTCACAGTCATGTGTCTCTCCGCGTTAAACCGAAATGCCATAGGTAAAAGTTCTTTGCTTCTTTCTTTCAAGAAAGAAGATTCTTTCTTCTTTTCTGAAGAAAAGAAGCAAAAGACTTTTATTCGTGGGGCGCGCTCTGGAGGAACGTGCGCGTTTGGTGAACGGCGTCGGCGAGGCCGGTGCGTTGCATCGTCACGCCGGGGGGCATCGCCGATAGCAGCCTCGTGGGCGTGCGGCGGTCCAGAAGCACGAAAACGCCGCGGTCGGTGGCGGTGCGGATCAGGCGGCCGAAGGCCTGGCGCAGGCGCAGCCGCGCGATGCGCTCGTCATAGCCGGCGGTGTCGCCCCCCGACAGATGCACACGGCGCTCGCGGTGCAGAATATCCGGACGCGGCCAGGGAACACGCTCGAACACCACCAGGCGTAGCGCGCGGCCGGGCACGTCCACACCATCGCGCATCGCATCCGTGCCCAGCAGGCAACTCTCCTCCTCCGTGCGGAACACATCGATCAACGTGGTGTTGTCCATCGCATCCACGTGCTGGGCGAACAGNNGCCAAGCCCGCCCCCGCCGGCGGCCAGGAACAGCGCGCGATAGGCGCCGGCGAGCGAGGCGATATCGGTGCTCACATCGTTCACCACGAAGGCGCGGGTCTGGCGCGCGTAATCGAATGGGCTGCTCACGGCGGCACGGATGGCGGGCGATGGCAGGTGGGCAGCGCCCACGCGCGCCTCCGCCGCCTCCCAATCCGCTTCCGCATCGTCCTGGCCCGCATCGCGCAGCGTGGCGGAGGTAATCAGCAGCCCATGCGCCGGCGCCACCAGGGTAAGGGCGAATGGCTGCGTGGGATCGAGATGGTGGCGGCAGAACGCCACATCGCGATCGATGCCGTCGCGCCGGTCCGTGCGGAGAAAGTAGATATGGGCCGGGCGCTCGCCCGGCTCCGGCCGCGGCTCGGACAGGGCCCGCAGCATGGCACGCCAGATGGTGAGGCGATCCAGGCAGCGGCGGCGGAGAGACCGGCAAGCGGCCTCGATCCGGCCGCGGCTGACGCTGTCCAACTCGTCGGCGTCTTCCTCCAGCCGTTCCTCCAGGCGGGTGAGGAGGGTACGGGTGGGCTCGGCCAGGCGGGCGAGCGCGCGTTCCAGAGCGGGGGCGGCTTCCTCCACGCCGGGTGAGGGCGGGAACATTTCACATTCCAGCGTGCCAAAGGCGGCAGGTGCCGCATCGCCCGGGATGCGGGCCAGGATCTGGGCGCGGGCGGCGCGCAGGAAGGTTTCGAACGGATTGGCCTGGCCCGGGGCGACGCCGCCCAGTTCCGGCCCAGCCTCGTCGGTCAGGCGGATCGACCAGCCGGGGGCTGGCAAAGCGCGGGCGGCGTGCAGAAGCGCCTCCAGCGGCGCTTCCAGCGCCGCGTTGCCGACCACCAGCTCATCCACGCGGCGTTTCAGTCCGCGCGCGCGGGATCGTCCGCCCTCCGCGCCCAGCAGCCAGCGGCGTAGGTCGCCGCCTTCGATGCCGGAGAGTTCGGAGGCGAAGGCCGAATCCGCCGCCTCGAACACATGATGGCCCTCATCGAACACATAGCGGGTGGGCACGGTGTCGTCGTCCAGGCCCTGCCAGGCGGCCTGCGTCATCACCAACGCATGGTTGGCCACCACCAGATCGGCGGTGCGGGCGCGGCGGATCGTGTGTTCGATGAAGCATTTCTTGTAATGGCCGCAAGCGCCGTGGATGCATTCGCCGCGGCGGTCGGCCAGGGTGGCGGCGATGAGGGGGCCGAACAGTTCGGGGAACCAGCCGGGCAGATCCCCGCCCTGCAGGTCGCCATCGGTGGTGGCCTGCGCCCAGCGGGCGATCAGGCCGATTGGGATCACGTTGGCCCCCCCGGCACCCGACAGCACCGGGGCAATGCTATCCTCCAGGTTCAGCAGGCACAGGTAGTTTTCGCGCCCCTTGCGTACCACGATTTTCGCGCGGCGGGCGGCCGGGTCGGGGTGCAGGCGGGCGAGTTCGGCGTCGATCTGGCGCTGGAGCAGTTTGGTATAGGTGCTGATCCACACGGTGCCGTGGTTGCGCTCTGCCCAGAGGCTGGCGGGCGCGATGTAGCCCAGCGTTTTGCCGGTACCGGTGCCGGCTTCGGCCAGCACCACATGCGGGTCGCCGCGGGCCTCGCGCGGGGCGAAGGCGGCGGCGGCGGCGTGGGCGTAATCCGCCTGGCCGGGGCGCTGCTCGGCGCTGGGGCCAAGCAACTTGGCCAGGCGCGCGCGGGCCTCGGCGGGGGGAATGGGATGGGCGGAGGCGGGCGGTGGGGGGGCTTGCTCCTCCCATTCCGGCAGGCGGCGCCAGACGCGAAACCCATCGAGGTTCTCGCCGATGCTTTCCAGCGCCTGCAGCACGGCGGGCGCCCATAGCCACCCGGCGCGGCCCATGCGCGCGGCGATGCCGGCGGCGTGGGCGTGCAACGGCAGCTTGCGGGCGAGGTGCAGGCGATGCAGCAGGATATCCGCCATGCGGGGCAGCAGGCCGGCTGCATCCTCCAGCGTGGCGGGCGGATCCATGTCCAGCGCCAGGGCCATGCCACGCGGGGTGGGGGCGACAGGGCGGGCAGGCAGCACGAAGGCGTAAAGCTCCAGCAAATCCAGGGCCGGCGCACCGCCGCGCAGTCCCGCGCGTCGCAATGTGGCCGGCGCATGCACCAGCAGCGGCGGCCGCATCCGCCGTATGGCGGCTGCGGCCTCCACCATGGGCAGGGTGATCAGTTCGCCATCTTCGGTGAGCAGCGCCGCGCGGCCATAGCCGGCCACGAGGGCGGGGGAGGAGGTCATGGGGGAGAGATATAGGGGCGAGGTGTGGCTGGCTAAGAAAAGTCTTCTTTTCTGAAGAAAAGAAGCAAAAGACTTTTGACTGTTGGTGCGTGGCTCGCCGGCAGCGTATCCGCAGTACCAAAAGTTTTTTGGTTCTTTTTTTCAAAAAAGAACTGTCTTCCTTCCCAGATTGGCTGGGCCGCCGCCGCC
>PKZM01000146.1 GCA_003133065.1 Acetobacteraceae bacterium
CGTCTCGATCACCAGCGTGTTGGCGGGGTCCAACGGCCACCACTCCCCAGCGAACGCAACACACGGCACTAAACAAAAGAAGAAAGAAAGCAGTTCTTTTTTGAAAAAAAGAACCAAAAAACTTTTGTTCATGAGGGCGTCCAATTGCGGCGGCGTGGGGATTGCTTGACACTCCGACAAGTCAGACGGAGGGGCAAGTGACGCAACATACANNATCGGCGCCGGCCTGTTCGTCGGCAGCTCCGCCGCCATCGCCATGGCAGGGCCCGCCGTGCTGATCAGCTACGCCCTCTCCGGCCTGCTGGTGTTCCTGATCATGCGCATGCTGGGGGAAATGGCCGTCGCCCGCCCAGGCCTCGGCTCCTTCGCGGAATACGCGGCCCTCAGCCTCGGCCACTGGGCCGGCTTCGTCACCGGATGGCTCTACTGGTATTTCTGGGTCATCACCGTCGGCGTGGAAACCATCGCCGGCGCCAAACTGCTGCACGCCTGGATCGCCGCCCCCATCTGGCTCATCGGCACGGTGCTCATCGCGGTCATGACCGCTACCAACCTCTTCTCCGTGCGCACCTACGCGGAGTTCGAATTCTGGTTCGCCTCGCTCAAGGTCGGCGCGATAATGGCCTTCATCGTGGTCGGTCTGGCCTACATCTTCGGCTTCGCCCCCGGCACCGCCCTCACCGTGCTCACCTCCCACGGCGGCCTGTTCCCTCGCGGTGTCGGCGCGGCGTTCGCCGCCATCCCGGTGGTGATCTTCTCCATGATGGGCAGCGAGGTCGCCACCATCGCCGCCGCCGAAACCGCCGATCCGGCCACCAACGTCGCCCGCGCCGGCCGCACCGTCTCCCTGCGGATCCTCGTCTTCTACGTCCTCTCCATCGCCGTCATCGTCAGCGTGCTGCCCTGGGATAGCGTGGAAGTCGGCTCATCCCCCTTCGCCCGCGCGCTCGCCACCATGCACATCCCCGGCGCCGCCCTGGCCATGAACGTGGTGGTCATCACCGCCGTGCTCTCCTGCCTCAATTCCGGCCTCTACATCACCTCGCGTATGCTGTACGAACTCGCCCGCCGCGGCGACGCACCCGCCATCTTCGCCGCCGTCTCCGCCCGCCGCGTGCCAAGCCTGGGCATCCTGTTCGGCACTGCCGGCGGCCTGCTGGCGGCGCTCGCCTCCATCATCTCGCCGGATCTGGTGTTCATGTTCCTGATCAACACCTCGGGCGCGATCATCCTATTCATCTACCTGGTGATTGCGCTGGCCCAGATACGCCTGCGCCAGAAGCTGCAAGCGCGCGGCGAAACGATCGCGCTGAAGATGTGGCTCTTCCCCGCGCTCAGCATGGCCGTGATCGCCGGCATCGCCCTGGTGCTCGCCAGCATGGCCTTCGCCCCGGACCAGCGTATCCAGCTCGCGCTCAGCGCCCTCAGCTTGGGTGTGATCCTGCTTGCCTTCGCCCTGCGCCGCCGCCTTGGCGCTTTGCCTTCTATCGCGAGCGCCTGATGCAGAAAGTATCAAAAGTTCTTTGCTTCTTTCTTTCAAGAAAGAAGACTCTTTCTTCTTTTATTCCAATGCGAAGTCGCGATTCCGGCACGCAAGAAGATTTAACCACAACGGCACAAAGGCACGAAGAGAAGAATGTTCCTCGTGTATCTCTTCGTGCCTTTGTGCCGTTGTGGTTAAATTTTCTTGGTTCAGCCCTGCGGATCTGTTGTTTTGCATTCCTGGCCGCAGGGAAAATGCCGGCGGCGGCGGCCAGAGAGGGCGATTACCACTCGGCACTGGCCGCCATCAACGCAACCAACGTCGCCCGCCTCGGCTTTGCCTGGCAATACGATCTCGGCACCGAGCGCGGGCAGGAAGCCACCCCCATTGTCGCCAACGGCATCATGTACACCTCCGGCACCTGGGGCTACGTCTACGCCGTGGATGCCGCCACCGGCCGCCAGATCTGGAAATTCGATCCCCACGTCCCCGGTCAGATCGCCCGCAATCCCTGCTGCGATATCGTCAACCGCGGCGTCGGCCTGGCAAACAACCGCGTCTATGTCGCCTCCCTGGATGGCCGCCTGCACGCGCTCGATGCTGCAACCGGCCACGAGATCTGGTCCGCCGACACCATCATCGATCACGCCATGCCTTATGCCAGCACCGGCGCGGTGCAGATCGCGGGAGATGTGGCCGTCATCGGCAATGCCGGCGCGGACATGGACCATGGCGGCGTGCGCGGCTATGTCTCCGCCTATGATCTGAAGACCGGCGCCCTGAAATGGCGCTTCTTCACCACGCCGCCCGCGCCGGGCAAACCTCTCGAACACCCCGAACTGGCCATCGCCGCGAAAACATGGAGCGCCGAACGAAGCCCCGCTTTGCCGGGCGGCGGCACCGCATGGGATGGCATTTCCTACGATCCCGCGCTGAACCTGGTGTATTTCGGCACCGCCAACGCCGCCCCCTACGATCCGCGTCTGCTCGGCCCCGGCAATGGCGACCACCTTTTCACCGCCTCCATCATCGCAGTGGATGCCGATACCGGCAAAATGGCCTGGTACTACCAAACCACGCCGCGCGACCATTGGGATTTCGATGCGGTGCAGAAATTCATCCTGGCCGACATCAAAATCGCCGGCGCCACCCGCCACGTCATCATGCAGGCGAACAAGAACGGATTTTTCTATGTTCTGGACCGCAAGACAGGGGATCTGATCTCCGCGCGCAATTTCACGCTCGTCACCTGGGCGCGCGGTGTCGACATGAAAACCGGGCGGCCCATCCTGGCGGAAGCGGGCGACTATTTCACCGGCCCGAAAAACGTCTATCCCTCCTGGGCGGGCGGGCACACCTGGTCGCCGATGTCGTGGGATGCCACAACCGGGCTTGTATACATTCCGGTGATAGATGCGCCGAGCGTGTGGGTGGATTTGCAGCACAACCACGCGGCTGTAAAATACCTGGACGGTTTCTTCACCGACAACGGCGTCATTCCCGATGATAGCTACGATGCGGCCGCAATGAAGCCGCTGTTTGGCCCGATGCCGGACCTCAACACGCTCAAGGCCGGAAGGCGGGGAAAGCTGGTGCGCGAATGCTTGCGTGCCTGGGATCCGGTGGCGCAAAAAACGGTATGGGAGGTTGAAACCTCTTCAGGCATGCGCGGCTATGATGGCGGCGTGCTGAGCACGGATGGCAACCTGGTATTGCAGGGCAGGGGCGACGGCAATTTTGTGGTCTACGCCGCCGATACGGGGCGCGTGCTGAAAGTGATCCAGACCGGCAGCCACATCATGGCCGCACCCATGACGTATCAGGTCCGCGGCGTGCAGTATGTCGCGGTCCAGGTGGGCTATGGGGGTACGGCCTATACGGTCGGCGCCATCCCCCCGCAGAGCGCCGCCATCCAGTACCGCAACACCAACCGGATCATCGCCTTCCGGCTGGATGGCGGCGCGGTACCGCTGCCGGCGCGCCGCATCGATCCGCCCTTTACGCAGCCGCCGGCACAAACAGGCACGATCAGCCAGATACGGCGCGGCGAGATAAAATTCACCGAACAATGCTCGCGCTGCCACGTGTGGGGTCCCAGCATCACGCCGGATTTGCGCAAGCTCAGCCCGTCTGTACACGCGGCCTTCAGCAAGATCGTGCTCAAAGGGGTGCTCGCGCCGGCCGGTATGGCGCGCTTCGATGATGTGCTCTCCACCGCGGAGGTGGACGACATCCACGACTACCTCATTGATCAGGCCTGGCAGGGCTACCGCCAGCAACGAGGTGGTCAGGCCGGCGGTAACTAGGGCATCGTCGGCCACATCGGATAAAATGGCTCTCCCACCGGTGCTGGCTGATTTGCGGTTTTTCGCTGCACTCGGATACGTGAACTGTGCCATATTCCGGCCACGATGCGTGTCGTGCGCCGAATGCGGCCGTAGGACATGTGCCGCCCGATCATGCTAGGCTCAGTTAACCTTGGACGCTTCTCCCAAACACTGTCCTGCACCCTACTGCCGGTTGTAAACCCGGCCCGCGCACCTGCGCCACACAGAAAGTTTTTTGCATGCCGACGATCGTGGTTGTGGACGACAACAATACCAACCGCATGATCTACTCGCGGCTCGCAGCCTCGATCCGCGACGATTCCGCCGTCGAGGTATTCTCCGATCCGGGGAGCATGCTCAATTGGGCCGGAACCCACGCGCCCGATCTGGTCATCACCGACTACAAAATGCCGGGAATGGACGGGGCGGATTTTATCCGCTCGCTGCGGTTGCTGCCAACGGGCGCGGATGTGCCGGTGATTGTCATCACCGCCTATGAGGATCGTGAGTTCCGCTTGCGCGCGCTGGATGCCGGCGCCACCGATTTTCTGCAAAGCCCGGTGGATCATCAGGAATTCGTCACGCGCGGGCGCAACTTGCTCTCGCTGGGTCAGCAGCAGCGCCTCACACGCGGCCGGGCGGAAGATCTGGCGCGCGAGCTGGAACGCAGCGAGCTTTCGCGCGAAACCGCGATACGCGATAGCCGCACGCGGATGATCCAGGTCATCGATACCATCCCCGCGCTGATCAGCGCGGTGGATGAGGATGGGCGTCGGGTGTTCATCAACCGCTATGGTGCGGGGCTGCTACCGGTGCGCGCGCAGGATCGCAAGGTTTCGGCCGATGCCGCCAACCAGCGCGTATTCGAAAGCGGCGTGCCGATCCTGGGCTACGAGGAGGAAGTGGTCGACCGTCACGGCACCTGCCGCACCTTTCTCACCAGCAAGTTTCCGCTGCGCGATGCCGGTGGGGCCGTGCGCAACGTGCTGACCACGTCGTTCGATATCTCCGATCGCAAGCGGGCTGAGCAGGCCCTGCATCATCTGGCCCACCACGATACGCTCACGGCGCTGCCCAATCGCCTGCTGCTCGTGGGCGTGCTGAACCAGGCGCTGGAACGCTGCCGCAGCGCGGGTGAGAGCTTCGCGCTGCATTTCATCGATCTCGACAGATTCAAGACCATCAACGACGGCTTCGGCCATGATCATGGCGATGTCCTGCTCAAGGAGGTGGCAGACCGGCTGGTCGGCGCGATCCGGGTGGGCGACATCGTGGCGCGGCTGGGCGGCGACGAGTTCGCCGTCGTCCAGATCGGCATCGCCTCGCCCGACGATGCGGCGCTCTGCGCCGAGCGCATCATCGCCGCCGTGTCGCGGCCGGTGCAGATCGACCGCCATTGGGCTATCGTGGGCGCCAGCGTGGGTATCACCATGGCGCCTCGCGATGGCGATGCGGTGGAGGAATTGCTGAAGAACGCCGATCTCGCCGTCTACCGCGCCAAGCAGGAGGGCCGCGGCTGCGCGCGCTTCTTCGCCCCCGAGATGCAAACCCTGGCCCGCGCGTCGGTGCTGCTGGAAATCGACCTGCGGGCGGCGATCGACCGGCAGGAATTCGTCATCTGCTACCAGCCCGTGGTGGAAGGCCGCACCGGCCGCATCGTGGGCGCGGAAGCTCTGCTGCGCTGGAACCGCCCCGGGCATGGCATGGTCATGCCCGGGGCCTTCCTGGATTTGGCCGAGGATAGCGGGCTGATCGTGCCCATCAACCGCTGGGTGGTGCAGCAGGCGTGCCGGCAGGCGGCAGCATGGGCGCAAGCGGGGATACCGACACGCGTGGGGGTGAATCTCTCCTCCGCGCTGTTCAAGGCCGGCAGCGTCAAGCAGCTTGTCCTGGCCGCCCTGGAGGAAAGCGGGCTGCCCCCGCATCTGCTGGAACTGGAACTCACGGAAACCACGCTGCTGGACAATCAGCGCGAGGTGGCCAACGAACTGCACACGCTGCGCCGGCTTGGCGTGCGGATCGCGGTGGACGATTTCGGTACCGGCTATTCATCCCTGGCCTATCTGCAGATCCTGCCGATCGACCGGCTGAAGATAGATCGCTCCTTCGTCCAGGATCTCGATACGAATGCGGACCGTGCGGCGATCGTGGATGCCGTGGTGGGAATCGGCCGAAGCCTGCGCCTGGAGGTGCTGGCCGAAGGGGTGGAGACCGAAACCCAGTTGGAGCGGGTGCTCTCGGCGGGGTGCGAGATCGTGCAGGGATTTTATTTCAGCCGGGCCATGCCGGCCGAACAGTTCGGCGTGCTCGCGGCCCAGGATGTCGATTTCCCATGGTCGCCGGCGCCATGATGCCCGTGGCCAACCGGCTCGGCGACAGGCTGGCGGCATTCTGGACAGTGCTGCCTGAAGCCGTACGCGGCGAGTATATCATGGCGCTCAACCGGCTTGGCGCGGCCGCCCTGACATGTCTGGCGGTATGGGCCATGGGCACACCGCAGGCAGCCGCGCGCTGGAGCCTGCCGATGGCCGGCTTCATCGGTATCGCGGCCGCCTTGCTGCTGCATCTGTGC
The DNA here is from genome assembly GCA_003133065.1 of Acetobacteraceae bacterium. Taxonomy (GTDB): domain Bacteria; phylum Pseudomonadota; class Alphaproteobacteria; order Acetobacterales; family Acetobacteraceae; genus BOG-908. The sequence goes on from PKZM01000146.1 coordinate 6,383, forward strand.
CTGCGGCCTCAGGCGCGCGTACTGCGCCGCGGCCTGGCAATCTGCCTCGATGTGTCCGGTGCCACGGTTGTTCTCAACGTCGGCGGCGAAGGGGCCGCCTTCATGTATGTGGTCTATCTGTGGATCATCATCGGTAATGGCGCGCGCTTCGGCGGCCCATATCTGCTGGCCGCCACGCTCGCCAGCCTGGCAGGGTTCGGCGGCACCATTCTGATCAACGGCGTCTGGCGCGCCCATGCCGCGCTCTGCCTCGGCCTGATCAGCGGCATGGCGGTGCTGCCGCTCTACGCCCATATGCTGATCCGCGCGCTGGCCGTGGCACGCCGGCAAGCGGAGCGCGCCGACCAGGCGAAGAGCCTGTTTCTGGCCAGCGTCAGTGCCGAACTGCGCGCGCCGCTCACCTCCATCATCGGCATGGTTGAGCTGCTGCAGGCCACAAGGCTGACGCCGGGCCAGGCCGAAATGCTCGCCACGATCGACGGTGCCGCCACCGGCCAACTCGGCCTGGTGCAGGATGTGCTGGAATTCTCCCGCATCGAGGCCGGCCACGCCCGCGTGGACGTCGCGCCCTTCGATCTGCTGGAGATGCTGCGCGGGGTTTCCGCCGTGGTCGCGGTGGAAGCGCGCCGGCGCGGCCTGCTGATCAACACCCATGTCACCGCACGCACCAAGCTGCGCCTGCGCGGCGATGCACGGCACCTGCGCGAGGTGCTGCTGAAGCTGCTGGACAACGCCATCAAGTTCACCCCGGCAGGATCCGTGACGCTTGCGGCGGACGGCCAGGATATCGGCGGCGGCCAGATGCGGCTGCGGCTGGAGGTGATGGATACCGGCATCGGCATCGCCCCCGAGGCGCGCGAGCGGATATTCGCGCTGTTCACGCAGGCCAACGACAGCATTCTCGATCGTTTTGGCGGCACCGGCCTGGGGCTGGCGCTGTGTGAACGCCAGATCCGGCTGATCGGCGGCAGCATCGGCGTGGATAGCGTGCCCCAGGCCGGCAGCACGTTCTGGGTGAGCGTGGATCTGCCAGTTGAACCGGACCACCCCGCGCCGTTGCCGGTGGCCAGCCTGATCGCCGCCTCGCTGGACGAGGGCTGGGTGCAGGCGATGCAGAAGCGCCTGCTGCCACTGGACCGCCTGGCGCCGCTCTGGGCCGGCCATCCCAGCCGCCGCCCGGTGACCTGCCCACGCGTGGCTTTCGTGCAGGGGGGAAGCTGGTCGCTCACCTTGCCCGAGGCCGATGCCTTCATCGAGGTACAGCCGGAACGCGTATGCGAACTGCCCAGCCGGGCGGCGCGGGAACGCTTTGCCACCAGCGTCGGCCAGAATGCCAGTATCGACGAGCTGCGCCACGCGCTGGTGATCGCCAGCCGACTCGCAGCCGCGATGATCCCACCGCCCGATGACGCGCGGCGGGCCAAGCAGCGTTCGGACACCGCGCGCAAGCTGGCGGGCACGCGCATCCTGGTGGCGGATGATAACAGCATCAACCGGCTGATCCTGGGCAAGATGCTGCAATCGCACGGCGCGATCGTGGCCTTCGCCAGCAATGGCGAGCAGGCGCTGGAAGTGATGACCTCCGCACAGGTGGATGCGGCGCTGCTCGACGTGAACATGCCGGTGATGGATGGGGTGGAGGCCGCCAAACTCTATGGCCTGTCGGTGCTCCGCGGCCGGCGAATCCCGATGATCGCGCTCACCGCTGCCGCCGGTGTCGATGTGCGCGCGCGCTGCCTGGATGCGGGCATGGATGCCTGCCTGGTGAAGCCGGTGCGCATGGCCGAGCTGATGGCCGCGATCGGTGACGCAGTGGTGCCTGCTGACCCGCTGCCGCCCGCCGACAGCGCCTCGCCCATGCTGGACGCGCAGACGATCCGGGACCTCAAGGCCCTGGGCGGTAGCGCCTTTCTCGAACAACTGATCGGCGAATTCGACTGCGACGGCCACATGGCGATGGCGGATATGGAGAGCCAGTACCTGCAGCGCGATGTGGAGCGTTTCCGCGCTGCGGCACATTCCATGTGCGGCATCGCCGCAAATATCGGCGCGGTGCGCCTGCGCGATTTATGCCGCGACTGGGAGGTACTGTCGGAGGCGGAACTGGAAAGCGACGGGCCGGCCCTGCTGGCCCAGTTGAAGCGCGTCTGGGCGGAGACGACGTTGGCGTTCAACCGGTACGGGCGCACGGGGGTATAAGGAGAAGCAAAAAACTTTTCTCCCTTTGCGCGCGCTGCCGGCGAGTTTCGCGCCAACAGTCAAAAGTTTTTTGGTTCTTTTTTTCAAAAAAGAACATCTTCCTTCTACTCATTCCGCAACAACCGCGCCGGACGCACCCTCAGCGCCGCCGCCGTGCCCGCATACCCGAACACCAGCATCAGCAGCACGCACCCTGCGACCGTGGCGGCCAGTGTCCCCGGCAGGAACAGCCAGGGGATCTGCATCACGAAGCGCGACATGGCCCAGCTCGCCAGTGTGCCCAGCGCGGCCGCGATCAGCCCGGCGGTGGCCCCGATCAGGCCGAATTCCACCAGCCAGGCCGCCCGTATCTGGGCGCGGGTGGCGCCAAGGGTTTTCAGGATCACCGCTTCTGCCGTGCGTCGCCGTTGGCCAGCAGCCACGGCGCCGGCCAGAACCAGCGCACCGGCAATCAGGGTCACGCCACAAGCAGCGGCCAGTGCGGCCGCCAGCTTGTCCACCAGCGTTGCCACCGCGGCCAGCACGTCCGCCACGCGGATGCCTGTGACGTTGGGAAGCGCATCGGTGACGCGGGCCAGAAGTGCCGCGTCCTCGCCCGGGGGATCGCGCAGGGTGGCGATGTTCATATGCGGCGCGTGCTCCAGCAGGCCGGGCGAGGCGAGGAGGGTGAAATTGATCCCCAGGGCGCGCCAATCGATCATGCGGAGATTGGCGATACGAAAATCGATGTCGCGGCCAAGCACGTTGGCGCGCAGCGTGTCGCCCACCTTCAGGCCCCAGCCTTTGGCAAGCCCTTCGTCCAGCGAGAGCAGCGGCGCGCCATCGTAGTTCGCCGGCCACCAGCTTCCTGTGGTGATGCGCGATCCTTTCGGCACCGTGGCGGCGTAGGTCAGGCCGCGGTCGCCGCGCAGCGCCCATTGCGCGCCGGCGGCGATGTGTGCGCGTTCAGCCGGCACGCCGTTCAGCGATACGATGCGCGCGCGCAGGCTGGGCACGATGCGCACATCCGCGGTGCCGGGCAGGCTGTCGACGATCTTGCGGAACGGGGCGAGTTGATCGTTCTGGATATCGAGGAAGAAGAAGCTGGGCGCGTCGCGCGGCACGGCGCCGATGAACTGGCTGTTGATATTGCCTTCGATCAGCGCCACGGCGGCCAGCGTTGCCAGCCCCAGGCCGAGGGCGACGAGCAGCAAAGGCGTAGCCGAGCCCGGCCGGTGCAGGTTGGCCAGGCCCAGGCTGAGCCAGGCGGGCCGCGGGCTTCTGGCGGCGGCGGCAAATCGTCGGGCCGCGTGCATCAGCGCCCAGGCGCCGGCGCGAAAGACGCCAAGCGTGGCGAGTGCGCTGATGCAAAACCAGGCGGCAAAGCCACGGTCCGCGGCGGTGGCGATGATGGTGGCGCCGAGCAGCAGCGCCAGGCCGGCATTGAGCGCCAGCATGCGCCGGCTGCCGGTGCCGGCCGGCAGGGTCGCATCGCGGAACAGCGCGGCGCCGGGGATCCGGGCCGCGCGGCCCAGCGGCCAAAGGGAGAAGGTGAGCGCGGTGAGCAGGCCGTAGAGGGCGGCGAGCGCGAGGGGGCCGGGATAGATGCCGGCCTGGGCGGGTACCGGCAGCGAGGCGCCGAACACATCGATGATGGCGATGGGCAGCAGGGCGCCCGCGGCGACGCCGATGGCAATGCCCGCGGTGCAAAGCAGCATCACCTGGATCAGGAACACGGCGAAGACCAGGCGGCTGGATGCACCCAGGCAGCGCAGCGTGGCGATGGTGCCGGCGCGGCCTTCCAGCCAGGCGCGCACACCGGTAGCGACCCCAATGCCGCCGATCAGCAGCGCGCTGAGGCCCACAAGCACGAGAAACAGCCCTGTTTGGCGCACGGCCTGATCCGCGCCTTCATTGGCCTGGCTTGCGTCCCGGATGCGCCAGCCGGTGCCGGGAAAGGCTTTCCGCATCGCATCGATGGTGGCGCGTGCCGCTGGGCCGGGGGTTGGCAGCAGCACCCGCCAATCATGGGTCACGAGGGAGCCGGGCTGGATAAGGCCGGTGGCGGGCAGGCCGGCGGCGGCGATCAGCACGCGGGGGCCGAGGATGGCGAAGCCTTCGGCGTGGTCGGGTTCGGCGATGAGTGCCGCGTTCAGCCGCAGCGTGGCATCGCCGATGCGCACGCTGTCGCCGGGTTTGCGGTGCAGGCGTTCCAGCACCAGCGGATCGGCCGCGATGCCGCCGTTCAGTGCGGTGGCCAGCTTCATGGCGGGTTCCAGGGTGGGCGCCCCCAGCAGCGGGTAGGCCGCGTCCACGGCTTTGAGTTCGACAAGGATTCGGTCGCCGCCGGGGGCGACGACGAGGGTGCGCAGCAGGGTAATGGCGGAGATTTTGGCGCCGCGCGCTTGCAGCCAGCTGCGCAGGGTATCGGGCAGGGGTTCGGCGCCGTTGTCGATGGCGATGTCGCCCCCGAGCAGGGTTCGCCCCTGGGTTGCCAAGCCTGTGTTGATGGCGGCCTGGAGACTGCCCACCGCCGCGATTGCCGCCACCCCCAGCGCCAGGCACGCCAGCACGATGCGTATGCCTCTGAGGCCCTTGAGGTCGCGCAGTGCCAATGTCCACGCGTAAAAAGGTAAAAGTTTTTTGCTTCTTTTTTTCAAAAAAGAAGACCTTCCTTCTGTGTGAGTCTCCCATCCTGCATGTGGATCTGCCGTTCGCACCTTTCTGCGAGCTGTGGATCGTGCGTGATCAGCAGCAGCGTTGTGCCGTGTTGCGCTTGCATGCCGAACAGCAGGTCCATCACCAGTTTACCGGTAGCCAGATCGAGGTTGCCGGTGGGTTCGTCGGCCAGCAGCAGGGCCGGTTGCGGCACGAAGGCGCGGGCCAGCGCCACGCGCTGTTGTTCGCCGCCGGAGAGCTGGCCTGGCAGATGGGTGAGGCGGTGGCCGAGGCCGACGGCTTGCAGCGCGGCTGCCGCGCGGCTGTCGGCATTCTGGCTGCCGGAGAGTTCGAGCGGGAGGGCCACGTTTTCCACCGCCGTCATCGTCGGGATCAGGTGGAAGGACTGGAAGACGATGCCGACGCTGTGCCGGCGCAGGCGGGCGAGGCCATCTTCATCTAGCTGCGTGAGGTCCTGTCCGGCGAGGCGAACGGTGCCGGATGTGGCGCGTTCCAGCCCGGCCAGCACCATCAGCAGGCTTGTTTTGCCGGAGCCGGAGGGGCCGACGAGGCCGACCGATTCACCGGCCGAGATGTCCAGATCGATGCCGGAGAGGATGTTGACCGGTCCGGAGGCGGCGGGCACCGTCAGGTGCAGGTCTCTCACGTGAACCAGTTTCTCCTGGCCGGGCGTGGTGCGAGCCAGGGGGGAGGAGTTTTCAGGGATGTCCATTATTCCCCGATATGGGCGGTGCGGCGGTGCAGCGAAGGTGGCGCTTGGTGTTTTCCTGGTGATGGCATTGTGTGCGGCTACGGCGGCGGCGCGGCCGGTGCGGCTGCTGGTTTTTGGCGATTCGCTGGTGGCGGGGTACGGGCTGCCGCATGAGGATGGGTTCGAGGCGCGGCTGGAAGATGCCCTGCGCGCGGATGGGCGCGATGTGGTGATCCTGGATGGCGGCGTTTCCGGCGATACCAGTGCCGGCGGCCGCGCGCGGATCGACTGGTCGCTGAGCGACAAGCCGGATGTGGCGATCGTGGAATTGGGCGCCAACGATGGCCTGCGCGGCTCCGACCCCGCTGCCATGCAGGCCAATCTGACCGCCATCCTGGATGCCCTCGCCGCCGCGCATGTGCCCACGCTGCTGACCGGCATGCTGGCGCCCCCCAACCTGGGCGCCGCGTATGGCGCACAGTTCAAGGCGGTGTTCGCGCGACTCAGCCAGCGCCCCGGCCTGTTCTACGATCCGTTTTTTCTGGCCGGTGTCGCCGCCACCCCCGCCCTGAACCAGGCCGACGGCCTCCACCCCAACGCCGAGGGCGTGAAACTGATCGTGGCGCGGCTGAAGCCCCTGATAGAAAAGCTGCTCGATGAAGCGAACACGTAACTTTCGCGGAGCGGAAAAAGAAAGACTCTTCTTTTTTGAAAAAAAGAAGCAAAAAACTTTTACTCTTTTGGGTGCGCTTCTCATGGCTAACGCCGGGGCTTGGGCCTGGGCGTACGCGGCGTTTCATGGGCGGCCGGCGTTGTTGGGTACGGCGTTTCTGGCGTGGGTGTTCGGGCTACGGCACGCGGTGGACGCGGATCATATCGCGGCCATCGACAACGTTGTGCGCAAGCTGATGCAAGCGGGCAAAAGGCCCATCACCGTCGGCCTGTGGTTTTCGCTGGGCCATTCCACCGTCGTGGTGCTCGCCTCCCTCGCCGTGGCGGCCACCGCGGCGGCGCTGCAAGGGCGGCTGGAAGCCGCCCGCGAAATCGGCGGCGTTGTCGGCACGCTCGTCTCCGCCGGCTTCCTGCTGGCGATCGCGCTGGTCAACATCGTAATCCTGCGCGGCGTCTGGCGCAGCTTTTCCCGCGCCCGCCGCGGCGAGGCCATCGACGATGCCGCACTGGACACACTCCTCGCCGGCCGCGGCATTCTCTCCCGTCTGTTCCGCCCGCTGTTTTCCGCCATCCGGAGCAGTTGGCACATGTATCCCCTCGGCTTCCTGTTCGGCCTCGGCTTCGATACGGCCACCGAAATCGGCCTGCTCGGGATCTCCGCCACCCAGGCCGCGCGCGGCATGTCCCCCTGGCAGGCCATGGTGTTTCCCGCGCTCTTCACCGCCGGCATGGCCCTGATCGACACGGCGGACAGCGTTCTGATGGTGGGCGCCTATGGCTGGGCCTTCGTCCATCCGCTGCGCAAACTCTGGTACAACCTCACCATTACCGCCGCTTCCGTTCTTGTGGCGCTGCTCATCGGGGGCATCGAGGCGCTGGGCCTTCTGGGCGATCAATTGTCGCTGACGGGTCCGTTCTGGGCTTGGGTGGGGCGGCTGAATGACAGCTTTGGGTATTTAGGCTTTGCGGTGGTCAGCATTTTCGCCGCGTGCTGGGCGGCCTCGGCGGTGATTTACCGTTGGAAGCGGTTTGATACGCCGGTGGCGTGAGTGAGGCGCTGATAGCAATGCGCACAACGGCGCCGCACTTTGCTCACCCAAGGGGATCAGGCATTCTGAGGACGTGAAACCGCCGCTTCCGGAGTCGCTGGCTTATCCAGGAGGGTCAGCCGCCATCGCCTGGCGTCGCAGCCCGCGCGCGCGGCGGATTACGCTGCGGATCGATACGCGGCAGGGTCGCGTGGTGGTCACGCTGCCCATGCGCGCGGCCCAGGCGGCGGGCCTGGCACTGCTGACGCAAAATACCGCCTGGGTGAAACAGCGCCTGGCCGCATTGCCGCAGGCCGCCCCCTTCGCCGACGGTGCCTGCGTGATGATCGATGGGATCGCCCACCCCATCCGCCACACCCCAGGCGGCCGCGGCGGTGCCTGGATCGAGGCCGGGGTGCTGCATGTCTCCGGCGAGGCCGACTTCCTCGCCCGCCGGGTGAACGATTTTTTGCGCGCGGAGGCAAGGCGGCGCTTTGCCGCTCAGGCGCTGGCCAAGGCCGCAACCGCCGGCATGATGCCCCGCCGCGTCACGGTTAAGGACACCCGTACCCGCTGGGGCAGTTGCTCCGCCGATGGTGTGCTGATGTTCTGCTGGCGCCTGCTGATGGCACCCCTTCACGTGCAGGATTATGTCGTCGCCCACGAGGTCGCCCATCTGCGCCACCTGAACCACGGGGCGAGTTTCTGGGCGTTAGCGGACGACCTATCCCCCCACCGCGCAGCCGCCGTGGCATGGCTCTCCTCAGAAGGCGCGCGCCTATTGCGAGTCGGGTAAANNGTATGTGGCCAGCGTCAATGTCACGGGCAGCCAGAAGATGAACCACAGCGGGCCGGGGCCTTTGGTGATCTGACCGAGGTCGGTCAGGCCGGACACCAGCACGTTGATCCACATCCCGGCGGTCCATAGCCAGATCGCGTCGCGTGCGCCGCGGGCCTGGAACAGGCGCCAGGTGATGGTGGCGACCACCGCCAGGAAAAGCACGCCCCCCACCACGCCGCTATAGAACAGCACCGAGAGATATAGGTCGTGCGGAAAACTCACATTGGCCAGGCCGCCCGGCTCACGCGCGCCGGGGCCGGGAAATGTCAGGTTGGCCGCCAGGCCGTGGCCGAACAGCGGCCGCTGCGCAATCATCTCCAGCGTGCGGTGCCAGATGCCGAAGCGGTGGGAGTCGCCGCGCGCCACCAGGATCGCCGCCCCATGGTGCTGCACCCGCGCCGGCAGCAGCCACCACCCACATGCCCCTGCTGCCATCAGCCCGAGCGCCCGCGCGGGGATCGGGCTTGCCGCACATAGGAACAGGGTCGCCGCCAGCGCCGCCAGTAACGGCCCCCGGCTTTCGGTGAACAGGATGAACATAACCATCGCCGCCGCCGCGGCCAGATAGGCAGCGCGGCGTCCAGCCTCGCTCAAAGCGCGGCTCACAGCGCAAAGATAAGCGGTCGCCATGACGGTGGCACCCAGGATGGGATGGTTGGTCGCGCCCCAGCCATGCAGACGCGGCCCGTTCTGCGGCAGGATCTGCCCCAGCAGCACGGAGAGCAGGGCGTTGCCGGTGCCCGCCCAGATCATCACCGTGCCCAACTGCCGGCGCAGCGCCGGGCCACGCAGCGCACACAGCATGGCGCCAAAGAACAGCAGGGTGAACACCGTGTCGCCGAGGAAGCGCAGCGTACGGTGCTGATCGTCATGCCCCCAGATCAGCGTCAGCCCCGACCACACGATCAGCGCGAACCCCAGCCAGGCCCCCCCATCCCTCAGCCAGGGAAGCGGCGACGCCGCCACCCGCAGCCAGAAGGCCGGCAGCACGCACAGGTAGAACACCAGCGCATAGGCGGGCCCCGTCGGCAGCAGGAACGCGGCCACGAAGAACAGCAACAGGCCCGGCGCCAAAAGTGCCGTGCGGTGCGGCAGGGCCGGCCAGCGGCGGGCGCGCGTCAAGGGATCAGCGTGGGCCAGGGATAGTCCTTCGGGTTGTGGGTGTCGGTCGCCACCGCCACCACGTAGCGCGCCACAAGCATCTCATTGAAGAGCGCATGGTAGCGAGCGCGGCCGGCGGCGGCCATGGCCCGCCGCCGCGCCGGGTCCGCAATGAGGCCGCGCAACTGGCCGGCGAGCTCATCGAACGAGGAAAAGAACGCCATCTCCCCCGGCCCGAACAGCTGGTCGTAGCCCGTGGCGCGGTCGATCAGGATGGCCTGGCCGTTGCCGGTCATATGGGCCAGCCGGTCCGAACTGTAGAGCAGGTAATCCTGCCGCCGGCTGACATTCAGCCCGATGGCGCAAGCCGAGAGCGCCTCCTGGTAGGGGAAACCGGCCAGATGCGGCTGGCCGCATAGCCCGGCGAGGTGCGGCCGCAAGCTGGGGATGGCGGTCCGCAGGCGGGCCATGAAGTGCTCCATGTCCCAGTCCTGGCCGCAGAAACTGCGCAGCGGGCGTGAAGGATGGCCGCAGGCGTAGAACAGGTCGTAGGGCAGGTGGTCGTGCAGGTGGGCCTGGCCGGTTTCGATAGAGAAGTCCACCGGGTTGGGAAAGAACCCCAACTGCATTCCCGCCCGGCGCAGCGGCGCCAGGGCTTCGCCCGCCGTGGAGACGAGGGTCGCGTCCACAACGTCGATCTTGGCGCGGATACGGGCGATGTTGTCCGGTTCGAACATCGGGTCGACATTCCATTGCAGAACGCGCATCGCCGGCGTGGCGCGGCGCATGGCCGCGATGGTGGAAGCGGCAATGGTATCGGCATGGCCCAGCAGCAGCAGCTCGGGCTGCATGTCGTGCGCCAGGCGCTGCAGCGCGCGGTTGGCGCCGGCGGTGCCGAATTTGCGGGAGCCCATCACCGTGCTGGCCCGCGCCACGTCACGGTCGGCGAAATCCACCACCTGGTGCCCCGCCCGGATCAGCCCGCGGCTGAGTTTGGGCGCCACGGAGTGCAGGAAGGCCCCCTTGGCCCGCGACCCGAAATTGCCCACATGTAGAACCCGCATGCCCCTACCTATCCGGCGAGCCTCGAACAGGCAAAAGTTTTTGCTTCTTTTTTCAAAAAGAAGCGCTTTCTTTTTGTTCTTTTTTGAAAAAAAGAACCAAAAAACTTTTGCTCGTTTGGGTGTCGCGTGGGAAGAGGTGTCGCTTTCTTTCCAGAGGGTGATCCAGTAGGGTCCGCGCCGGCCGGGGCGTAGCTCAGCCTGGTAGAGCACCTGCTTTGGGAGCAGGGGGCCGGAGGTTCGAATCCTCTCGCCCCGACCATGACGACGACGGAGAAGCCATGCGCGCCCGCATTTTCCAGCAGCCCAAGACGGCGATGCAGTCCGGTGTGGCCAACACGCACCACTGGGTGCTGGAATGGGCGCCTTCCGGCCCGCGCCAGCAGGATGCGCTGATGGGCTGGTCCGGTAGCGGCGATACGCAGGCCCAGGTGCATTTGCGCTTTCCGACGCGGGATGAGGCAACCGCCTATGCGGATCGCCGCGGCCTGGAATACGATGTGGAATTGCCGCCGATCCGCGTGCATGCCCCGAAGATCTATGCCGACAATTTTAAATATGGCCGGCTGGAGAACTGGACGCATTAACGCGACAGGATGCGCCCTTAGCTCAGGTGGATAGAGCAATAGCCTTCTAAGCTATGGGTCGGTGGTTCGAGTCCACCAGGGCGCACCAAAAAAGTAAGGCCTTCTTTCTTGAAAAAAAGAAGCAAAAAACTTTTATCACTTTGCGCGCGCTGCGGGGGATTCCGCGACAGCGCAGGCAAATGTTTTTTGGTGCTTTTTTCAAAAAAGAACATCCTTGACCTTACCTACCCGAACGTAAACGTAAACGCCGAGAACCCAGCTTTGGGAACGTCTATGTTCAACACGTGGTCGTTATAATCATCGCTGTCGAACAGAGTATAAAGCCGGCTCTGTTGCACGTGAACGGCCGGCTGGGGTTTGCCGTCCACGGTCACGCTCAACACGACGGGCGTGCTGCTGCTGGCAACCATGAAGATCTTGCCAGAATGGCAGTGAAGCCGGATTTGCCCGACATCATGCACGAGCGTTGCCTGCTGGGCGGAGATATCCCACACGCCGTTGAGGGCAAAATTGTTCAGCTTCAAAATGGCCGGCGCTGTGTACAGGTGCACGCCGGGCTGTGCGGCTTCCGCATTGGTGAGGTTCTCGACACGGTCCAGGCCGAAATACATCTCGGGTGATCCGATCCGGCGCAGATCCACGCCCGGTTCGGGGCCGACCGCCGGTCCGGCATCGAGAAGCTTGCGGATCTCGTTCTCGGTCTCGCCGTAATTGCCCTCGCCCTCGTGTTTATAGACGATGCGGCCCTGGCGATCGATCAGGTATTCGGTCGGCCAGTATTCGTTGCCATATGCGTTCCATGTGGCCAGATCATTGTCCAGCGCCACAGGATAGGTGATCCCGAAACGCGCGATGGCGGCGCCCACGTTGCGCGGATCATGTTCGAACTTGAATTCCGGGGCGTGCACGCCGATCACCACCAGGCCGCGATCCTTGTAGTCGTGCTGCCAGCGGATCAGGAAGGGCAGGGTTCGCAGGCAATTGATGCAGGAATAGGCCCAGAAATCCACCAGCANNCATCAGCAGCGATGCGGTTGTGAGGAGCACCAGGCAGCCTTGCCGCAGGACGCCAGCCAGGGTGGTGAGCACCATCACTTCAGTACCTTTCAAGAATAAGGGAACGGGTCAAGAATAAGGGAACGGGCCGTGCAAGCAGCCTCAGTTGCCCGCCATCCGCCGTGCCGCCACCAGGGCGCGCGCCCAGCGTTGAAAATACGGGTCCGTGGTCTGCGCCTCTAACTTCGGCGCCGCCTGCGCCAGCAACTTGGCGGCCAGTGCGTCATCATGCGCGTCCAGCGCGATCGCCGCGCGCATCAGCTCGACCTGTGACCCCACGGTTGGCTCCATCATGAACTGGGCCATCGCCTGGCTGTCCAAGCCTTGCAGCAACGGAGCTGCCGCTGCGGATTGATGCGCGGTGATCAGGCAAAACGCCAGGTTGCTGCGATTCATCACGGTCAGTATCGCGCCCGGGCCGAACGCCGCGCGGGCGCCATCATAGGCCTTGGTGGCAGCCGCCAGGCCGGACGCCGTCTCGCCCGCCCTGCATTGCGCCTGCGCCGCATCGGCCAGCGTGCCCAAGGCGAAGAAACTCTGTTCACCATCTTTTGCCACGGCAAGCCGGTAGATGGCCATCTGGTCGGCCTCGGCATCCTGATATCGCTCCAATTGCATATAGGCCTGGCCGCGGGTGCTGAGCATTTTCATCGTCATCAGATGGTCGGGGCCGAACACGGCGATGAAGCTCGGCTGGATCTGGTTGAGCAGCGGCACGGCCTGCGCCGCGTGCCCCTGCACGATGAGCAGTTGGGCCTGGAACAATTGCAGCGCCAGGGTGGCGGGGTGGCGTGGCCCATTCAGCACCAGCCGCCGCCTTAGCAAATCCGCTACCATCGGTTCGGCGGTGCTCCATGCGCCCAACCGCATATAGGTCAGCACCAGCGACTGGCGCAGCGACAGCCGGGTCCCCTCGTCGAACACATCCGGCATAGCATCGGCGCCATCTGCCGCGCGCAGATATGCCGCCTGCGCTTGCTGTACATCGCCGCCGACCATCTGGGTTGATGCGATTGCGGCATCGAGCCAGACCTGCGCCTCGGGCGCGCGCTTGCCCAAGGCCGGGATGATTGGTGCGGCCTGCGCGATCAGGGCGCGGGCGCGGGCCATGGATCCGGCCATGCCCGATTGCACCTCCATCGCCGCCTCGTGCAGCCGAGCGATCGCCGCTTCGGCCTGGCCCGGCGGCCCGGCGCGATCGAACGCGTCGATCGCCTCGTGGTAGGCGTTGCGCGCCGCGTCCGATGCGGTCCTGCTGTCGAAGGCGCGCGCCAGCGAGAGGTAAATGGAGCCCGCCAGCAGCGGCTCGTCGGCCAGCCGCCGTCCAATGCTGGCCTCCGCCGCTTTGGCGGCCTCCATCAAGGTTTCATCGGCCTTGCCCGACCGGGCCGGATTGCCGCGGCCGAACAAATCCTCGGTGAGGAACGTGTTGACCGCCGCGGTGATCTGGGCACGGTGGCGGGCCTCGTCACGGCTTTGCACGGCGCGGATGCCAAAAACCGTGGACAGTGCCAGGCCGGCCGCCATGGAGGCGGCGGCGGCGGCGATCCAAGGCCGGCGCAAGCGCGCCTGCTCCACCTCGCGCGCCAGTTGTTCGGCTTCCGCCTGGCGGGCATGCAGGCGCTCGGCCTCGGCCCGGCGGGCCGGTAGGGTCCGCAGGCGTTCGGCCAGCGCCGAGGCGGAATCGAGCCGCCGGGCAGGATCGCCCGCGGCGGCGTCGGCGATATCGGCGCGCAGCAGCGTGTCGGTGATATCGGCTTCCCATCCGACGGTGAGTGCCTTGCCGAGGTCGCCTGTCGCCATTTGATACAGCAGCACGCCCAGCGCGTAGATATCGGCGCGCGTGGTTGGCTGGCCGCCGGCCATCACCTCCGGCGCCATATAGCGCAACGTGCCACTGGCCCGCCCGCCATCGGCCTCACGCAAACCCTGCAGGCTGATATCGAGCGCCTCGTGGCGGGCGGCTTCGCTGAGCCCGCCGGCGCCGAAATCGACGAGCCGCAGCAATGGTGCCGCCGCCCCGGCTGGCCGTGTTTCATCCGCCACCAGGATATTGGCGGGTTTGAGATCGCCATGCAGCACGCCGGCGCTATGCGCGGCGGCAAGGCTGGCGGCGATCTGCGCCAGCATGGCCAGCCGTGTCTGAAGCGCCAGCGCCGCCAGCCCGCCCTGTGCGGCGGCCCATCCAGGCAGATCCTGACCGCCATAACTGCTTTCGATAAATCCCGGCTGGCTGTCGAAATCCCATTCGATGATGCGCACCAGATCATCGCGCGGGCCAAGAATGGTTTGCAGCACGCGTGACAGCGTGGCCTCCCGCTGCAACGCCTCCAGCCGTGCCGCGGAATCGGCGAATTTGAATACGCGCGCCTCATGGGTTTTGACGTGCCGGGCGAGCCAGACATCATTCAGCGGCGCCGCGCCGAGGGCCCGTTCAAGCCGCCACTGCGCCCGGCCAGGCACAGGCTCGCCAGGCTGAAAGGTAAACGCCAGCCGCGGCGCCTCGCGCGCCACGCTCACCTCGACCGGCAAGCTGATGCGGTAGCCGCTGCCATGCACGACCTCGATGATATCGCGCCCGGTCTCGCCCAGGGCCGCGCGCAGCTTGGACATCGCGGTGGTGAGCGAGGCCTCCGAAATATGATCGGCATTGCCCCACACCGCCTGGATCAGCGTGCGCTTGCTCACCAGCGCGCCGGGCCGGGTCAGCAGCGCGTGCAGCAGCGCCGTGGGTTTGGCTTCCAGCGGGCGGCGCTGGCCATCCACTCTCAATTCCAGCCGCGCCTCATCGAATGCCACGGTGCCGACACTGAGAATGCGCCGGGGCGGCGGCGCCACACCCGCCACGGTCATGCTCT
>PKZM01000207.1 GCA_003133065.1 Acetobacteraceae bacterium
GCAAAAAACTTTTAGTACTTGAGTCGGGTGGTGTGGCGACCATACGACTCAACAGGCAAAAGTTTTTTGCTTCTTTTTTTTCAAAAAAGAAGGCCTTCCTTCACGCCGCCAGCAGCGCCGCCACAAAATCATGCACCGCATTCTGCACGGCACCGCATTTCGCCGCCAGTTCATGGGCATTCTTCGTGCCCTCGCGGGCCGCTTCCCCGCCATGGGCTGCTTGCTCGGTCAGAATTTGCAAGTTGCTGACAACCGATTCGGTGCCCGCCGCGGCGCGCAGCGCACTGGCCGCGATATCGCGCGCAATATCGGCCTGCTCAGCCATCGATCCGCTGACCGAAACGGTGATGCCACCGAGATTGGCAACTGTTCCGGCCATGCCGTCGATGGCTGCCATGGCATGGGTCATTTCGGTGCGGATTGTCTCGATTTCCCGCGCGATGCTCGATGTGGCGGCGGCGGTTTGTACCGCCAATTGTTTCACCTCGTTTGCCACGACACTGAACCCTCGGCCGGCCTCGCCCGCGCGCGCCGCTTCGATGGTGGCGTTGAGCGCCAGCAGATTGGTTCGGGCGGCAATCCTGTTGATCACGCGGATGATATCGCCAATGCGTGTTGCCGCATCGGATAAATGCTGCACGGTGGCGTTGGCGTTGCCGGCATCGTCCATCGAGCGGAACGCCACTTCCGATACCTCGCGTATTTCGTCCGTCACGCGGGTGATGGATGCCGCGAGGTGATCCACGGAGGTGGCGACCTTCTGCGCGCTGGCGACGGTTTGCTGTGAGGCATCGGCAATGGCCGATGTGCGCACCGCCGCGTCCTCGGCGACGGTGGAGAATTGCTCGGCGGCGTGAAGCACATTCTGGGCGGCCCCTGCCGCGTCTGCAACCAGGCCGCCCACGCGCTGTTCAAATTCCCGCGCAAGCCGGTCCTCCGCGGCCTGTGCGGCCAGATCCGTGGCAACCTCCGATGTCAGGCGTAGCGCGTTCTCCTGGCGTGCCGCGGCGGCTTTGGCGGCCATCAATTCCTCGGACGCGGCTCGCACCGATCGCATCGCTCTCAGCATCGAGCTGATCGCAAGGCAGGTGGTGATCAACAGCAAGGCGGCGCGTGGCAGCCATGGCCAGGCGGGTTGCGGCGACCCCGATGCATATACCGCAAACTGGCTGATTGCGGCGGGTTCGGCCGCCATGACCGCGGCGGCGAGCGCCAGGATCCGCCAATCGCCATAGGTGGCCAGCATGGCCAGCGATGCCACCGCCTGCACGTCTGCATAGATCTGCCATGATGTGCCGGCAGCCAGATAGGCGGTAACGCCGGTTATGGCGAGCATGCCGATGGTGATAGCGATGGCGCGCCAGCTTGTGGTCTGGCGTTGACTGCGAGGCCTGTCTGCTAAGGGCTGTGGGTTGGCTATGGGCAAGATGTTGCCTCCAGGGCCTGCAAGGCAGTGGTACACTGCACCAAACGTTGGTGGAACAAAAAGCGGAACGGTGCCGTAGCACATTGCCACGCCGGCATTACAAGGCTGCTAACGCGCGCGGCTGCGGCCCTGCCCACAACCTGCCCTGGCGGCCATCTGGCGCCCGTCTTTTNNCCGGTGCTCAAAAACGAACGCCATCTGACTCGCCATGCCAGGTTTTGAAAGGCACTCTAAGGGTCATATTAACCGTTTGGGTCCATCTTTCGGCGCTCGTGCGCCGAACTGGCACATGTCGATGGCGACATGCGACCTCTGCGTACGGGCTGGATATGGGGAGGCACAGACATCCATGATCAGGTCGACTGTACCGCCGTGCCGCTTTGCGTGCGCAGGGAGTGCGATCAGTGCTTAAGCGTGTGATCATCGTGGACGATTCCCGCACCACGCGTTCGATGGTTGCATTCACATTGCGCCGTGCGGGATATGAGGTGATCGAGGCGGATGACGGGGTGCAGGCCTTGTCCCTGATCGGCAAGGACCCCATCGATTGCGTGATCACGGATGTGAACATGCCGGGCATGGATGGGCTTGAATTGATCCGCCAATTGCGGGCGAGCGCCGCCCACAAGACAACGCCGATTCTGATGCTGACGACCGGCACCGACATTGGCAAACAGCAGGAGGGTAAGGAAGCCGGTGCGAGCGACTGGATTGGCAAACCCTTTCATCCGGCAGCGCTTTTGGAAACTGTTGCCCGGATGGCCTAGGGCGTGTCGTCAATTGTATCGTGACGGCCGTCAACTGCGCGTGTTCCGCGCTCCGGTTCATACGTCCTGACCAAAGGCGAGTGCATGTTTGCGAAGGGGATAAGCGACATCGTGTCGCTGCGCCGATATGGCGGTGTGGCCGCCATATCGCTGGGGCCGGCATGCTGCGGGGCGGCGCTGTTTGCAGCGGGACTGCCGGGTTTGCCTGCGCTGGTGGTGGCACTGCTGCTGGGCCTGGTGTTGGCAAGCCGGCTGGCCGCGCCGATGGACGCGCTGGCCGGCGCGGCGGGCGTGCCGGCCGGGGCTGGGGCGGCGCAGTGCGCCGCCATCGCGCGGTGCATCGGCACTTTGCGGGCTGACCTGGTGAAGGCCCAGGCCGAAAGCGAATCCGCCAGCGGAGAAGTGGTGCGGCGCGGGCGCTACCAGGCGGCGATGGAGCAGCATACCCAGAACTTTGCCGAATCCGTGATTGGCGTGATGGCCACGCTGGGCGAGGCCGCCACCCTGATGCGGGACAACGCGGAAGGCATGTCGCGGGCGGCCGAGCAAACCCGCGCCGGAACCGCCGCCACCTTGGGCGGGGCGGAGCAGAACGCGATGCTGCTATCGGCCGCCGCTGCCTCTACCCGGGAGATGACGCAGAGCGCGGGCGGCATTGTGGATCAGGTGGCCGCCGCCGCCGCCGCGGCGCGGGATGCCGTGGACAGTGCAGGGCGCACGGGGGAGACGGTGCAGGGGCTGAGCCAGGCTGCCGCACAGATTGGCGATGTTGTCGAAATGATCACCCGAATCGCCGAACAGACCAATCTGCTGGCCCTGAACGCCACGATCGAGGCTGCGCGCGCCGGTGACGCCGGGCGCGGCTTTGCGGTGGTGGCATCCGAAGTCAAGCAACTCGCCACCCAGACGTCGCAGGCGACCGGCAGAATTGGTGCCCAGATCCGCGCGGTGCAGGTGGCGACGCAGGAGGCCGTGAGCGCGGTGCACGCCGTGAGCGCAGCGATTGGCCATATTGACGAGATCGCCGCCAGCATCGCGGCCGCCATGCAGATACAAGGCGCGGTCACCCGCCAGATTGCCGAGACGATCAGCACGGTTTCCACGCACAACGATCGCACCACGAGCGCCATGCGCGATGTGTCCTCGCTCGCCGAGCAGGCGGGGGTCACGAGCGGGAACGTGCTGGAATCAGCCAATAGTGTGGCTCACGTGTCATCGACGTTGCAGCAGGAAATGGAAAGCTTCCTCACCTCGATGCTGTCGGAAACCGGCGAACAGCGGGGATGGGAGCGCATCCCGGGCGGGCGGGCCATCGTGCCTGTGCGGGTGCAGGGCGGGCCGACCCTGTCCACGACGTTGTTGGATATCTCGCGCGGGGGCGCCCGGCTGGAATGCGCGATAAATTGCGCGCCCGGAACCGATATTGAACTGATTCTGCCAGGTGGTGGCGCGGTGATGGGGCGTACCTGCCGTGCAACCGGCCAGTCCCTGGGCGTTGCCTTCCGGCTGGATGACGTGACGCTTCGGCACGTCGATCATGCGCTGGAGGTGGTGGGTGGCGCGGCGCAGGCGGCGTAGGCATGGCGCGGCATCTGTTCGCGTGGGCCTGAGTAATTTCCGATGCTGCCTGATCTTGCCGCGGGCAACCTAATGTTGGTGCATAGCGGCGCAGCAATCGGCGCCGTCAGCATAAACGGAGACCCCGAATGTCCCATGATAGCAATCTGCAAAGCGCCGTGCTCGCCGCACTGAATTGGGAGCCGAGCGTGGTTGCTGCCCATATCGGCGTGACGGCACAGGATGGTGTGGTCACTTTGTCGGGCCATGTGGATAGTTTTGTGCAGAAACATGCGGCCGAAGATGCCGCCCGCCGGGTGAAAGGCGTTCGCGCGGTGGCCGGCGATCTGGACGTGCAATTGGCTTTCGACCATCAGCGGACCGATGACGAGATCGCCGCAGCGGCATTGGAACGCCTGTCATGGGACGTCGCCGTGCCCAGCGACACCATCCGCCTGGAGGTTGATCATGGCTGGGTGACCATGACCGGGCAGGTGACCTGGCATTTTCAGAAGGAAGCGGCCGAGCAGGCCCTTCGGCCCCTGGCCGGCGTGGTGGGGATTTCGGACCAGATTGTCATCGCGCCGCGCGTGAGCGCATCGAATATCAGCGACGACATCATGCACGCCCTGCACCGGTCGTGGTTTTTCGATCCCCGCACCATCACGGTGACCGCCCAGGGCGGTGATATCCGGCTGACGGGAACCGCGAGTTCCTGGCATGACCGCCAGGTGGCGGCCGAAACCGCGTGGGCGGCGCCCGGCGCGACGAGTGTCGAGAATGACATACGCGTCGCTTAGGGTATTGTCGGTTTCACGCGGATGGGTTGGAAAGAAAGGTCTTCTTTTTTGNNTTTCAAAAAAGAACTCTTCCTACTCCGCAGCCAACCGCGCCTGCTCGCGCTCTGCCACCAGCGCCTTCGTCGCCTTGATGAGCGCGCCATAGGCGAGGGCATCTTCCAGCGGATCGAAGCCGCGGATCAGGAAGGTGGTGATCCCCAGATCGTAGTAATCCAGCAGCGCATCGGCCACCTGATCCACCGTGCCGACCAGGGCGGTGCTGTTGCCGGCTGCTCCGGTCTCCCGCGCAATCGCGGTCCATAGGCGCTTGTCGTGCCGGTCGCCGCGGGCGGCGGCGTCCAGCAGGCGCAGCGCCCCCACGCTGGGCTGGCCCCCGCGGATATATAGATTGCCGCCGGCGCGCACGCTGCGCACCCGCTCCAGAATGGCATCCGCCCTCGCCCAGGCGGCCTCCTCCGTGTCGGCCAGGATGGGGCGGAGCGAGAGGCTGAACCTGATCTGGCGGCCATGACGCGCGGCGGCGGCGCGCACGCGCGCCACCTGTTCGCGCACCTGGGCCAGGGTTTCTCCGAACAACGCATACACGTCCGCGTGCTTGCCGGCCGCTTCGATGGCGGCTTCCGACGAGCCGCCGAAATTGATCGGGATATACGGCTTCTGAACCGGCTTTACCGAGGCGAAGCCGGCCTTGAAGCGGTAATACGTGCCTTCGTGATCGAACGGCGCGGTCTCGGTCCAGAGCCGGCGGAGGAGCCCGACATATTCATCGGAGCGTGCGTAGCGCTGATCCTTGTCGAGGAAGTCGCCGTCGCGCTGCTGTTCATCGTCCGACGCGCCGGTGATGATGTGGATGGATGCGCGGCCGCCGCTGAGTTGATCGATGGTGGCGAAGGTGCGCGCAGCCAGCGTGGGGGCCACGAAGCCAGGGCGGTGCGCCAGCATCACGCCGAGCGTTTCCGTAACGCCGGTTACATAAGTGCCCAGGTGCAGCCCATCAGGAAAGACCGAGCCATAGCCGATCAGAACGCGGGCGAAGCCGCTCGCCTCATGCGCCTGGGCGAGGCTGCGCAGATAGTCGCGATCGAAGGCGCCAGGCTGCGGCGGATATGCCTCGGATGGGGTAACGTGGGCAACGAGGCCGGTGAAATCGATGGGCATGGCTGGGGCTCCTGCAGGTTCAGCTTTGGGCCAGGATGGCGTTGAGCGAAGTGTCGAAATAGGGCGCCACGTTCACGGCATGCGGCAGCAGACGGGCGTTTGCGAAAACATCCGCCACATCCTGGCAGGATGCGATCGCGGCGGCATCCACAGGGGTCAACTGATACCGCTGGCTTTCCGTGGCGAGCCCGTGCGCGATGAATGATTCCGGTACGCCGACGGCGCGGGCCAGAATAGGCGCCCAGGTGGATTTATGGGATTCCGACCAATCATAGCCGCGGCGCACACGCCCGAGATAATCCGCGATGGCGGCGCGCAGGGCGGGGTCCGCCAGGGCCGCCGGCCGTGCGCCGGCAAGGTAATTACCCGACAAAATGCCCACCGCCGTTTTCAGGACCCGTGCGCCATCCTGCGCAATGGCGAAGTCGATCGCGTAGCCGTAGATCGCCCAGGCATCCAGCGCGCCCGCCTGAAAGGCGGCGCGGCCATCGGTGGGGCTGAGGTTGATCGGTGTGATGTCGCGGAAGCCAAGGCCGGCCTGCTGGAGCATCTTCAGCAGATAATAATGCGACGTGGTGGCCCGCACATAGCCCACGCGCTTGCCGCGCAGATCGGCGATGGAGCGGATGGCGGAATTCTGCGGGATAATCACAGCCTGCCGGTTCACATCGCCCTTGAGCACAGCAATGGCTTTCACGTTGGCATCGGAGGCGGCGGCGAATACCAGCGGGATCTCGCTCCAGGTTCCGAAATCGACAGCGCCGGCGTTCATTGCTTCCACAATCAGGTTGCCGCCGGCGAACTCGGCATATTCCACGCGATAGGGCGTATTCTGCAAATGCGCCGCTGGTAAAAGCGTTTCGTCCTGGCCCTTATAGGTGGCCACGCGCAGGGTAACGCCGGAGAGATCGGCGGCGCTGAGGCGGGGCGAAGCGGCGGCCATGGCGGCGCCGGCCGCCAGGCTGAGCGATTGGCGCCGCGTGAGCATGTTAGGGGTCCTCATTCGAACAGATCCGGCTGCTCGCGGGTGATTACATCCCACAAGGGCTGAAACGAAAACCAGGCGTTATCCTTGCCGCCACGGTCGAACTGGCCGCGCGTGAAGCGGGCGACATCCTCGCCGACGTGATGTGGCTTCTGGCCCGTGGATTCCACCAGAAGCTGCACACGCGCCGCATCCTCAAACGCAATGTAGCGCCATACGGCGGCTTCCACCGATCCGCCCACCGTAAGGTGGCCGTGGTTCTGCAGGATCACGGTGCGCTTGTCGCCGAGGGCCTCGGCGATGCGGTCACCTTCCTCGGTGGTAACAACGACGCCGGCATACTCGGTGTAGACGGCCTGATCATCGTAGAAGAACAGCGAATCCTGCGTGAGTGGATCGAGGATGCGGCCGAAGGTGGACCAGGCCTTGCCATACACGGAATGGGCGTGGGCGGCTGCGATCACATCCGGGCGGGCTTTGTGCAGGGCGGAATGAATGGCGAAGGCGGCCTGGTTCACCGGCCGGTTGCCGTAGACGATCCGGCCGTCATGCGCGACAAGCAGCAGGTCCGACACCCGGATCTGCGAGAAATGTAATGCCAGCGGATTGACCCAGAAATGATCCGTCCATTCCGGATCGCGCGCGGTGATGTGCCCGGCCGCACCTTGATCAAATCCATACTTGCCGAACAGCCGCAGCGAGGCCGCCAGCCGCTGCTTGCGAAACAGTCTCTCCTCCTCGATCGTCGCCTGCGGTCCCGGATACTCAAAAATCGATTTCTTCTCTTGCATGTCCATACGGGTCTCTCCTACGAGCAAACAGATAAAAGTCTTTTTGCTTCTTTTTCTTCAGAAAAAGAAGAATCTTCTTTCTTGAAAGAAAGAAGCAAAGAACTTTTACTCATTAGTAGCCGTGAGCCGGGTCAACGATGTCGCGCAGGGCAGAGCCGGTGCGGAAACGTTGCAGGTTGTCGGCGAGTTTGTCGGCGAGCGTGCCGATCACGTCGGGCGTGCTCATCGAGGAATGGGGGGTGAGGAACACGCCGTGATGGGCGTACAGCGGGTGGCCGGCGGGCAGGGGCTCGGGGTCCGTGGTATCCAGCGTAGCACGGCTCAGGATACCCTGGTTCAGGGCCGGAATGATCGCGTCGGTTTCCACCAGCGCGCCGCGGGCTATATTGATCAGATGCAGCCCAGGCTTCGCGTGTTCCAAAGTGGCACGGTTGATCAGGCCGCGCGTGAGGCCCGTGGCCGGCACCGCCAGCACCAGATGATCCGATTGCGCGAGGATATCGGCGAGATCGCGCGCGCGTTCCACGCCGGGCATCGTGATGGGCGCATCGGTGCGGCGCAGGGCCAGCACGCGCATATCGAGTGCCACGGCCTTTTGCGCGATCGCCTGGCCGATGGCGCCGAAACCCACAATGCCCAGCGTGCTGCCGGCCACGCGGGCCAGGCCCTTCTGCTGCCAATCCTCCCGCCTGCGAACCCAAAGATCGGGAAACCGCTTGGCGCCGGCGAAGATGGTGCCGATCACGTATTCCGCGATGGGCGCCGCCGATGGCCCGCGCGCGCACGTAACCACCGGCCCATCGAACAGCCAGGTGGGATAGCCGTCCGCGCCCGCGGATATCAGCTGCACCCAGCGCAGGCTGTGCGGCCAGCCCGCCGGCCGCGCCACCGAATCGCGCTGCAAGCCGTGGATCGGTGTTGCGAACAAGGCGGTCGCTGCCGGCGGCACTACGCTGGGGATGCCGCGCGGGATCGGCACCAGGTCCAGATCCGGCACCCGCGCCGCGATCGCCTCATCCAGCACGGCACCCAGTTGGCTGGCCACCAGCAGGCCGCCAGAGGCGCTCATATCGCTGCCCCCGCGGCAAAGGCGGCGCGCCCGGCGGTTGCCAATATCACGTCATCCTGCGGCGTGTGGATACGGCTGCACAGCGCGTTGCGGTGATGGCGTTCCAGCGGATTGTTGCGGCTGAGGCCGGGATTGCCGGTCAGTTCCAGCGCGCGGGCCGTCACAGCAATCACGTTGGTCGTCACGATGTGTTTCACCAGCAATGCGCGCTCCGCCGGCCATGGCTGGCCTGCATCGGCGGCCTGCGTCAGCGCATCCAGCAGCGTGCGGTTGGTGAGCAGGCGGGAGTCGATCTCGCCCACCGCTTCCTGAAATCGCGGCAGGCTGGAAAGCGGCGCGCCGAGATTGCTCGGCGTGCGTTCGCCCAGATACCGCACCAGCCAATCGCGGGATGCGTTGGCCACGGCATCGTAGATCACGCTTTGCAGCACGATCATCCAACTGAGCGTTTCGGTTCCGCGCTCCGCCCAGGCGGCCGGCGCGCGAAGATCGGCGCCATATTCCTCCGGCACGAACACATCCTGGAACACCACTTCGTGGCTGCCGCTGGCGCGCATGCCCATATGGTTCCAGGTAGGGTTCACGGTGATGCCGGGCGCATCATGCGGCACCAGGAAGAATCCCACGCGCGGCTCGGCCTCGTCGGTGCGCCCCCACACATTCAGCCAGCGCAGGATGGGGATGCCGGTGGAATAGATTTTTGTGCCGGACAGCAGCCAGCCGCCCTCCACACGCCGCCCGGTGGTCGCCGGCAGCCCGCCGCGCGCGGGCGTGCCGAGCTCCGGTTCCACCCGCAGCGCATTGATCAGCGCGCCATGCTCCACCGCGTCCCGCCTGATCCGGTCACGCAGTGCCGGCTGCCAGGTGGTGAGCACAGCCCGGTGGGAGAGGTACTGCATCACCAGCACCAGCGCGGTGGAGGGTTCGCCATAGGCCACCGCGCGCACCACGCGCGAAGCTGTCGCCAGGTCCGCCTGCGCGCCGCCATCAGCGGCCGGGATGGTCAGCGCCAGCAGGCCATGCGCGTGCAGGGCTGCGAAATTCTCGAAGGGAAAATTCCCGTCCCTGTCGTGATCGGCCGCGCTGGCCGCGAACCGCGCGGTCAAAAGCGGCAGGATTTCGGCAAGCCTGTCCGAAGTGATGGCATTCATGAGCTGGCCTCCATCATAGCGTATAGCGCAGCGTCACCAGGAAGGTGCGCGGTGGGTTTTCGAGAAAATATTCAACCGGCGGCACATAGGTGCCGGATTGATTGAAGCGGGCATTCAGTGCGTTGCGTATGGTGAACAGCAGCAACCAGCGCTCGTTCTCGGTGGTGTAGCTGGCATGCACGTTCAGAATTGTCTGGTCGGGGATCGCCGCACCCTGCGTGTTCAGCACGTCGCTATACGACTTGCACTCATATTGCAGCTCGCCCCCTGCACGGGTTGTGCCTGGGATGTGCAGCGGCAACTGGTAATCGGCCGCCGTGCTCAGCATCCAGCGCGGCGCCAATGGCAGCTGCTTGCCGGTGGCCGCGACACCCTTCGGCCCGGCATTGAGGAACTGATCGAATTCCGTGTTCAGATAGCCGGCATTGTTGGTCCAGGTAAAACCATCAAACGGGATCAGCGTGGTTTCCAGCTCGAACCCATCCGTATGCGCGCGGCCCGCATTGGTCAGCTCGGTGGGCGCGCCCGGCACGGTGGAGGTGTAGATGGTCTGCTGCAGATCGGTGTAATTGTTGTAGAAGGCAGCGAGGTTGGCGCGCAAGCGATGGTGCAGCCAATCCGATTTCACGCCCAGCTCGTACGTATCCACGGTTTCCGGTGCGAATGGCGTGTGGGCGATCTTTTCGTTGGCGGAGCGGTTATCGTAGCCGCCGCTCTTGTAGCCCTCGGCGTAGCTCACATAGGCGAGCAGTGAGGGGGTCACCTGGTAGTCCAGCCCCGCTTTCGGCGTGAAGGCGCCCCAGGAATGGTCTGATGCCGCGGTAAAGATCGGCTTGCCCACGGTGTAACGGTCGAACAGGTTGGCGGCATCAAGGTTGACGGTCGTCGTGTAATTGCCGTCATCGAAGGTTTTTTCATCCAGCGTGTAGCGCCCGCCGATCGTGGCCGTCAGCTGATCGGTGATCTTGTAATTGCCCTGCGCGTAGCCGGCATAGCTGTCCGTGTCCGTCAGGTTGATCGTGTGGGTCTTCGGATTGTACAGCGAAACCGTCAGCCGATCGACCGCGAACGCCTCCTTGTAGTAGAACAGTCCGGAAACCCAGTTGAACCGCCCGTAATCGCCGGCGAGCTGCAACTCCTCGGTAATGTCGTGCTGGTGGTAGTTGATGAAGTTCGCCGATAGCTGCGTCGCCGTGCCCGAGTTGTCGTAGATCACCGGGGAATCGTTCCAGGCGCGTGCGGAGCTGATGAATTTCAGGGTCAGCTCCGGTGTCAGCGTGTAGTTCACATGCAGCGCCAAACCGCCTGAATTGAGGTCGTTCACCGGATAGAGTGGCGAGTAGGAGAGATTGGGGTTGAACCCGCCCTTCTGCACCAGCGGCGTGTAATAGGCGGTGTTGGAATGATCGATCATTCCATCGGCGGTCAGCATGATCTGTAGATCGTCGGTGGGTGTGAACTTCAGCTTCCCGCGCAGGGCGTCATAGTTGATGTTGTTCACATTCATCTTGATCGTCGGGTCGTATGTGGTGCCGTCGCGCTCGCTATGCACAAAGGCCAGGCTGCCGGCCAGAAGCCCTGGCACCAGCGGGCCGCTGATCAGGTCATGCGTCTGCACCGCACCGTAATCGCCGAAGCCGGCATCGGAGACGATGTGCAGCGTGTCACCGGGATCCTCGGTGATCAGGCGCACCGCACCCGCATCGCTGTTGCGGCCGTATAGCGTGCCTTGCGGGCCGCGCAGCACCTCCACATGGTCCATATCCGGCAGATCGAACAGCCCGCCATTGGAGAGCGGGCGCGGGATATACACATCATCCACATACAGGCCCACGGCGGGATCCTGGATTGGATCGGATGTGCCGATGCCGCGGATGAAGAACGTCTCGGTCGTCGGTGTCAGCCCGCCGCGCGGCACTTCCACATTGGGAATATCGCCCGCCAGATCGCGCACAAGATGGGATGCGCTCTGCGTGAGCGAGGCTTCGCCGATCCGCGTCACCGCGATGGGCGTTTTCTGCAACTGGGTGGAGCGCCGTTCGGCGCTCACCACCACCTGCTCGATCGCGTTGGTGGGTGCGGCGGAGGCCAGCAAGATCGGCGCCTTGCTGCCCGTCGAAGTCTGGGCCGGCGTCACGGCCTGGCCATCCGCCCAGGCGCCGGCGGGGCACGCCAAAGCCAGCGGCGCGGCCATGGCAAGCAGGCAGGCGCGGCGCCCTGTCGCAAACCGGGGTGAGCGGGTGCGGGGCAGGCTGGCGGGCAGTTCGGGCGGCATGCTGGTCTAGTCTCCATCCGCCCATCCTCCCAATTCCACATGAATAAGACGGGCTATTAAATACCACGACAAATCGTCGCGTGATGCCGTATGCCCGCAGAAAAACCCTATAAAAAGTGATCCTTTCTGATGTTTCGATTTGTCTGGACTCAACGGTTGGTTCGCCACGTCATGCGGCCGCCGCGCGCGGCGCGGGGGTGTGTGCGGTGGCACGGCGCAAGGCATCCAGCGTGAGCGATGCGAGCCGGTGCCCGGCTTCCGTGGGGTCTTCGCTCTGCATCAGCACATAGCCCACAGACGGTAGGGCCGGCAGTAAACCAGCCGGCACAGGGGGCAGGGAGCCCCAGCCCGCCAGCAGATCGGTGCGGCACGTCACGCCCAGACCGGCCGCCACCGCCGCGCGCGATGCCGATAGGCTCGGCGTCTCCACCACGATGCGAAAGCGGCGCCCGGCCTCCTGCAACGCGCGCAAGGCGGCACTGCGGAACACGCAGGGCACATCCAGCAGCACCAGCTTCACCTCCTCCTCGCGCGCCAGGTCGGGGTCGCCCAGCCAGAGCATAGGGGCAGCCATTTGCGCTTGCGCATCCGCCGGGCGGCCGAGGCACAGCACCATATCCAGCTCACTGCTCCGGTAGGCATCCACCAGCTCGGCCGATCCCGCCACCTGCAATTGAAGCTGCGTCTGCGGGTGCAGGGCCGAGAAATCCCGCAGGATTCCCGGCAGCAGCGTTTCGGCGAAATCCTGCACAAGGCCGAGTTTCACCACGCCGGAGAGGGTTTCCCCCAGCATCGCGCTCACCGCGGAATCGTTCAGCTCCAGGATCCGCCGCGCGGAGGCCGCCAGTTCCCGCCCCGCCGGCGTCAGCACCAGGCTGCGGCCGCTCCGCTGGAACAGCTGGCGGCGCGCGATCTCCTCCAGCCGCTTCATCTGCAGGCTCAGCGCGGATGGGCTGAGGAACACATGCTCGGTGGCCCGCATCATCGATCCGGTATCGACGATGGCGAGAAAGCTGCGGAGCAGGTCGGTGGGCAGGTTGATGGGCATAGGTGGCACCCTAGATCACCAGCGCGTTGTAATATAGAAAAATGCACTTTCATAGATAGTGATTAGTTTGACATTTGCCAGCTAACCGTGGAATCTGCCCCAAAGCCGAGGATCCACAATGTCAGAGCAGGTTTTGAATGTGGCGCCGCCGGGCGCATGGCGCCGCGGTTCCACGGGCATCGGTGCCTGGCTCAGGCGGCAGGAGGTGTCTGCCCCGCGGCTGCGGGGCTTAGGCCTTCGCCGCTTCGCCACACCGCTGGGCATCCTGATCCTGTGGCAGGCCGCTTCCAGCTCGGGCGTTCTGCCGGCGCGCGCCGTTCCGCCCCCGCTCGCGGTGGTGGCGGCGGCGCGGGATCTGCTGCTCTCCGGTGCCCTCATCCATCACCTCTCGGTGTCCCTGCTGCGCGTGGCCGCCGGGCTAGCCATCGCCATCGCCGCCGGCGCTTCGCTCGCGCTCGCCGCGGGCCTCTCCCGCCTCGGCGAGGATCTGATCGACCCGCCTTTGCAAATGGCGCGCACCTTGCCGTTTCTGGCGCTGGTGCCGCTGTTCATCCTGTGGTTCGGCATCGGCGAGACGCCGAAAGTGGCGCTGGTCGCACTCGGCGCCACCTTCCCCATCTATCTCAATCTGTTCGCCGGCATACGCGGCGCGGACCCCAAACTGGTGGAGGTGGCCGCAACACTTGGGCTTTCGCGGGCAGGCCTGATCCGCCACGTGGTTCTGCCGGCTGCCTTGCCGCATTTTCTCACCGGCCTGCGCTACGCCATCGGCATCGCCTGGCTCAGCCTGGTGGTGGGCGAACAGATCAACGCCGATTCAGGCATAGGGTATCTGATGATGGACGCGCGGGATTTTCTCAGAACCGATATCATCATGGTGGGGCTGGCGGTCTACGCTCTGCTGGGTCTGGCATCCGACCAGGCGGTGCGCGCGCTGGAGCGCAAGGCCTTGGCGTGGCGGCCGGCCGCCCGGGTCGGGCGCTGACCATGGATGGTAGCTGGGATGCCGGGGCGGCACGGATCGGGCCGGTTGCCCAACCTGCGCCGGATACCAAGGTGCGTGGTCTGGTCAGGCGCTTTGGCCCGACCGCCGTGCTGGATGGGCTTGATATCGATATCCCCGCCGGCCGCTTCGTGGCCCTTCTCGGCCGCAGCGGCTCGGGCAAGACCACGCTGTTGCGCACGCTGGCGGGGCTGGATACCGCCGAGCAGGGCGAGGTGATCCTGCCGCCCAAGCGCGCCGTGGTATTCCAGGAACCCCGGCTGATGCCCTGGAAGCGCGTATGGGAAAACGTGGCCCTGGGCCTGCCGGACCACGATGCGCGCGATCGGGCCGAGCTGGCGCTGCGCGAGGTGGAACTCGCGCACCGCATGGATGCCTGGCCCCTCACCCTGTCGGGCGGCGAGGCCCAGCGCGCCGGCCTCGCGCGCGCGCTTGTGCGCGATCCCGATCTTCTGTTGCTGGATGAGCCTTTCGCGGCGCTCGATGCATTGACGCGGCTTCGCATGCAGGCCCTGGTGACCGCTCTGTGGAAGCGGCATGGCATGGCGGCGCTTCTGGTTACGCATGATGTGGACGAAGCGCTTCTGCTCGCCGACCACGCGGTGGTTCTGCAACGCGGCCAGATCGGTTTGCAACTCCCCATCGATTTGCCGCGGCCACGCCGGCACGGCACCCCGGCGTTCGCGGTGCTGCGCGGCGAGTTGTTAGGCTCGCTGGGGTTGTCGGCGGAGGAGGCGGCGTAAGGAAGGTCTTCTTTTTTGAAAAAAAGAAGCAAAAAACTTTTGACACTTTGCGCGCGCCTCTCCGGCAGCGTACGCCATAGATAAAAGTTTTTTGGTTCTTTTTTTCAAAAAAGAACATTCTTCCTTCCCTTATCTATGCGTTTAGCAATTCCAACTTGTCGTCTCCTTCGCGAGTGCTGATGCTCAGGATTGTTGCTCAGGAGCCACCATGACCACCGCACGCCACATCAAGCTCGGATTCATCCTGCACGGCGTTGGCCGCACCTGGACCGACTGGCTGCATCCCGATGCCGATCCCGGCGCCAGCACCAATTTCCGCTTCTACACGCGCCAGGCGCAACTGGCCGAGCGCGGAAAATTCGATTTTCTCTTTGTAGCGGATAGTCTTTCGATCACCGAGAAATCCAGCCCGCATTATCTCAACCGTTTCGAGCCCATCACCATCCTTTCAGCCCTCGCCGCAGTGACCGAAAAGATCGGCCTGGTGGGCACATTGACGGTGAGCTACTCCGAACCGTTCAATGTCGCACGGCAATTCGCCTCGCTGGACCATATTAGCGGCGGCCGCGCCGGCTGGAATGTGGTCACCTCCTGGCTGGGCGACACTGCCGCGAATTTCAGCAAGACCGAGCATCCGGCGCATGATGTGCGTTACCGCATCGCCGCGGAATATCTGCAGGTTGTGCAGGGGCTTTGGGATAGCTGGGAGGATGATGCCCATGTGGGCGACAAGGCTTCCGGCCTGTTTGTCGACCCTGAAAAGCTGCATCGCCTGGATCACAAGGGTACCTACTTCCAGGTGCGCGGCCCGCTGAACATCAAGCGTTCCCGCCAGGGCCAGCCGGTGATTTTCCAGGCCGGCGCTTCCGATGACGGCCGCAATTTCGCGGCCAGGCATGCCGACGCCATTTTCGGATCGGCACAGACGCTGGAGGAGGCGCAGGAATATTATCGCGATGTGAAAGCACGTGCCCGCGGCTTCGGGCGCGATCCCTCCGAAATGTTCATTCTGCCAGGCATCGGCCCGCTCATCGGGTT
The DNA here is from genome assembly GCA_003133065.1 of Acetobacteraceae bacterium. Lineage (GTDB taxonomy): Bacteria > Pseudomonadota > Alphaproteobacteria > Acetobacterales > Acetobacteraceae > BOG-908. Next base: position 15,812 of record PKZM01000207.1, read on the forward strand.
GACCGAGGCGGAAGCGGAACAGAATTACCAAACGCTGGCCGGGCTCGGCTCGCTGGAAACTGGGTTAGGTTTTCTCGCCCGTTCCTTCAATGATCACGACTTTTCGCGGTACGATCTGGATGGGCCGTTTCCGGATGTCGCCGCACTCGGTTTCAACAGCCAGCAGAGCTCATCGCAAAAGATACTGGCGCAGGTCGCGGCGGAGAACCTGACCCTGCGGCAAATCGCGCAGCGCCTTGCCACGCCCCGCGGCCAATTCGTCGGCACCCCGGCCCAGATCGCCGACAGGCTGGAGGCATGGTTCAGCCAGGAGGGCGCAGACGGTTTTGTGCTGTTTGAGACTTTGCCCGGCCAGCTCGATCTGTTTGTCGATCACGTGGTGCCGCTGTTGCAGGCGCGCGGTTTGTTCCGCACGGAGTATGAGGGCGACACCTTCCGGCAGAATCTGGGCCTGCGTTTCCCGGTGAACCGGTACACGGCCGCGCGGCAGGCGCGCACTGCCGCATGAAACTGCGCCCTGTCTCCATTTCGCTTGTTCTCGTTCTCGCCGGATTGGCCGTGGCGGGTTGGGCAGCTCTGCGCATCGCACCAGGTGCCGCCGTACTGCGCGTGGCGAGCCAGAAGGGCGGCACACGCGCCGTGATGCTGGCATCCCACGCGCTGGATGGCGCGCCGTATCGCGTGGAATGGAGCGAGTTCGCCGCCGCCGCGCCGCTGCTGGAAGCACTCGGCGCCAACGCCGTCGATGTCGGCCTCGCCGGCGATGCGCCGTTTTTCTTCGCGTACGCCAATGGCGCGCACATCCACGCCGTTCAGGCCGGCCGGTCCTCCTCCGAAGGCGGCGCCGTGGCCATCCTGGTCGGGCGCAGTGCACCGATCCACAGCGCGGCCGACCTGCACGGCAAACGCATCGCCACAGGCCGCGGATCGATCGGCCATTATCTCGTGCTTCGCATTCTTGAACAGGCTGGCATACCTGTTTCGGAAGTCTCTTTGGTATTTCTGGCGCCCGCCGATGCCAAGGCGGCTCTTACCAGCGGTGCCGTGGATGCCTGGTCTACCTGGGGCGTGTATATCCCGCTGGTGACGCAGCGCGGCCAAGGCCGCGTTCTCGTTGATGGCCGCGGCATATTGAGCGGCTACGGGTTCAGCGCGGCGTCCGATTCCGCAATCAGCGGCAAGCGCGCCATCCTGGCGGATTTTCTCCGCCGCCAGACCGCAGCGTATCGCTGGGCCTTGTCCCATCCATCGGATTACGCGGCGGCGCTTGCGAAAGAAACCGGTGTCGATCCCGATATTGCCGGCACCGTGGTGCGCCTGAACAGCTATGTGCCTGTGGTGATAGACGGCGCGATGGTCGCCGAGGAGCAGGATGTGCTGCGCCGCTTTGTCGCGGCCGATGCGATTGGCAAGATGCCCGATGTNNGCCGGGAGCGTACGCAATAGGTAAAAGTTTTTTGGTTCTTTTTTTCAAAAAAGAACACTCTTCCTCCACTGATAACGCCCAACCAGCCCCCGCACCCCATAAGCGCCAACAACGATCAACCCGCTGACAACACCCACCATCAACGGCACACGCTGGCTGGGGATAAACCCCATCGCCACCAGGTTGCCCCCCATCACCACGATCGCGAAATAGGTGAGCCACGGGTAAAGCCACATGCGCACCACCAGCTTCTCCGGCGTATCCCGCTCCAGCCGCCGCCGCAGACGCAGCTCGGAAAACGCGATCAGCACATAAACGAACAACGCCACCGTGCCATACGAATTCACCAGAAACGCAAACACCGTATCCGGCGAAACATAGGACATGGCGATCGCGAGAATGCTCACAACCGTCCCCGCCAGCGTCGCCGCCACCGGAACGCCACGCCGGTTCACCCGCCCGAACACCGCCGGGGCGTCACCGCGCCCAGTCAGCGCCAGCAACATGCGGGAGGACGCATACAGGCCCGAATTCAACGCCGAGAGCACCGCCGTCAGAATCACCGCGTTCATCACCTGCCCGGCGCCCGGCACCCCCATGGCCCGCAGCGCGCTTGCGTATGGCGTGGCCACTTCCGCCGAATTCCACGGCACGATCGCCACCACCAGAAAGATCGAGCATACGTAAAACACCAGCACACGGCTCACTACGGAATTGGTGGCACTGGCGATCGCCCGCGATGGCTCATCGGCCTCGCCACCCGCAATGGCCACAATCTCCGCCCCGAAATAAAACCCGGTCGCTACGACAGCGCCGGAAAATATCGGCAAGATACCGTTGGGCGCAAAGCCCCCATGGCCGGTGAGATTAGCCAGATGCGGCGTCGCCGTCGGCCACAGGCCCAGGATGAAAATACCGCCCAGAAACAGAAAAACCGAAATCGCGGCGATTTTCACGGAAGCGAGCCAGAATTCGAACTCGCCATAGGCCCGTACGGAAACCAGATTGCTCGCCGTCATCACAACAACAAGAATCAAGGTCAGCAACCATTGCGGCGCGGAGGGAATCCATAGCCGCACAAGGTCGGCGCCCGCTATCGCCTCCATCGCCACCACGATCACCCAGAAATACCAGTACATCCAACCGGTTGCGAACCCCGCCAAATCCCCCAGCGCCACCCGCGAATATTCATAAAACGACCCCGCAGCGGGCAGGGCCGTCGCNNCCGCCCAGCGCGATCATGGTCATGTGGCGGCGGCGGAGAACGTGGCGGAGGGCGGACATCAATGAACCTTACAGGAAGGATCTTCTTTTTTGAAAAAAAGAAGCAAAAAACTTTTGACTTTTGGTGCGTGTCTCGCCGGCAGCGTGCGCAAAGGGATAAAAGTTTTTTGGTTCTTTTTTTCAAAAAAGAACATTCTTCCTTACCCTGCCGCAGGCGGCGCCACCGCCGGTTCCCCCTGCGCCAGGATTTCCGCGCGCACGAAATTATGCGCCAGCGCGTGGTAGACG
>PKZM01000056.1 GCA_003133065.1 Acetobacteraceae bacterium
CCAACGCCCTGATCGATGGCGGGCTGCGCCTGACGCTGACACGTGGCGCCGGCCCGCGCGGCTTGCTGCCGCCATCACCTGGCACGCCGACGGTGCTGATCACCGCTTTTCCGCTGCCGCCTGTGGGTGCCGGGGTCGCGGTGGTGATCGCCCGCTCCGTACGGCGCGACGAGGATTCGCCGCTGAGCGCGCTCAAGACGCTGAATTACCTGCCCAATATTCTGGCCCGGATCGAAGCTGCGGAGCGCGGCGCGGACGATGCGATCCTGCTCAACCGTGCCGGGCGGGTTGCCGAGGCGACGATCGGCAATGTGTTCGTGCACATCTCGGGCGCCTGGGTCACCCCGCCGGTGGAGGATGGCGCCTTGCCGGGTATCAGGCGCGCGAAGCTGATCGAGGCGGGAAAGCTGCGTGAGGCGCGGATCAGCGGGGCGGATATCGATGCCGCCACAGGGATCTGCATCGGCAACGTGCTGTCGCTACGGCGTGTAACCCGGCTCGGCAACAGGGAAGTTCCGGGCGCGGATATTTCCGGTTTGGTAATTTAGAGCTCTCTGAGGGGCAGGAAATTCATTGCAATTCGGGAAATCCTGGCTTCAATAGATTATTGAGGGAATGCAACAATGAACACATCGGCTCTCACCGCTTTGGCTGGCGCCGCTCTGGTGATAACGAGCGGCGTGGCGATGGCGGGTGAATTCGCGTGTGATACGTTTGCCGACCCGAGCTACGCGATCGGCGGCGACGTTTATCCTGCCGGCGGCACCGGACCGAATGACGGGTTCGGCTGGTCCAGCGGCTGGCAAGGGAGCAGCGGCAACAACATCACCGCCCCCCGCAGCATTGTCGCCGGGCTGTCCTATCCGGGGCTGGCGACCACGGCGTTCGCCGCTGCCAGTCCGGCCTATGTGGGGGCCGGCACCAATTCCACCGCGGTGCGGGGTTTCACGCGCACGCCGAAGAAGGTTCTGTGGTTCAGCTTCCTCATCCAGCTCAACTCCGAGGAAGTGTTGGCTCATGGAAACAGCGCCGGCAATTACGGCGGGATCGCTCTGGAGGATGCCTCCGGTAGCCATTTCCTGTATGTCGGCGTGCCTGGCGGTGCGACTGGCTACAGCCTGCAAACCAACGCCGCTATCGCCCCCCACCACCGCGTGGCGCCGGCGGCGGGCCGTACGGACCTGCTTGTGATGCGAATCGACGCCGGCCGGACAGCGGCGCTGTGGGTGGATCCGAACCTGAAACAGGCGCTCGGGGTGCCTGACTCAATCATTGCCGTGCCGCTGCCGGCGTCTTCCTACGTCGCCCTCTACTGGAGCGACAGCTGGGGTTGGACCTATGGCGATCTGCGGGTCGGCAGCACCCTGGCCTCTGTCACGCCAGGCCACCCGGACTGCCCGAGATAAAGACCGCGACAGGCTAGTGCATCATCCGACCACATGGGCTCACCTGTCGGATAAAGAGGCTCGTCAAAACAAATAGCTAGGGCTTTTTTCGACCGGCTGTACTGAGTCAAGACGATCGGAAAATGCGCTGGACAGCGGCGATCGGTGGCCTGCGGATGCACCGGCACATCTGAGACCGGGCGCCGAAGCCGCGCAAAGCTTTTCAGTCAGCCGCCTCCGCATAACTCTCCAGCGGCGCGCAGGTACAGGCCAGATTGCGGTCGCCATACGCGTTGTCCACCCGTTTCACCGGCGGCCAGTATTTTCCAGCCTCGCCCGCCGGGAACGCGGCCTGGGCGCGCGTATAAGGATGGGCCCAGGAACCCGCGAGCTCGGCCGCCGTGTGGGGCGCATTGCGCAACACATTATCCGCCCGGTCCGCCTGGCCGGACTGAATGGCGGCAATCTCGCCGCGGATAGCGATCATCGCCTCACAGAATCGATCGATCTCCGCGCGCGGCTCGCTTTCGGTGGGTTCCACCATCAGCGTGCCGGGCACGGGCCAGGACATGGTGGGCGCATGGAAACCGTAATCGGCCAGCCGCTTGGCGATATCCTCGACCTGAACACCGGCGCTGCGCACAAACCCACGGCAATCCAGGATGCATTCATGCGCCACCGTGCCCGCGCGCCCGGTATACAGCACCGGATAATGCGCCTTCAGCCGGGCCGCGATGTAGTTGGCGTTCAAAATCGCCGCGCGCGTCGACCGCGTCAGCCCCGCCGCCCCCATCAGGCGGATATAGGCGTAACTGATCGGCAAAATCCCGGCACTGCCAAACGGCGCCGCACTCACCGGGCCAATCCCCCCGTCCGGACCCGCATCCTCGCGAAACGGATGATTGGGCAAATATGGCGCCAGATGCGCCGCCACCCCGATCGGCCCGATCCCCGGCCCGCCGCCGCCATGCGGAATACAGAACGTCTTGTGCAAATTGAGATGGCACACATCCGCGCCGATCAGCCCGGGGCTCGTCAGCCCGAGCTGCGCATTGAGGTTGGCGCCATCCATGTAGATCTGGCCACCCCGCGCATGAACGATATCGCAGATATCCCTGATTCCGTCCTCGAACACGCCATGCGTGCTGGGATACGTCACCATCAGGCAGGCCAAATTGCCCGCATGCCGACCGGCCTTCGCGCGCAAATCGGCCAGATCGATATTGCCCTGCGCATCGCAGCCCAGCACCACGATCTTCAGCCCGGCCATGGCGGCGCTGGCGGGATTGGTGCCGTGCGCGCTGCTGGGGATCAGGCAGATATCGCGATGCCCCTGCCCATTGGCCGCCTGGTAGGCGCGGATGGCGAGCAAGCCGGCATATTCCCCCTGGCTCCCGGCATTGGGCTGCAGGCTCACTCGCGCGAAACCGGTGGCGCGCGCGAGCCATGTGGAGAGGTTTTCGATCAGCGCCGCATACCCTTGCGTCTGCGCCGCCGGCGCAAACGGGTGCACATTCGCAAAACCCGGCCAGGTAATCGGGATCATCTCGGCCGTCGCGTTCAGCTTCATCGTGCAGGATCCCAGCGGGATCATGCCGCGGTTCAGCGCGATATCCCGATCCTCCAGCGATTTCAGATAGCGCAGCATCGCATGCTCCGCGCGATGGGCGGAAAATACGGGGTGGGTCAGGATCGGGCTGATGCGGCGCAACGAAGCCGGGATGGAGTCCGGCACGGCGTCGTCACCCGGGGCGAACAGCGCGCAAAGCCGATCGAGCTCCGCGCGCGTCACTGTCTCGTCCAGCGCGATCGCCACGCAGCCCGCATCGACCCGCCGCAGATTGAACCCGGCCGCCAGCGCGCGCGCCATCAGATCGCCCGCCTGCGCGCCCGCCTCGAGTGCGATGGTATCGAAGAATGCCGCGTGGCGCAGGGAAAACCCGGCCCGCCCCGCGGCGGCCGCCAGCAGCCGCGCCTGCAGATTAATCCGCTGCGCGATGCGGCAAAGCCCCTCCGGCCCATGCCACACGGTATAGAACCCGGCCATCACCGCCAGCAGCACCTGCGCGGTGCAGATATTGCTGGTGGCCTTCTCGCGGCGGATATGCTGCTCGCGCGTTTGCAGCGCCAGGCGCAAGGCCGGCGCGCCCGCCGCATCCCGGCTGCGGCCCACCACGCGGCCCGGCATGTGCCGCTTTCCGGCCTCCGTGGTGGCAAAAAACGCCGCGTGCGGGCCGCCAAACGCCATTGGCACGCCAAAGCGCTGCGCGCTGCCCACCACGATATCCGCGCCCATCTCCCCCGGCGGCGTCAGCAGCACCAGGCTGAGCAGATCAGCCGCCACGATTGCCAGCGCCCCGGCGGCATGCGCCGCGCTAATCTCGGCCCGCAGATCGCGAATGGCGCCGCTGGTGCCGGGATAGTTCAAAACCACGGCGAACGGCGTCGCCGCCGCAATCGCCTCCGTGTCACCGGGACCGAAATCCACCAAGCTCCACCCCAGCGGCCGCGCGCGGGTGGCAAGCACGGCGCGGGTTTGCGGATGCAGATCGGCGGCCACCGCCACCACGTCACTGCGCGCGCCGGCCAGCCCATGCGCCATGGCAACGGCCTCCGCCGCGGCGGTTGCTTCATCCAGCAGCGATGCGTTGGCAATCGGCAAGCCAACGAGGTCGGCAATGGCGGTTTGAAAGTTCAGCAGCGCTTCCAGGCGCCCTTGCGAAATCTCCGCCTGGTAGGGCGTGTAGGCGGTGTACCAGCCCGGGTTTTCCAGCACATTGCGGAGAATCACCGGCGGGGTGTGGGTGTTATGATACCCGCACCCGATCAGGCTTTTTGTCACGCTGTCGTTCCGGGCGGCCAGGGCGGCGAGTTCCGCCAGCACCGCCGCTTCGTCGCTCGCCGGCGGCAAATCGATGGGTCCGGCCGCGCGAATGCCGGGGGGAAGCGTGCTGTCGATCAGATCGTCAAGATTGGCGCACCCGATGGTCGCCAGCATCGCCGCCATATCGGCCGCATCGGGTCCGATATGGCGGGCAATGAAACGATCCTGGCCTTCAAGCGCGGTCAGATCGGCAGCACTGTCCATTCAAAGTGTCTCCAGAAAGGTCTCGTAGGCTTCCTCGTCCATCAGGGACTCGAAATTCTCCTCGTCGCCCGGCTCCATCCGCCAGAACCAGCCTTCGCCGGTCGGATCGCGATTGATCAGCCCGGGATCGTCCACCACGTTCTCGTTGATCTCGGCGATGCGGCCGCCGAGCGGCGCATACACATCGTTGGCGGCCTTGGTGGATTCCACCGTGGCGACGGATTCGCCCTCCACCACGTCGCGGTCGACAAGCGGCAGTTCGACAAACACGATGTCGCCCAGCGCTTCCTGCGCGTGATCGGTGATGCCGATCGTCAGCGTGCCGTCGTCTTCCAGACGGACCCATTCGTGATCGCGGGTGTAACGGGTTTCGGCCATGGGAATGCCCTCTATTTCACAAAGCGGTGGGGAACGAACGGCAGGCCGGCCACAGTTGCAGGCTGTAGCCGGCCCCGGATCAGCAAGCCCAGTTCGGTGCCTGGGGTTGCGAGATCACGGCGAACGTAGCCCATTGCGATGGGGGCGCCCAAGGTTGGTGAGAAGCTGCCGGAGGTGATGATGCCGGCCTGGGTTCCATCAATCGCGGCCATGGTGGTACCCGCGCGGGCGGTGGCCCGGCCGGCCGGCCGGATGCCCACCCGCACCCGGGTGGGGCCATGGGCCAGATGGTCACCAATGGCGATGGCACCGGGAAAATCCAGTGCGGCGCGCCGGCGTCGGGGGATCGTCCAGGCCAGCCCCGCCTCGACCGGGCTCGTGAGCGTGTCGATATCGTTGCCATAGAGGCAGAGGCCCGCCTCCAGCCGCAGCGTATCGCGCGCCGCCAGCCCCGCGGGCGATACGGCAGGATCGGCCAGCAGCACTTCCGCCAGCGACTCGGCGGCGTGGGCGGGAACGGAGATCTCGAACCCATCCTCGCCGGTATAGCCGCTGCGGCTGATCCAGCACGCAACGCCGGCAATCTCCGCAATGGCCACGCCAAGAAACGGCAGGCAAGCCGCCGGCGGGGCGAGCCGCGCCATGATGGAGGCCGCCGCCGGCCCCTGCAGGGCCAGCAGCGCCCGATCGTCGTGGCGTTCCGGCGCGATCCCATGGGTTTCGAACTGGGCGAGATCGGCCTCGGTGCGGGCGGCGTTCAACACAATGAACAGGCGGCCGGGGTAATGGGCCACCATGATGTCGTCGATGATGCCGCCGGCCTCGTTGGTCAGCAGCGCGTAACGCTGCTGCCCCGCGGGCAGGCCCACGATGCCGGCCGGGGTGAGGCGCGCCAGGGCCGCAGCGGCACCATCGCCATGCAGCGAGAGCTGGCCCATGTGGGAGACATCGAACAGGGCAGCCTGGTTGCGCGCCGCGTGATGCTCGGCCAGCGTGCCGCAGGGATACTGCACCGGCAGCGACCAGCCGGCAAAGCCGATCATCCGCGCGCCAAGGCGGCGGTGCAGGGCATCGAGCGGCGTGGTCTTGAGGGAGTCGGACAGGTCTGTGGTTCCGCGACATGAGGTCAGGTGCCGGTCGCCCGGATCGTCTGACCCCCCTCTGTCACGGAACCTGAGAGATTCGGGTCAGGAGATACGCCCTGCCCTTACTCCGTCGGTGCGGCGGTCGCCCGCCGGCTTTCCAGAGATCCCTTCCCCGTGGCGGTCCTGGGTGCCTGAGCGTTTCCGGGGGCCGGTTGCGCCTTCGGCGGCAGGTTTATCGCCTGCTACTCTCCCGCACGGGTGGTTGGGACACACCATCTATGCCGCGTGGGGTGGGGATGGCGCAAGGATAATCGCGCTGCGGTAGGTGCATGCTATCGCCGGGCAGGCTCACGGGGTTTACGTGGCGCTCGGCTTTGAGCCGTCGCCGCCGGAGTGAAAGACGCTGATGGTCACGCTGGCCGACGTGCGGGCGAATTTCACCCAAGGCAGATCAGGGCGCGCCACGACAGATCGGGCTTTCCCCCTGCGTGACTGAATCGATATCCACCACAATGTCCCCCAGCAAATCCGCATCGAACACCAGGCGCACCGGCAGATCCGGTCCCCCATGCGTCACCGGAGCGAGCCAGACCTTGCTGAAGCGCGGTTTCTGCTGCGGCGGGATCGGCTGCGATTTGAGATACCCGCCGCGCATCACCGACTCGGTCTCGCACCGCAGTGCCGGGCCCGCGAAAACCGAATGCGGCGTCGCGGCCAGCACATCCCGGCCGCCGGTACGGGTCGTGGCCCGGCGGAGCTGGAAGCCGTCGTAAACCAACGCCTCGCCCTGGCACGCGCCGGTGCGGGTGGCGACAAAGGATTCCAGCGCCAGCGCACTCAAACCGTCCACGGCGCCCGCGGTGTCCGCGGCCGGAATCGGCAGACGATCGTCAGGGGGCGGGGTGAGGGTCTGCAGCACCGGATTGCCACCCCTGTAGCCGATGGCAACCCAATGCTCCTTGCCGGAAAGGCGGCCATGCTCGGCATAGGCGGTCGGATTGATCGTGGTGCCGGTGATCATGCCCGCGACGCCCGCATCGCTACGCGCATGGGCGATCACCTCAGCCAGGCCCAGCGTGCGCGCGGAAAATCCGGCCCGGTAGGATGTGGCACCCAGTTGGAGACAGAACGTGGCACCCAGCAGTGGCACGCCGTGCAGGCGGGCGGTGTAGTGCAGCACTGTCGGCGGCCCCGCCAGGGCAGGCCACGCGACAGCGGCCACGGCAAGTGCCAGTGCCGCCGCACCGCGCCACGGGGCGAAGAGCGTTGTCAGGGCGTGGCCCACCCGGCGGATGGGTGGCGAGGAAGGGTCGGCATGCGGCACCTGCTGCGTTTGGGGGAAAACGGGGCACTGGGCGGTCGGTTCGGCGTTGGGTGGCTTCAATCCCGTGCGGGTTTTCTTTAGGGTCCCCAGCCATGAGATATGTTCTGATGAGCGCCCTGTTCCTGGGCATGATGGCACTGGCGCCCGCGCGGGCCGGTCAAATGGAGGCGCTGTGTGCCACCAACCCCGCGTTTTCGCCAAAGGTGATGCTGGCGGTGGTGCAGTCGCAACTGCAGCGCGACCACGACCCAAGCCTGGACGCGGATACGCCGGAAAAGCTGGCCGATCAGGCCTCGGCCCAGGGCATCGCGGAATGCGCGGCCACGCTGCGGGCCGATCCGACGGCCGCCGCCGCGCTGGCCGGGCTGAAGGACGACGAAGTGCAGACCGGCTGGGACGCCTTCAACACCAGCTGCGCCGACCACAAGGCCAGCATGGGCGCCTGCATCACCGCCGAGCTGCAATCCGCGCGCGCCCTGAACCGGATGGTGAAGAAGAACGAGCCGCCCGGCGCCAAGGCGCTGGTTCAGGCCTGCGCGCTGATCATGGTGAGCGACCCGGCCATGGCCGAGTGGCGGCAATGCGTGGACCAGGGCCTCGCCGTGCACGCCTCGGACGACGACGCCAAGCGCTGCAAAGTCTCCGCCACCTGGCACGTCGCCAAAACCGGCACCGAAGCCGGCACCATCCTCACCGCCTGCCTCCGCCAGAAATAACGGTGCCGCGTAAAACACCACCCAACAGGTAAAAGTTTTTTGTTTCTTTTTTTCAAAAAAGAAGAACTTTTATCTATTTGATCCGCCTCAACAACAACCGGGTACTTCCGGCGTTTGACGGGTGTGGGTGGCATGTGGCCAACACCAAAGGACGCAGGCTCGGCAGGTTCAGCCACATCGGCAGTTCGCGGCGGATCACGCCGCCCTGCTCACCCGATCCGCGGCCCGTGATCACCTCCACACAGCGCAAATGCTCGGCATGCGCGCTGTGCAGAAAACGCTCCAGCGCATGGAAGGCGGCCTGGGCGGTCTTGCCGTGCAAATCCAGCGTGCGCGCCGGCGCCAGCTTGCCGCCGCGAAACCGCGACCAGGTGGCGTTGTCCAACCCGGGCGGCTGTATGCCCGTCACCACGGCAGGGGCTGCCGCACGCGGCGCGGGCGCGCGCGGCAGCGCGACAGCTGGCGCTCTGGGTGCCGGCGGCGGCGGTGGCGCCGCGGGCGGCGGCGGAACCTCGCGCCCCTGCAACGCCCGCACGTGGCGAACATAGTCCGCCCAGGCGGCGCGGTCGTGCTCGGAAAGGGGGCGTGGGCGCCGGGGCATGCTGCCAGGATGTAGAGCGACAAACGGGTTTGGCCCAGCGCCGCGCGCCGGGTAACGTGAACGGGCGCAGCCGTGCGACCGATGCAGGCTTCAAGCAGGCCGAAGGAGTTCACCCGATGCCAGCATTCCACGCCAGTCACCGCCATGCCCCCGCGGAAACCAGGGTCGCCGATGTGGACATGCAGGCGGAGGTGCAGATCACCATCGTGCTGCGACCCGGCGTGCCGCATGGGCCGGAGATCTACGCGGCCGGGCCGGGCATGAGCCACGCCGCCTACGCCCGCAAGCACAGTACCCGCGCCGCGGTGATGCACGACGTGCGGACATTCGCGGAAAGCTTCGGCCTCCACGTCATGCATGCGGATGCCGGAGCCCATGTGGTCAAGCTGCGCGGCACCTACGCCCAGGCAATCGCGGCCTTCCAGCCGGAGGGGATCGGCATCTACGCCGGCGCAAGCGGCAAGCGCTTCGTGGCGCGCACCGGCCACCTGGCGCTGCCGGATAACCTCGCGGCCGAGGTGGTCGCGGTCATGGGGCTGGATCAGCGGCCAGTCGCAAAACCGCATTTCCGCACCGCCAGCGCGGCCGCTACACCCACATCCTACACGCCGGCGCAGGTGGCATCGATCTACCAGTTCCCCTCCGGCCTCACCGGCGCCGGCCAGACGATCGCGCTGATCGAACTGGGCGGCGGGTATCAGGCGGCGCAGGTGGCGGCGTATTTCTCCGCCGCCGGCATCGATCGCACCGGCACACTCACCAGCGTCAGCGTGGACGATACGCAGAACGCCCCCGATGGCGACCCGAACGGTGCCGATGGCGAGGTGCAACTGGATATCGAGGTCGCGGGCTCGGTGGCGCCGGCGGCCAACATCGTCGCCTATTTCGCGCCCAACCAGGGCAGCGGCTTCCACAATGCCATCTCCGCCGCAGCGAACGACACGACAAATGCCCCCTCGGTCATGTCGATCAGTTGGGGCGGTCCGGAATCCAGCTACGCCCAGCAGGATATAGACGCCATAGACCAGGCACTCGCCCAGGCGGTCACCCTCGGGATCACCGTGTGCGTCGCTTCGGGCGACAACGGCGCAACCGACGGGGTAACCACCGGCGGCGATCACGTCGATTTCCCGGCCTCCAGCGTGAATGTCCTCGGCTGCGGCGGCACCAGCCTGCGCAAAGGCGGCACCGAGGTCGCGTGGAACGATGGCGCGCAAGGTGGCGCCTCGGGCGGCGGTTACTCGGCGCTGTTCGCGCGGCCGTCCTGGCAAACGGGGGTCACCAACGCCAGGCGCGGCGTCCCCGATGTCGCCGGCGATGCCGACCCCGAGACAGGCTACCAGGTGAGCGTGGACGGCACCCCCACCGTGATCGGCGGCACCAGCGCCGTCGCCCCGCTCTGGGCCGGGCTGCTGGCACTGATCAACCAGAGCACCGGCAGCAAAGCGGGCTTCGTGAACCCAACGCTATACGCAAACACCGCCGCGCTCACCGACATCGTGTCCGGCACCAATGGCGGATTTTCGGCGGCGCCGGGATGGGATCCGGTGACGGGGCTAGGGTCGCCACTGGGCGGCAAGGTGAGGGCAGCGCTGGCGGCGGGCGGGAAGAAAGCGGTTCTTTTTTGAAAAAAAGAACCAAAAAACTTTCGGTACTCGAGGCACGTCGGGGTTTGGCGCCCGGATCGCCGGGAAGGGACTGATTGCCCTGCGTCGAAACATTGCCTAGCGTCCCGCGCATATCCACGGAGCCATCATGCGCGACGCAATTCTGCCCTTCCGGCTCGATGGCGCCGTGGCGCGTCTGTTCCCAGGCGACGCGGCAAGCCTGGCCGTGGGCCCCGGCTGGCTCGGCCGAGGTGGTGCAGCCGGGGTGATGCTGTTCTCCGCCGGCCATGGAATCTGGACGGACGATCTGTTCGCGGGCTTCTGGCGCGACGACGCGGGCGCCATGGATTGGCGCACGGATTTCAAATGCGATCCGGCCTTCGACCACATGCTGGCGATCCTGGCCGCACCGCCCGAGGAAGACGAAGAGCCCGAGGAGATGTACGCCCGCAACCAACTCTCAACGCTCGGCAGCGACATCGTCGACGATTACTGATGCTTCAAAAGCTGCGTATGGCCCGCAGGCGTGTGATCGACATGCCGTGCAACTGACGCAACTGCTGCAGCACATTCGCGGCAACGATCAGCGCGGCAGTCACCACGCGCGGCGGCGGTCGGCTGGACTTCTCCGCAAAGGGCACCACGCGGCGCGGATGGCCCGGGGCCGGATGACCACCATGCGGCAGCAGCTTGCCCAGCAGAATATTTAGCCGCGCCGGTTCCAACCTGGTACGCCGCGCGCAGATCATCGCCGCGGCCGCGCGGTGCGCCTCGGCACATGCGCCGCCAGGCAGCAGCGGGCAGCCAGCATCGGCATGCGGCACCAGAGCGACCGCTTCGCCGATCGCCCCGCTCAGCGCGCCCTCGACATCGCTGCGATGGCCGGGCTCGCTGCTCATGGCGGTGGCGTCAATCAGCAGCGCCCGGCTATCCAGGGCGGCGAGCGACGTGGCCGCCCAGAATGCAAGGAAGCCGCGATACCGCTCGGCATCGCTCTGCCGCTTCACATGCCGCCAGCACAGCTCCACGCCATAGGCCAAATCCTCGCTATGAAGCTCCGGCAACCGCACATCCAGGCAGGCAACCGCCTCCCGCACGAGAGGGTGGCCGGCATTGCGGGCCAGCACCAAAAGGGGGGCCACGGTGAAATAGCGGTTGCGTTTCTCATGCAGCAGCGTCTGGGTGGACTGCCATTGCGCCACCGGATCTCGTAAGACCACCGCATGCAAGGCTTGCGGAAAATGCTGCTCGAACCAGGCGGCGCGGCCTTGCGACCGACAGAATTTGAAAACCGCGATGCGCCCGTCTGCGCGGGCCCCGGCCATCAGGCTGCCGATATAGGCCGCCAGTGGCGCATCCGCCTCGCCCGGGGCCAGGAAGTACCGGCTGAAGGCAAAGCGGCTTTCATGCCCGGCCACGCCGCGCCCGCCGGGCCGGATCAGATTGGTGTATTCCTGAAAATACGGCTCGGTTTCGCTGTGGTTGGACTGCCACGACCCGGGACGCAGCTGAGCGATCTGGCGCTTGCTGATCGTGCCCAGTTGCTCGTGCAGGGGTTCGTAAAAGGCGCGCACGCGCGGCGACTGCCGGCACCGGCTCCAGATCCATGTGCCGCCGCTGCGCCAACTGGTGTGCAGAAAAATGGCGGGGGCAGGCTCAACGCCGCTGTTATGCGCCGGAAAGGCAGGCCAGGAGACCAACGTCTGCAGTACGTAAACTCCTGTGCATGGCGGCCATGGACCCGCCGTAACGAATCGTAACGCGAAAGCGATGAAATGCCCAGATATTTAGAAAATCTTTTGACGAACCGGCGACCCGATTTCCTGCATAAATGCCTGCGGGCGCCCCATCTCACGCGCTGTTGAAGCGGGCCTCCCGGGCACGGGGCGCAAAAGACACGAAGTTTTTTGGTTCTTTTTTTCAAAAAAGAACACACTTTCTCTTGTGGCAGTGAAGGCTCGACGACCGATGGTCCGAGCGCGTTGAAAAACACGCCGACGCCTGTAGATAGGAGAAGAACGAAAAGGAAACATGCCAGATGGAATTGCTCCGCAAGCTGGAGATCCTCGCGGACGCGGCCAAATACGATGCGAGTTGCGCCTCATCGGGCACCGACAAGCGCAACTCGCTGGGCGCGCGCACCGGCGTGGGCTCCACGGAGGGCATCGGCATCTGCCACGCCTACGCGCCGGATGGCCGCTGCATTTCGCTGCTGAAAATTCTTCTCACCAATTCCTGCGTGTATGACTGCATCTACTGCATCAACCGCCGGTCCTCCAATGTGCAGCGGGCAAGGTTCACGGTGGAGGAGGTGGTCAGCCTCACGCTCGGATTCTACCGGCGCAACTGCATCGANNCGCGGCTATATTCACCTGAAAACCATCCCCGACGCCGACCCCGCGCTGCTGGCGGAAGCCGGCCGCTATGCCGACCGGCTGAGCATCAATATCGAGCTGCCCAGCGAAGCCAGCCTGCACCGCCTGGCGCCGGAAAAAAGCATCGGCGGCATCAAGCGCGCCATGGGCCGGATGCGGCTGCGAATCGAGGAATCCCGCGCCGAAAAGCGCGCGCCCCGCTTCGCCCCGGCCGGACAAAGCACGCAGGTGATCGTCGGCGCGGACGAAAGCTCCGACCGCGCCATCATGCAGATGAGCACCGATCTGTACGGATCCTACGGCCTGCGCCGCGTGTATTACTCGGCGTTCAGCCCGATCCCGGATTCATCTTCCGCCCTGCCGCCCAGGCCCGCGCCGCTGGTGCGCGAACACCGGCTGTATCAGGCGGATTGGCTGCTGCGCTTCTACGGCTTCCGGGTGGACGAGCTGGCAACCGATGCCGCCGGCAACATGAGCCTGGAGATGGACCCCAAGCTCGCCTGGGCGTTGCAACACCGGGCGCTGTTCCCCGTGGACCTGAACCGCGCGGACCGGGAGATGCTGCTGCGCGTGCCCGGCCTGGGCGTGAAAACCGTCAATCGCCTGCTCCAGGCGCGGCGTTACCGGCGGCTGCGGGTCGATGATCTGGCGCGGCTGCATCTGCCGGTGCGCAAGGTGATGCCGTTCGTGGTGGTGGTGGATCATCATCCGGGGGCGGCGCTGGACTCGGTGGCGCCGGTAAGAAAGGCAAGGCAAGGTCTTCTTTTTTGAAAAAAAGAAGCAAAAGACTTTTGCCCCTTTGCGCGCGCTGCCGGCGAGGCGCGCGCCAAGTATCAAAAGTTTTTTGGTTCTTTTTTTCAAAAAAGAACATCCTTTCTTTCTGAGGCTTCCGTGCAAAGCATCATCCTCAGCCACGTCACCGACTTCGACGGCTGGCGCTCCGCCGCCCGCGGCCTCGCCTTGCGCGGCATCCCGCCGCAGGATGTCGTCTGGTCCGTTGAAGAGGCGTCCGACCTGTTCGCGCAAGCCGAACCCGCCGCGCCCGTATCCGGCGCGTTTTCCGTGCCGCGCGCACTGGTGGAGATGGCCGAAACCGCCATCCAGGCGCGCGATCCCGAACGCTTCGCGCTGCTCTATGCGCTGATCTGGCGTGCGCATCGCGGCGAGAAGCACATCGTGGAGGATGCGGCCGATCCGCTTGTCGCGCGCGTGGTGCGGCTGGCGCAGGCGGTGCGGCGCGATACGCACAAGATGCGCGCCTTCCTGCGCTTTAGGGAAGTGCACGCCGAGAGCACCGTGCGCTACGTGGGCTGGTTCGAGCCTGACCATTACATCGTGGAGGCCAACGCGCCCTTTTTCGTCAGGCGTTTCGCGACGATGACATGGAGCATTCTCACGCCCTATCGCAGCGCCCATTGGGATGGGGAAACCCTGCGCCTGGCCGCCGGCGCGCGGCGGGAGGAGGTGCCGGACGACGACCGCCTGGAGGCCTATTGGCGCGCCTATTTCGCCAGCATTTTTAATCCCGCGCGCCTGAAGATCGCGGCCATGACATCGGAAATGCCCAAAAAATACTGGCGTAACCTGCCGGAAGCCGCCGCGATTCCCGAGCTGGTGCGCCACGCGCGGGAGCGGACGGAGGCGATGGTGGAGCGGCCTGTCGTATCATCCGAGCGTGCGGCCCGCGTGCGGCCGCAGCCGGCTCAAGCCGCGCCTGGCGGGCTGCAAGCGCTGGCCGCGGAGGCATCCGGTTGCCGTCTATGCGGGCTGTACAAGCATGCGACCCAGACGGTCTTCGGCGAAGGACCTTTCGATGCGCGGCTGATGCTGGTCGGCGAGCAGCCTGGCGATCAGGAGGATCTGGCCGGGCGCCCGTTTGTGGGTCCCGCCGGGCAAATGCTGGATCGCGTGCTCGCGGAAGCCGGCGTGCCGCGCGCGACGGTATATGTGACCAACGCGGTGAAGCATTTCAAATTCGAACCCCGTGGCAAGCGCCGGATTCACGCAACGCCGGATGCCTCGGAGATCGAGCTGTGCCGCTTCTGGCTTGATCAGGAGCGCGAGATCATCAAGCCGGTGGTGACGGTATTGCTGGGCGCGTCCGCCGCGCGTGCCGTGCTCGGCCGCCCGGTGACGATCTCGCGTGAGCGCGGCCGCCGGATCGCGCTCCCCGGCGGCGTTGCGATGGTCACGGTCCACCCCTCCTTCCTGTTACGTCTCCCCGACGAATCGAGCCGCGCCCGCGAATACGCCGCCATGGTCACCGACCTGCGCACCGCCTACGCCTGGCTCGGCTGAAGCAGAAAAGGAGTGAACCACGAAGACACGAAGAGCACGAAGCTTATCACGAAGAGATTGTTTGCTGCGACAAACCGTTTCCTTCAGCCCTGCGGGAATTTGGGCAAGTCTTTACAAGCTCACCTGAAGCCGATGTGTTGCGCCCGACATTCTATTTTCCCTTCCTTCGTGCATTACTTTGTGGTCTTCGTGTCTTCGTGGTTGAATCTCTGGGCAGTTGCCGGAATCGGCACGAACGCCATAACGGCGCACGTCCTGCATGACTTTTCATATACGCCGCGTGGCTAGGCTTTTCCGCGCTAAGATGGTGCGCTGGCGTTCGAAGCCCTGGCTTTGCCTTCCCCGCCGCCCCTAATGTGGCCGAGGCGGCAAGGCCGGGAGGAAAAAACAATGATGAATGTCACAGCACAGGAATTTGGCCTGCCCTCCGATCAGGGCGGCAAGGACATGGGCATCTTTCTGCCCATGGCCAATGGCGGATGGATCCTCTCCACCACCGCCCCACGCCTGGACGGCTCCTACGACTATAACCGCCGCGTCGCGATGCTGGCCGAGGAGAGCGGGTTCGACTTCATCATGTCCATGGCCAAATGGCGCGGCTATGGCGGCCGCACCCAGCATTGGCGCTATGCCCTGGATTCGCAGATCCTCATGGCCGCGCTCGCCGCCGTCACCCACCGGGTGCGCGTTGTCGCAACCGTCCACACCCTGCTGCAAAACCCGGCGGTGACCGCGAAAATGGTCGCGACCCTGGACCAGGTCAGCGCCGGCCGCGCCGGGCTGAACGTGGTCACCGGCAGCTACAAGGGCGAGTTCGAACAGATGCACGCCTGGCGCGACGATGTCGGCCACGACGAACGCTACGACCTGGCCGAGGAATGGATCGAGGTGGTGCAGCGGCTCTGGACCGAGGAATCCGTCACCTTCAAAGGCCGCTACTTCACCATGGAGGATTGCCAGTCCGATCCCAAACCCCCCAAATCCCCATTTCTGGTCTGCGCCGGCACCTCGCCCAAAGGCATGCGCTTCACCGCCGCGCGGATGGACGCGATGTTCGTCGGCGGCCGCGACGATGCGGAGCTCGCAGGTATCAGCCGCAGCGTCAAAGCCATGGCGCGCGACCTCGGCCGCAGGATCCGCACCTATACGATGATCACGCTGGTGATCGGCGAGACGGACGAAGCAGCGCAGGCGCAGGCCGACCTGTTCCGCTCCGGCTTCGACGAGGAAGCCTGCTTCGGTATGATGCGCGCCTACGGGTTTCTCGACCAGGAGATCGGGCGGGAGAACGCCTTCGTGCAAAGCGCCCGCTCCGGCTTCATGTCCGCGCGCATCATCGGCTCGCCCCAGAGCGTCGGCACCCGCATGATCGAGCTGCTGGACCGTTGCGAGCTGGACGGCATGATGCTGATTTTCCCCGACTATCTGGCCTCCATGCCGGTCTTCGCCGCCGAAATCATGCCGCGGATTCGCAGCGCCTTCCCCTCCCAAATCATGCAACTCGCCCACGCAAGCTAGAGCATCATCCGACCACATGGGGTTACCTGTCGGACAAAGATGCTCGTCAAAACAAAGAGCTGGAGCATTTTCCGACCGGCTCACCTGAGTCAAAACGATCGGAAAATGCTCTGGCGATCACCTAACCGGGGTGCCCGATCACCGCGATGTGCGTATGATGAACCGCGCGCGCATGTTTTGTGCGGCGCGCACTTGCAGGATGAGCGATCGGGTGTTTGGCGGAGATGTGCGGCGGCGATCCGCCGGGATGGGCAGGGCACGACGCGGCCTGGCCGCTGGCGCCGCTTTCGGCGCGCTGGCAGGGTGCACGGTGGGGCCGAAATTCGCCCCACCCACGCCGCCGCCGGCCACCACCTGGCACGATCCTTCAGTGCGGACGGAGGCGCGCGTCACCCCCCGCAGCAACCCCGATCCACAATGGTGGCAGAATTTCGCCGATCCCGAACTCGACCGGCTGATGCAACGCGCCATCGCCGGCAATCTGGACCTCCAGCAGGCCGTGCTGCGGGTGATGGAATCCCGTCAGCAAGTGGCCGTGGCGCGCGCCGCGGGCCTGCCCTCGCTGAACGGCCAGGCCGAATACACCCGCGAACAACTCGGGCTGAAGGGCATCCTCGATTCGCAGGGTGCCTATAGCGGGCTGAACTCCCTGGCGGACAAGAACTCCAAGCTGAACCAGTATCAGTCCGGCCTGGGCAACACCACGGCCACCGACGGCACGCAACTGCTGAACAAGCTCAGCGGCCCGATCAACCTCTTCCAATACGGGCTGGATGCCTCCTGGGAGCTGGACCTGTTCGGCCGGGTGCGGCGCTCGGTGGAGCAGGCCCGCGCGCAAAGCGCCGCGCAGGTGGAAGCCACCAACGATGCGCTGGTGATGCTGGAGAGCGACGTTGCCAGGGCCTATATGCAGTTGCGCGGCGCCCAGGCGCTCACCGCCAGCCAGCAAGCCAACATCACCGAGGCCCAGGATTCCCTTCAGCTCACCCAGATACGTCAGCTCCACGGGCTGGCCACAGGGCTGGACGTGGAACAGGCCCGCACGCAACTCTCCGACACGCAACGCAGCCTGCCAGGCTACGAGAGCCAGGCGCAGCAGGCCATCAACCAGCTCAATGTCCTGGTGGGTCAGCCGCCCGGCACGCTGGATGCGGAACTTGTCCCGCCCGCGGCCTTGCCCGCCGTGCCGCAAGTGGTGGGCGTGGGCCTGCCCTCCACCCTCGCCCGCCGCCGGCCGGACATACGCGAGGCCGAAGCCCAACTGCATGCCGCCACCGCCAATGTCGGCGTGGCCGTGGCCGGCTTCTACCCGGACGTATCGCTCACCGGCAGCCTCGGCCTGCGCGCGATCGATGCGAGCTACCTCACGAACTGGGCCAGCCATTTCTACACGCTGGGCCCCAGCGTCTCGCTGCCCATCTTCCAGGGCGGCCGGCTGCGCGCCAACCTGAAACTGGCCCGCGCGCAGGAGGAAGCCGCCGCCCTGCAATACCGCGGCACGGTCCTGAACGCCCTGCGCGAGGTGGAAGACGCGCTGGTGGCCTACCGCACCGATCGCGCCGCACTGGCAAAACTACAGGAAACCGTCAATTCGGCCCAGATCACGCTCTCCCTCGCGCGCAGCCGCTACGCGGACGGCGTGGATACCTTCATCCAGGTGCTGGATGCCCAGCGCACGCTGACCAGCGCACGGCAACAGAGCGTGCAAACCGAGTTGACGCTCACGGATGATGTGGTGGCGTTGTATCGGGCGTTGGGGGGCGGGTGGGAGGAAGAAAAACAAAAATAAGAAATCTTCTTTTTTGAAAAAAAAGAAGCAAAAAACTTTTATTCCGGCGCCCTCACCAACTCTCCGACACCAACGGCTCAGTACGCACCTGAACGGACAAAAGTTTTTTGCTTCTTTTGTTCAAAAAAGAAGGCCTTAACTTTTCTTCGGCACCGGCAACGGCACCCACCGCAACCCATCCTGCCCCTGCACCAGCAGCAGCACCGATTTGCGGCTATTCGTCCGCGCCTCATCAATCCGCTTCTGCATGTCCGCCGGTGTCGCCACCGGCGCCTGGGACACCTCCACCACCACATCGCCCGCCTTCAGCCCATGATCCGCGGCTGTGCCATCGGGCGCCACATCGGTGATCACGATGCCCTTCTGCTGCGCATCGATCTTGTATTTCTGCCGCGCCGCATCGGTCAGCGGCGACAGCTTCATCCCCAGCCCGGACAATTCGACCGAAGGGTTGGCCGGCGGCAGGCGCGGTTTGGCGGGTTCGGCCGGCTTGATGTCGTCCGGCATTTCGGCCACCACCACCTCAACCGTCTGGCGCTTGCCGGCGCGCCAGATATCCACCGGCACATGCGCATCGATCGGCGTTTCCGCCACCAGCAGCGGCAGCCGGTTCAGCGCGCGCAGAGGCTTGCCGTTGAAGCTGAGAATGATGTCGCCGTTCTGAATATGCGCGCGATCGGCCGGCCCATCATGGTTCACGCCCGCCACCAGTGCGCCTTGCGCTCCGCCCGCCGGCTCATGCAGCCCCAGGCTCTCGGCGATATCGGGCGTCACCTGCTGGATGCGCACCCCCAGCCAGCCGCGCCGCGGCCGGCCGAACTTGCGCAACTGCGCCACCACGTTGCTCGCCTCGTCCGACGGGATGGAGAACCCGATGCCGATCGACCCGCCTGAAGGCGAGTAGATGGCCGTGTTGATGCCGATCACCTGGCCATCCATGTTGAACAGCGGGCCGCCCGAATTGCCGCGGTTGATCGCCGCGTCCGTCTGGATGAAGTCGTCGTACGGCCCTTCCTGGATATCCCGGCCGCGGGCAGAAATGATGCCGGCGGTCACCGTGCCGCCGAGGCCGAACGGATTGCCGATCGCCAGCACCCAATCGCCCACGCGGCTGACATCGCTATCGCCGAAATGCACCGCCGGCAGCGGATGGTCCGCATGCACCTGCAGCACGGCGATATCGAAATGGTCGTCGCGGCCGATCAGCGTGGCCTTCAGGGTCGTGTTGTCCTGCAGCGTCACACTGATCTCGTCGGCGCCCTCGATCACATGATTGTTGGTGACGATGATCCCCGAGGGATCAACAATAAAACCCGATCCGAGCGACTGCATGCGGTGCGGGTGGCCCTGGTGGGGGTCGGCCGGCGCCTGTTCGTTATCGCCTTCGTCGCCCTGATCGTTTTCGCCGTTATCCCCGTTGTCGCCGCCATGGCCGTGGCGGTTCATGAAGTCCTTGAAGAACTGCTCGAAGGGCGATCCGGGCGGAAACACCGGCATTTCCGGCCCCTTGTCGGAGCTCGCGGTCTGCACGTTCTGCGTGGAGCTGATGTTCACCACCGCCGGCAGCAGGTTTTGCGCCAGGTCGGCGAACCCATCCGGCACGCCGCGCGCGATGGCTGAAGCCGGAAGGGCCAGGGCGGCGGCCAAGGCCAGCACAATGGGAAGGCGCATCGCGGGTGGTATCCTTAGACTCTGGCTGCAAGTGTGTTCACGCGCCGGGACGGGTTGCAAGCCGAGTTTCGGAAGTGGGATGCCCCGCCAGTACGGGAAGGCCCCTTAGCCCGCTGCGGACGCTGCCCGCGAGCCACACCCAACAGTCAAAAGTCTTTTGCTTCTTTTCTTCAGAAAAGAAGATTCTTTCTTTTTTCTACTGAACCAGCTCCGCCGCCAGCTCCTCGGACGCCAACTCCGCCCCCGCCGCCGCCGCCTCGCCCTCCTGCTGCACGATCCGCAGCACCCGCACCAGATATTCCTGCACCCATGCGCCCCGCTCCGCAGCCTCCTGCGTGCTGGGCGCGAAGCCCTCGATATCGGCGCGGCTGATCAGGCCCTGGCGTTCCAGCAGGCGTTCCAGCGTGTCGATCCGGGTGCGGGCGACGGCGAGTTCCTGCACCACCGCCATGGTGATGGCGAGCACGCGCTCGGTCTCCGGATTCAGGAAATAGGGCCGCTTGCCGGCCGGTTTGGCGGAGGCGCCCGCCAGGGCGTCGGCCACGCTCACCGCCGTGCGCCCACGATGTGCCAGGCGGCCTTGCGGCCGAAATCCTCGCCTTCCTCGTCCGCCGCATCGGGAAAGACGGATTTATCCACCACCGCGGTCACGCCGCCATGCAGCAGGTTCTCGCGCGCAAAGCCGGCTTGCACCACCAGCCCATCCAGATCCAGCCCGTGCATCGTGCTCCAGAACGGCTCGTTGTTATAGAAGGCGTCCCAGTCGCGCATCGTCTGCTCGAAGACCGGCATGTCGGCGGCGTATTGCGGCTGCTCCACATGCAGCATGATGCCGCCCGGCCGCAGCAGCCGGTGGCATTCCGCGAAGATGGCGCCCATCGCGGGGCCGGAGAGTTCGTGCAGGAACATGGTGGACTGCACCCAGTCGAAGCTGCCATCGGCGAACATCGGCAGGTGTGTCGCGTCCGCCTGGATCACGCGCAGGTTGGCGATGCCCAGGGATTTGGCGCGTGCCAGCGCGTAGCGCAGCACCGGCGCGCCGACATCCACGGCGATCACTTCCGCCTCCGGATACGCCGCGGCAATCGGCAGTAGGCTGTGGCCCACGGTGGCGCCGATCTCCAGGATTCGCTTGGGCGCGAAATCCGGCATATGGCGCCGGATCCATTGCATCACGCCCTGCCCGCCGCCATCGGTGAAGCGCCCAAGCTGGCCGCCCGTGGTGGCGAAGATCCCGTGATCGTAATTTGCCGCACCCGCGACATCGCCGGGGAAATTTTCCGTGTGGTAGCTGCCCGGCATGCAGTGGTGATCGATCGCGGCGATATAGCGCGGCACCGTCAGCGTGGGGTCCAGCGACAGGCGCGGATCACCATCAGTCAGCGCCCGCGCTTTGGCCGCCAGTTCCTCCGCCTGCCGCAGCGTGGCCCATCGCCCTGCCTGCTGGCGCTGTTCCATCGTCATCCGCCGCAGGGCGGACCAGGTGCGGAACGCCGGCTCGCCCAGCAGGGCGTGCCGCAGTTCATGGCGGTCGGCCGGCTTGCGGCCATGCGCCGCCTGGAAGGCGGGCGCGCCCCGCGCTTCCCACGCGGAGCGCACATAGGGCATCACCCTGCCTGCGAGATGGCGGTTCATCAGCGCCAGAAAATTCAGCCGCTCGATCTCGTCATGCGAGAGCTCCGGGAACACGCCATGGCGGCCCACCTGCCGATAATCCGGCGGCCCATCGTAAACCGGGGGCGCCGGTCGTGTTTGTATGTCGCCGTCCATCGTTGCAGCCTCCTCAGGCGAGCATAGATTGGCACGCGGCTGGCGCCAGCCAACGTGGGTGCCAAATCTAACCGCATTTCGGGCAGGCAGGGCAGTGATAAGTGGGGTGGGCTTCAGCCCACCGCTCCACGACGCCCGCCACAGGACCACAGACACGTGACACCGGGTGGCTTCTCCCGCTGCTCCCCGGATGGGCCGGCAAGCAGCCTATCCCACGCTTCGGGCAAAATCACTGAGGGGAGGCAGTCGGTAACGACCTTAATTCGTTATCAAAACTTTCCCCAGACACCCCCCCGACTTCAAATACCCATACGCCGCCGCCGCCTCATCAAACCCGAACCGCCCGCCGATCACCGGCACCACGCCGTTCGCATCCACCGCGCGCACCAGGTCCGCCAGCATGCGCCGGCTGCCCGCGGTAATCCCCCGCAGCACCAGGTTCTTGCCCAGGATGGTCGAAAAATTCGGCAGAACCTGATCCGGCACCCCAGCCAAAGCGCCGATCAACCCGATGCGCCCATTGGGGGCCGCCGCCGCGATCGACTGGCTGAGCGTGGCCAGCCCGCCCGTCTCCACAATAATATCCGCCCCCGCCCCGCCGGAGGCCGCCATCACCGCCGCGCCCCAATCCGGCGTGCTGCGGTAATTCACCACAATATCGGCGCCCAGCGCCCGCGCCTGCGCCAGCTTCTCGTCGCTGGACGAGGTGATCGCCACCCGCGCCCCATGCATCTTGGCCAATTGCAACGCGAAGATGGAAACCCCGCCCGTGCCCAGCGCCAGCACCAGATCGCCCGCCTTGATTCGGCCGATCTCCACCAGCGCGTGCCAGGCGGTCAACCCCGCGGCCCCCAGCGGCACGGCGCGCTCATCGGTCAGGCTGTCGGGCACCACCACCAGGGCAGCGGCGGGCACCACGATCTGCTCCGCCAGCCAGCCATCGAGCGACACGCCGAGATCTCGGCCAAACACCGCGGGGCTGAACGCACCGTCGATCCAGGCGCAGAAATGCCCGCAAATGGCGCGATCGCCGATCTTCACACCGCTCACGCCCTCGCCGAGCGCGATCACCTCGCCGATGCCGTCAGACACCGGCACGCGCGCTTCCGGCCGGCGCGGCCCATACAGGCCCGCGACGATAGTGAGGTCGCGGTGGTTCAGGCAGACCGCGCGCACGCGCAGCACCACTTCGCCCGGCCCAGGTGCCGGGTCAGGGCGTTCGGTGAGCGTGAGCGAGGCGATGCCCTGCTGCTCGCCAAGTTGATAGGCCTTCATGCGCGGCTCCTGCGATGCAAAATGGGGAAATTCATTCAGCTAGGCAAAGATGGCGGCCACATCCGGCGCATCATCCAGCCGGTCGACGCGCGCGGCTAATTCCTCGGCTTCGATCGCCACACCGGCGAACGCGAGGCAGGCCTGCACCTTGCGCAAGCACGCCGAACGATCCAGCGGGACGGCGGGGCTGCCGAGCAGCGCCGGCACGGCGATGTCGATACGGCGCCCGCCGTGCAACCGGGCCTCCAGCACGGCCGGGGTGAAGGCGGCGGGATCAGGATTGCCGTCCACCGCCACGCTCACGCGGCCGGCGAATTCCAGCACCGCCGGATCGTTGAGGGCTTCATCAGAAAACGCATCCAAACCGACGGAACCATCCATCACCGTCCGCGCCGCGAGATAGGGCAGGCACAGCCTTGCATATGCCACGCGCATGCGCGCATGAGCAGGCCGGCCAACCAGGCGCGCGATCAGGCTGGGTGCCATATAACGCAGGCCGGCAATGTCGCCTGCCCGCACATCATGGTCGCGCAGCAACGCCTGCACCGCGCCGATGCCGCCATGGCCGGCCCGGCCGGTGGGATAGGGCTTGTGACTCAATTCGCTGATGGCGAATACCCGCCCCAGGCGCGCCAGCACCGGCGGCAAATCATTCACCCGTTCGAACAGCGCCAGATATCCGAACGGCCCCTCTATCGACTGCGCCGCCCCCGGCACCCCTGCTTGCGCCAAATCGGCAGCGGCCAGCGCGCTGCGGGCGGCAGCGCCCACCTGCAACGCCAGCCCTGGCGTGCCTTCCACATGCGCCTGCATGGTGCCGGAGGCGAAAGCCAGCGCATGGCCGAACGCCGCACCCGTCTGCGCCTCGCTGAAGCCGCGAAGCCGCGCGAGTGCGGCGGCGGCGCCGAAGATGCCAGCGCTCGCCGGGCGGAAGAATGTGAGCGGGCCGGTACCCGCCAGGCCCAGCGCCACGGCAATATCCACCCCGGCCACCAACGCCGCGCCAAAATTCGCCCCATCGATGCCGGGCCGGCTGGAGCATTCCGCCACCAGCGCGCCCAGCACCGCGGAACACGGATGCAGCACGGCGGGTTCGTGCACGCAGTCGAATTCCTGCGCATGAATCTGGGTGGCGTTCACGAAAGCAGCATCGCGCGGCGCAAACCCACCCGCACGGCCCAGGATGCGCGCCCTGCCCGCGCCCGTGGCCTCGCTGCGCATCACCGCATCGGCAAACGGCGCCCGCGCGCCGGCGATGCCAACCGCAAGCGTATCGAGTAGAAAAGTCTTCGCGCTCTCCCGTGCCGATGGCGGCAACCCCGCCCAGTCCAGCCCCAGAGCATGGGCCGCGAACCGCGCCGCAGCACTCATCCCGCGAACGGCGACGTGGCCGCGAAATGCCGCGCGATATCCAGCCGCGTCGCCACCCACACGGATTTATGGCTGGCGACATGCTGCAACAGCTTGCCCAACGCCTGCGCCCGGCCCGGCCGGCCGATAATGCGCGCATGCAGCCCGATCGAGAGCATGCCCCGCGTGTCTGCCGCCTCGTCATAGAGATAGTCGAAACTGTCGATCGCATAATCCAGCCAGGCCCGCGCGGTATAGGCCGGATCGGACCACATCTTCATATCGTTGGTGTCGATCTGATACGGCACCACCACGATCGGCTTACCGCCGGCCACATCCCAGAACGGGACCTCGCCGGAAAAATCGTCCATGTGATAAAAGAAACCCTCTTCGGCCAAAAGCCGCCGCGTGTTGTCGCTCGGCAGATACCTGCTCAGCCAGCCAAGCGGACGCTGCCCCGTGCTGCCCTCGATCGCATCCGCCGCGCGGCGGATGAACGCCCGCTCGGCCGCCTCATCCATCTTGTACTGAAACTGCCAGCGATAGCCGTGGCTGCACGCCTCATGCCCGCAAGCGGTGATCGCGCGGGCCAGCCCCGGCGCGTTTTCCATCGACATGCCGCACACCGTCCAGGTGGTGGCAAAACCATGCCGCGCCAGCAGGCGCAGAATGCGCGGCGCCCCCACGGTGATACCGAACGCGTAATTGCTCTCGTTGGCGTAGTTGCGAATGGGGCCTTTGACGAACATGCCCAGCTCGTCCACCGCCTCCATCCCGGAATCGCCACGCGCGATCGAACGCTCGGAACCTTCCTCGACGTTGATGACGAGGGAGACGGCGAGGCGGGAGTCTTGAGGCCACATCAGGAAGAAAGGCCTTCTTTTTTGAAAAAAAGAAGCAAAAAACTTTTGCCTGTTGGCGCGCGACTCGCCGGCAGCGCGCGCACAGGGATAGAAGTTTTTGGGCTCTTTTTTTCAAAAAAGAACATCTTACGTCACCAACACCCGTCCCGTCTCCACATCCGGCACCGCCTGCGCCACCGGCACCGCCGCCCCGCGCTGCACCGCCGCCCGCGCCCCGATCGCCCCCAGCCAGCGTCCCAGATTCGGCAGATCGGAAATATCGATCCCCGCCCAATCATGCTGCATCACCCAGGGCCAGCACGCGATATCGGCGATCGAGTAATCGCCGGCGAGATACGCGTGCGCCGCCAGCCGCGTATCCATCACACCCATCAGCCGCTTCGTCTCATTTTGGTAGCGGGCGATCGCGGCGGGGATCTTTTCCGGAAAATAGCGGAAAAACACATTGGCCTGGCCATGCATCGGCCCCAACCCACCCATCTGCCACATCAGCCATTGCAGCACCACCGACCGCGCGCGCTTTTCCACCGGCAGCAGCATGCCCGATTTCTCCGCGAGGTAAATCAGGATCGCCCCTGATTCGAACACCGCGAAATCATCCTCATCGCGATCCACGATCGCCGGGATTCGCCCATTCGGGTTGATCTTCAAAAACGCCGGCGCCTTCTGCGCGCCGGCTTTCAGCTCAACCGGATGAACCGTATACGGCAGGCCCATTTCCTCAAGCGCGATCGAAACCTTGCGCCCGTTCGGCGTGGACCAGGTGTACAGATCGATCATGCATCCACGGCAAACGTATAACCGAGATGCTTCACCAGATTGCGCTTGCTCAGATCGCCGCCTTCGAAATCCCCGTCCGGTCCCTGGTTTTCCAGATCATGATTGGTCTCGTTGGTGCAGATGCAAATGAAATGCGTATCGCCCTCGATCGGGAACGGCACCTCATGCCAGGTACCAACCTCCATCACGATCCCGGCCGAGCCATCGAATTCGAAGGCCACCACATCATCGGGGTTGGGCAGCGTGCTCTCGCTCTCGTCCCACGTTCCATCCGGCCGCCGGCAGGTCGGCTTGCCCAGAACCATGTAGAACGGCCGGCCCGACATCGGGATGAACGTCTGGGTGTGCTTGGTATGAAATTCCATCCAGCGCACCGTCAGCGGGCGCTTGGTGAAGCTGACGAGATTGAGGCAGATATCGTCATTGCCATGAAAATTCGCCGGCTGCGTCACGCGCACCTGCTTGCCGTAGAAATCCATCTTGTCGCGCGAAATCCCGCCCGGCTCGCCGATCACATAGCCATAGCCGGCCAGCGACTCAGGCGTCGCCTTCACAGGCTTCAGCTTGCGCAGAACCGGGGCTTCCAAAACGTCGCTCATGCGGCTCTCCTATAGATGTTTTCCAACTTCAGTTTCTGGCGCGTCTGCGCCGGCGTCAGCACCCGCGCCCCCAGATCGCGAATGATCCGGGCGGCCTTTTCCACGAGCTGCTCGTTGGTGGCCAGCACGCCACGCTCCAGGTAAAGATTATCCTCGAGCCCCACACGCACGTTGCCACCCAGCAGCACCGCCAGCGCCACCATCGGCATCTCGTGCTGGGATATGCCGAACGCGGCCCAATCCGCGCCCGGCGGCAGCATCGCGCGCATGCCGATGATGGATTCCGCCGCCGCCGGCGCGCCGCCGTCAATCCCCAGGCAGAACTGGAACAGCGGGTTGCCCGGCACCACGCCGCGCGCGATCAGCTTCAGCGCGATGCCGACCTGGCCCATATCGAATACCTCAAGCTCCGGCTTGACGTTCCATTCCATCACATGCCGCGCCATGATCTCCAGATCGGCGGTGCGGTTGATCGCCAGGCCATCGCCGAAATTCATGCTGCCGCAATCCAGCGTGCACATCTCCGGCCGCAGCCGTCCCACATGCTCCACCCGCTCATACGGGGTGGCCATATCCGTGCCTTCCACGATCACCGCGGGGTTCTTCGCATCCAGGCACAACTTGCCGCCCATGCCGCAGGTCAGGTTCAGCACCACATCCACATCGGAGGCGCGGATACGCTCCACCACCTCGTCATAGTATTCCAGCTTGCGGTCCGCCTGGCCGGTGGCCGGATCGCGCACGTGGATATGCACGATCGCGGCCCCGGCCCGCGCGGCCTCCAGGCAGGAGGAAGCGATCTGCGCGGGGGTTACCGGCACGTGGGGGCTGCGTGCGGTGGAGTCGCCGGCGCCGGTCACGGCGCAGGAGATAATCACGTCCTGGTTCATCGATGCCTTCCAGCTTGCGGTTGCATTTGGCCACATAAGGGTGCCCGCCTGAAACCCCGGCAGCCACGCCTATCCACGATCCGGGCAGGCGAGGCTGCAAAGGTTACCGCCCCCGCGGCGGATGGCAAGTTCGGCGCTACCCCTTGCTTGCCCGGGCCCTAAGGTGCGCTAACCATGGTTGAATCGACGTGCATCGTCGCCGGCGGCGGTATCGGCGGCCTCACCGCGGCGCTGGCGCTGCTGCGCGCGGGCGTCGATACGCGCGTCTATGAGCAAGCCCCGGTGCTCGGCGAGGTCGGCGCGGGCCTCACTCTCAGCCGTGGCGCGATCAAATGCTGCATCAGCCTGGGGCTGGAAGCGAAGCTGCGTGAGAACATGGCACCCGCCGGGGACTTCGCCTACGTGCATTTCAGCACCGGCGCGCGCCTGCCGGCCCCGCCGCCTGCGCCCGCCAAACCCGGCGAGGAGCCCGACGACGCACATATCTACCGCCCCGATCTGCACGCCATCCTGGTAGACGCCGTGCGCGCCTTCGGGAATGACCGGATCGTTCTCGGCGCGGCCCTGACGGGGATTGAAACCTCGCCCGGCAGCGTGGGCGCGCAATTCGCCGATGGGTCATCGGCAAAGGCGTCCCTGTTGATCGGCGCGGATGGCGCGCGCTCCGCCGTGCGGCGCATCGTGTTCGGGGAAGGGCCGCCGGTGTTTACCGGCAAGATCGCCTACCGCTTCATGCTCCCGGCGGAAGCTGCCGGGGACTTTGCCGCGGTGGGCGGCCCCGCCTGCCTGTTCGTCGGGCATGGCCGCGTGTTCAACCGCTATCTCGTCTCGCGCGGGCGGCTGCTCAATTGCGTGGCGCTGATGCGCAGCGAGGTTTGGGCGCAGGACAGTTGGAACTGCCCGGCCGCGGCGGAGGAGCTGCTCGCGGCGTTGCCCGGCTGGCACCCTTCGGTACTATCGCTGGTGCGGCGCGCCCCGCCCGGCAAGCTGATCAAATGGGGGATCTTCGCCCGCGAACCGCGGCAGACTTGGGTGGCCGGCCGCGTGGCCCTGCTGGGCGATGCGGCCCACCCCATGCAACCCTTCCTGGGCCTGGGTGCGGCCATGGCCATCGAGGATGGCACTGTGCTCGGCCGCGCCTGTGCGCAGCTGGCCGATCTGGATGCGGCCCTGGCGGCCTATGTGCGGCTTCGCGTGCCACGCGCCAACGCGGTGATGCGGCTGAGCCGAACGCAGGGAGAGTTGTTCGATACCACGGACCCGGCGGATTTTCCGCCGAAGGGGGCGCCGTCACATGATCGGGCGGTGGGTGGATTTGAGGAGGAAGGTCTTCTTTTTTGAAAAAAAGAAGCAAAAAACTTTTGCCTGTTGGTGCGGGTCTCGCCGGCAGCGTGCGCAAAGGGATAAAAGTTTTTTGCTTCTTTTCTTCAAAAAAGAAGACCTTCCTTACAACGCGATCTTCGGCGCCGTCATATCCGTCCACCCCCGCCAATCCCGCGTGATGAATCGCTCATCGATCAGCGTCCGCAGATAGCATTTATCCTTACGGAACCACTGCCATGTCCGCGCCCGCAGAGTGCGGTCGGCGGAGTTCTGGATCATTTCATAAAGATAAAGATCCTCCTCGCCCTTGCGTGTCCAGTTCAGGCAGGTGGACCGATGGAAATCATCGGGCTGCATCGGCGCCGCCCAGCCCTTGATCAGATCGTTATCCCACCAGATGCGCCCGTTCTCGTACCACGCGGGAAAGTCGCGGGTTTCCGTCCGGCCATCGGCCCAATAATAATAATTGGTCTGATGATAGGTATAGCGGGGGTCGTCCGTCAGCCGGCAGATCAGGCGGGAAAGGTGCTGATCAACCAGCTTGCCCGTATCCGCGTCATAATAGCGGTAGACGCCCTCCCACACGCCCTCATTATCGGCCAGCAGCGGATATTCAGCGCGTATCTGGGCAGGCGTTGTCGGCTCGGGCATGGCGGCGCTCCGCTGTGGCTAAATCGGTCCCGCACCCTAGCCACGCCCGGCCAGCCGGCCAAAATACCCCCGCGGAGCTGCCTGCAATGCGGACAGGCCGTGCGCGCCGATTGCGCCGATGCCGGCGATCCTTTGCCGTGGTCGCCCGATCCAGCGTGGAGACCGCTTCGTGCCGCATGGGCTGCCCCGATGACGCAAGCCACACTCCAGTCCGGCGACAGCCTCTCCGCCGCGCCGCCCGGCGAGTTCGCCCACGGCTGGCCGATCGTGGTCTCCTCCATGCTCGGCGTCGGGCTTGGCCTATCGCCGCTGGCCTTCTACACGGTGGGCATTTTCGCGCCGATTCTGGCGGCGAATTTCCACTGGACCTTCGGCCAGATCTTTGCCGGGATCACGGTGCAGACAGTCGCGGTATCGCTGCTTGCCCCCGTGGCCGGCGTGCTCGCCACACGCTACGGCCCCCGGCCGGTGGCGCTGATTTCAGTCGTGCTGTTCGCCTTCTCCTTCATGGCCTTCGCGCTCTCCAACGGATCGCTGCTGCTCTATTATGGCATCTGGGCGGCGCAGGCGGTGCTGGGCCTGGGCACGCTGCCCATCACCTGGACACGCCTGATCAACCAGAGATTCGACCGCCACAAGGGGCTCGCCCTGGGTTTGGCGCTGATGGGCACGGGCATCTTCGGATCACTCTCCAAGCCGATGGTGGGCTGGTTCATCGCGCAATGGGGGTTTCGCGGCGCCTATGTGGCGCTGGGCGCGCTGCCGCTGCTGATTGCCTTTCCCGCCGGCTACATATGGTTTCGCGAGGTACAAGTGGCGCCCACCACACCGGCGGCGCCGGCGGTGCCGCGCTCGGGCATCTCCGCGATGCAGGCGCTGCGCCATTGGCGATTCTGGCTGATCGCGCTGGTGCTGCTGCCGGTATCCTTCGCCATTGCCGGCCCGATCCCGAACATGGAGAACATCCTGCATGTGCACGGCTTCGCGCATGGCGACATTGTCGGCCTCACCTCGCTGATCGGGGTTTCCGCAATCGGTGGAAGGCTGCTCGGCGGCTGGCTGCTGGATCTGTTCTGGGCGCCGGCCGTGGCGGTGGGCATTCTGATGATGCCCTGCATCTCCTGCTGGCTGCTCTGCCTACCGGCGCTGGATGCGCATGAGGCGGCACTCTCCATCGCGCTGATCGGGTTTTCGGTCGGCGTGGAATACGATCTTCTGGCCTATCTGACGGCGCGGTATTTCGGCCTGCGCAGCTACGCCACCATCTACGGCATGCTGTATGTATTTTTCGGCATCGGTGCCGGCGTCGGGCCCATGCTGTTTGGCGCCGCGTTCGAGGCCGCCAAGTCCTACACGCCGATTTTGCACATCGCGCTGGCAGCCCTGGCCATCAGCGCGCTGTGCCTTCTGGCACTTGGTCCCTATCCGCGATTTTCCCAGGCCAGATCCGCCTGAGCCGCATCGTGTGCAAGCCCCAGATCGGCGCAAGCTTTGCCCTGTTCCAGCATCATGTCATGCGACCGATTGAGCCGGCAGCGCATTGGCCGATATGCGATGCTCCACGTGCCCGCACGGCAAACGCACCAAAGCCGCCAGGAGAGTCATGCGTCACCCGATATACGCTGGCCGCCGCCCCGGCGCACGCACCGTGCATGAAGCGGCGGGCCTGATCTGATGCCAAAGATCGAGCGCAGATATGTGGATGTTGGGGGAAGGCGCGTGCATTACCGCCGCATCGGCCAGGGGCCGCCGGTGGTCATGCTGCACGCCTCTCCCGCCAATTCAGCCATGCTGGCGGCGGAAATGCACGCCGCCGCCGCGCATTTCACCTGCTTTGCCCTGGATACACCGGGTTTTGGCGATTCCGATCCGCGGCCCGGCGAAAGCCTTCATGTGCGCGATCTGGCAGCGGCCACGGCCGCCGCAATGGCGGCACTCGCGCTGCCGCCCTGCCCGGTATTCGGCACGCATTCAGGCTCCGCCATCGCCCTGGAATTGGGCGTCCTCTGGCCGGACCGCGTCACCGGCCTGGTACTGGATGCCGTGCCGGTTTTCACCGACGCGGAAATGCAGGATCTCTTCAAGGATTTCTTCCAGACCTTNNCGGCCGGCACCCGAGGATATCGAGCATTGGGTGATGATGTATTATCGCGCCATGCGGACCTACATGCCGGCCTATCGCGCCATACTGCGCTATGGCCAGGAGGCGAAAGCGGCGGCGGCAGCCCTCACCCTGCCAGCGGTTTTCCTGGCGACCGCCGAGGATATGCTGTTCGGCCATCTGGACCGTCTGCCGCCGCCCAAACCCGGCCAGCGTATCCTGCGCCTCGCCCAGGATACCCCGGCCAAACACGCCGCCATCGTGGACTGCCTGCGTGCCATGCCCCAATCCCCGCCCGCGCCCATGCCCGTGCCCGCCGGGCTTGCCGGCGCCGATCCCGCGGTGCAGTTTCTCGATAGCGAGGATGGCCAGTTGTTCATCCGCTGCTATGGCAAAAGCGAAAACCCCGCCCTGATCCTGCTGCACGATGCGCCGGGCACCGGGCTTGCCCTGCAAGATCTTGCGCGCGGCCTGGCCGACGCCGCCTATGTCATCCTGCCGGACCTGCCAGGCACCGGCGAATCCGATGCGCCGGATGAAAGCCGGCCAATCCTGGAAGCCTGCGCCGCCGCGGTGGGCGCCATCGCCGATACGCTGGCGATCGACAGTTTCACCATCGCGGCCATCGGCAGCGGCTGCGCCGTGGCGGCCCTGTTCGCCCTGCAGGACGATCCACGCCTGACCGCGGTTTTGGTGCGTGACGTGCCGGTGCCGGATGAGGCCGCCGCACGCGCCATCGCCCCGGATATTGCGCTATCGCCGGTCGGTGCCCATTGGCTGCAAGCCTGGCTGATGCTGCGCGACAACCAGGTGAGCCGCCCCTGGTACGACGGGGCCGTGGCCGCACAGCGGCGCACACAGGGAAATTTCGATGCGGACTGGCTGCACGACCAGACCTTCGCGCTGATGGCCTCGCGCGAAACCTATCATCGCCTGCCGCGCGCCGCCTACCGCGCGGCCTCGATGGACTTGCTCAGGCGCACCCGAATCCCGGTGACCCCGATCGATGACGGCGAACTGGCCGATGGCATCCGCGCCGCTATGACGCCGCGCGCGACATAACGCCCAGCCGGTCCAGACCCCCATCGGCGGCACGACGCCGCTCATTGAACGCCGCGTTGATCCGGCCGACAAGCCGGTTCAGCTCCGGCACATACTCCGCCTGCAACTGGCCGATCTGCATGGCCGATTTCACGTAGCGCATCACCATGCCGCCGACCGGCGTGCCATTGATCAGCAGCGGCACACCCAATCCGCCTTCGCGGTACGCCGCGTATTCCCGGGTGCAGTAGCCTTCTTCCCTGACGCGTTCGAGAAGGATCTCCAACCGCTGGCGATTGCGCGCCAGGCGCTGGCGCGGATCGGGGGAAGCGCGTGCCAGCTCGATCACCCGTTCGCGCTCCTCCTCGCTACAATAGGCCAGGTAACAATACCCGGCCGGCGCATGCAGGATCGGCACATTGAAGCCGACCATGTAGCGGTCGATCGCGCGGGGATTCTCATAATCGGTGGTGATGCGCACGGTCATGTCGCTGGCCACCGGCGTTGCCAGCGCGATCGGCCAGCCGAGCATGTGGCCCATCTCCCGGATCAGCGGCTTGGCGACTTCCACCGCCAGATCGCGGTCGGTGAAGCCATCCGCCAGATTCCGCACATGGCTGGTCAGGCGGTAGATCGTGCTATGGTCCTGCTTTTCCACATAGCCCTCGGAGGCCAGCGTCTCCAGCAGCCGATAGGCGGTTGGCCGCGGCACCCCCACAAGAGAGGCGATATCCGTGACGGTCGCCTCGCCCCGCTGGTTCAGCACCACCAGCGCGCGCAACGCCTTCTTGAGCGACTTGACTTCCTGCCGACTGTCCATGGCACCGCCTCGTCCGTGTCAAGCAAAGACTATTACGAAGTCCGGTCGAGATTGCCACAAAAATGTCGCGAAACTGGCGTGCACGGGTTATTTACTTATCACGGTGCCGTGAAAAAGACACAGAGGCGGCACGGATACCAGGCAAGACTTGGAGGGGAAGAAAGGAAGGCCTTCTTTTTTGAAAAAAAGAAGCAAAAAACTTTCGACACGTGGCGCACGACTCGCCGGCTGCGCACGCAAAAGGCCTCACGCCCGCGGCGTATGATGCGCCTTGTAAACCTCCCACGACGACTCCATCGGAACCTTCCAGTCATTGGGAAACTGCAAAAACTCCGGATACTTGCCGCGTACATAGGCCAACAGCGGGGGCGGCAGCGCCTCCGGGCCGGTAATCTTCTTCGTGGCACTGCGGTAGAACAGATGCCCGGGGGATTGGCCCATCATCATCCAGGGCAGGAACGGGCCAAGCCTGGTCCAGGAACCGGTCGCCGCCGCATTCGTGACTTTCGGGTCCAGCACCTGGCGCAGCGAACCGGTCAGCATGAAAAACTCGCCCACATTCAGCATCTTGCCCGACGATTCGCGCTTCCACACGGCCGGATCAAGCGGATTGGGCACCAGCCCGGCGCTGTCGGCAAACAGAGAAAGCTGGTCACCGATCAGCGAATACGGCAACCCATAGGGCCGCAGGGGATCGTCCTGGTGCGGGAAATTATCGTCCAATACGCCGCCGCCCATTTTCGTCAGCCTGGACAAATCAGGCAATTTGGACGCGAACGTCAAATTCACCGACCGGTTATGGATCGGCATCACCTCGCAGGTGATCCCGTTGAAGGGATTCACCCAGGTCTCCAGCACCTCCCCGGTCTTGAGGTCGGTGTAGAAGCCAACCTCCTTCCACATATGGTGGAACGTGCCGTCAGGCTGGCGATGGTCCGATCCCAGGCCGAAGCCGGAAAACCCAAACAGCGGCGTGGGCATCTTATCGGGCGTCCAGGCAAAGGCGTGCCCGGAATACCAGCCGCCGTAATTCTTGCCCGATGTATCGCCGCTGAGCTTGATATAGCTCTCCAACATGCCTGACGGCGTATCGAGTTTGCCCACATCCTCGCTCACCCGGGCGGCCTCGGCAATGCTCGGCATCAGCGCCGCCACACCCGCGCCCAGCAGCAGCGCCCGACGCGTCGCATCCATCTGTTCGAACCGGTTGAAGAACATGCTCATGTGCTCCCAAGAAAGACTGTTCTTTTTTGAAAAAAAGAACCAAAAAACGTTTATCCCTTTGCGCACCCTGCCGGCGAAGTACACGCCAACGATCAAAAGTCTTTTGCTTCTTTTCTTCAGAAAAGAAGACCCTTTCTTCTTATAAGCCCCGCCGCGGCCCGATCAGCCGGTCTGCTCGCCGCGCAGCGCCTCCACATCCTCGGTAATCACGCGGAACAGCCGCCTGATATAGCCGTCACGCCAGGCATCGCGCGCCACCTGCACCGCATCGTCCGGCAGATAGGCTTCCACCAGCTCCGGCGTCGGCACCGCTCCGGAAGCGGCAATACGCTCGTGCACATCCAGCCGGTCGCGCAAGGCCGCCACCTCCGTGCTGAGCGCGAGCACGATCGCCATCACCCGGTCCACGTCGCCGGCGTTGAAATACACCGGCCGCGCGGGTCCCGCCGCCTTGCGCGGCCGTGGGCGCCCTTGCGGTTCGCTCACGGCACGGTCAATCCCAGCGATCCGGGATTGATCAGCCCCTGCGGATCAACCACCGCCTTGATCTGCTCCAGCAGCGCGCGGAAGGTCGGCTGGCGGCTTTCCAGATAGCGATAGGTCTTGCCGATCTGCAGGTGCACGCAGCCCTGATCCATCCAGAACCGCGTCAGATCCAGGCGCAACAGGCGCATCGCCTCGGCGGCCGCCGGATTGGGCGGCAGCACCGGCAGGCGCTTGAGGTGGCCCGGCGCGATCATCCGTTCATGATAGGCCTCGCGCGCATCGGGCCAATACAGCATCGGCTCGATCAGGATGGCGTTGGTGGAAATGGCGAACGGCACGAAGCCCCATTCGATGCCGTTCTCCCGCAGCATCTCGGCACGCTCGGCGAAAAACGCCACCAGCGCATCGGCCAGCGCCACCGCCCGGGAATGCGGCACGATGCCATGGCTGGGCGCCCAGCGCTGCCCTTTCGGGCCCAGCAGATCGTTCGGCGGCAAAAACGGCGTGCCGCGCACAGCCCTGGGCACGGTGGGTTCAATCTCGCGGCCCTGCCTGGCAACCTGCCTGATTTCGGCAAGCGCCGTCTGCACCGAAGCGGCGCAATTGCCATCCACCGCCACGTTCATGGCGTATTGCGCACCAGCCAGCGCACGGCGCCCCTTGATCGCCATGCGCGCGCCGGCGATCAAGCCGGAGAGCAGCGACCGCCCGGCCTTCACCACCCCGGCCAGGCGCTTGACATCGCGCATCAGATCATCGTCCCACAGCCGCATGCCCCAGATATACGGATCGGCTCCGTAACACTCCGCGGCAAGGCCACGGCGGGAGATTTCCGACATGGCGGTGAGCAGATCCGCATGGCTGGTGAAGGTGAAGGAAGCGAAACCGGAATGTGCCGGCGCCCGCAGCAGGCGCAGCGTGGTGCGGGCCTTGAACGCCAGCGCGCCGGCATCATGCAGGAACAACCCCGTCAGATCCGGCCCGTAATGCCGGAAGAACGGGCCAACCCCACCCTGCGCCGCCGCCGATCCGGTGTTCACCACCGTGCCATCCGCCAGCACCACCGTCAGGCTCAATACCGATTCCGCGGTGGTGCCATACTGCGTGGATCCCAGAAAGATGCTGCCCTGGGACAGCGCCCCCCCCACGGTTGAGGCAAAGCCGGACATCGGGCCGAAATACGGCGTGCGCAGGCCCAGCGGCTGCAGGCGTTCATAGAGTGATTTCCAGGTGGCACCACACTCCACCGTCACATACATGTCGGTGGCATTCACCTCCACGATGCGGTCCAGCCGCTGCATATCGATGATCACCGTGCCGGCCTGCACCGGCAAAAAACCACCCGTGTAGGAAAGCCCGCCGCCGCGGGGAACCACCGCGATACCCTGCGTGGTGCAAAGCCTTATCACCTGCGACAACTCATCCACGCTGCCGGGCCGCAGCACCAGGGCCGCATCCGCATCCGCCCGCCGATACACATCGGTGGAATAAAAGGAAAGATCGCTGCCCTCCTCGATCACGTTCTCCACGCCGATAATGGCGGCGAGCGCCTCCAGCGGCATGGTCTTTGCGGCCTTTGCGGCAGTGTAATAGACTGAATTCATAATTATCCGATACCGGTCGGCGCATACATTGACGCTAACACAAAGGAAGCAAGGTCTTCTTTTTTGAAAAAAAGAAGCAAAAAACTTTTGTCCTTTTTCGCGCGCTGCCGGCGCTTCTTTTTTTCAAAAGAGAAGGTCTTACACCCTCTTGACCGCGCCACGGAAACCAACAAACGCCAATTGCTCCGACATATACGCCGCATCAACCGGCTGCAAAAACACATCCTCGGCCGCAAACCCGGCCGCCACGCACGCGCCCACCCAATCGATCGTGCCGCTGCCACGCTCGAACGGTTCGTTATTATGGTGCGCGTTCCATTCCGCCATGAATTCCTGGAACGGATCGGTGGGCCAGCCGACCATGTCGTTATGCACCATCACGCCGCCCGGGCTCAGCAGCCGGGCGCATTCGGCGATCACCGCGCGTGTCACCTTCTGCGGGATTTCGTGCAACAACAGGTTGGAAAGCACCAGATCGAAGCTGCCATCGGCAAAATTCGTATGCGCCGCATTCTGCTGCGAATACGCAACCGGCACACCCAGCGCCTCGGACCGCCCATGCGCGTAGCGCAGCATCGGTGCCGCCAAATCCACACCGTAGATCTCCGCCTCCGGCCAGGCTTCCGCCAGCGGCAGCGTGGACATCCCCGCCCCACAGCCCAGATCCAGAATCTTCCGCGGCTTCAAATGTGGAAAACGCCGCCGCACGCAATCCACCGTTCCCTGCCCGAGTGCGGCATTCTTGTCGCCCAGGCCGCCATAAGCATAAATATACACCCCGCGGTCATACACCGCGCCGGCATACAGATCGTCCTTGTCGGCAAGCTCCGTATGGAAGCTGCCGGGCATCACGTGAATATCAACCTTGGTGAAGTAATCCGGCAATTCCAGCCCCGGATCCAGCGTCAGCGAACCGCCGGCCTTCGGCACCTCGCCCGCCGCGCGCTTCAGCGCCGGCAATTGCCGCTCCACGCTCTCGCCCACATTGTCCCACAGCAATTCCTGCGTGGCGCGGTTCAGCAGCGAGAACGCCCGGAAATAGGGGTCCTCCTGCATCACCGATTTCACCTCCAGATAGGTTTGCGGCGCGCGCCCATGGGCTGCCGCAAACGCCGGCACCTGGCGGCGCTCGTAGGCCAGCTTGTTGCCATCATACAGCTCGCTGATCAGAAAGCGCCGCATCGCCGCGAGGAACGCTTCGCGCCCCTGCTCGTCCACCGTGGGGCGGGAGAGGAGCGCATGCCTGTATTGGTCACCCATGATCGAGGTCTCCCTTAAGCCGCCCTGTCAAAACCGGGCCTTCACGCATCCCGCACACCCCCGCGCGTGCGGGGAAAAACTCAATCGACAAGCTGGCCGCCATCCACCGCCAGCAACGCGCCCGTGACAAAACTGTTCGCCGGGTCGCAGAGAAACCCCACCGCCTGTGCCACGTCCGTGGTCTGCCCGATACGGCCGATCGGATGCTGCTTCACCAGCATATCGATCAGCGCCTGCGGATCCTGGCCTTCCCGCAGATTGCCCCATAGCATCGGCGTATCAATGGCGCCGGGCAGCACCGCATTCACCCGCACCCGGTGCTTGCCCCCGGCCTTGGCCGCCAGCCGGGTCAGTGCCAGCACCGCGGCCTTGGAAACGCAATAGGCACCCCCATCGCTCAGCATGATCTCCGCCAGGCCGGAGGAAAAATTCACGATCGCGCCGCCCCCGGTCTTGCCCATGGCCGCCATCGCGATGCTGCACCCCAGGAAGCTGCCATCCAGGTTCACATCCATATGGTGGCGCCACTGCGCCAGCGTCATCTGCTCGAACGGGATGCCGGGGGTGAACACGCCGGCGATGTTGACCAGTACATCCAGCTTGCCGTGCGCCGCCACGATGCCATTCACCGCGTCGTGCCATCCGGCCTCCGATGTCACGTCCAGCGACACATAACCGGCGCGGCCATCCCGGGCAGCGGCCGCCTCCGACCCGGCGCCCGCACGATCCGAAACCACCACATGGCCGCCGCGGTCCAGAAAATGGCGCGCCACCTCCACGCCGATCCCGCCCAGGCCGCCGGTGATCAGGATGATGCGGTTCTCGAAGGCGAGCGATGTCACTGGTGTGGTCACTTTCCGCGATGGCGATCAGATGACATCATCGTGGCACGCGGGGCCGGGCGCCATCCGGCAGCCTGTTACTGTCCGCAATACGGCCACGCCCCGTGGCCTGCATTGGTTTGCGCAACCGTCCAATCTACTATCCACCCATGAACGCGGGCACCATCGTATGACAATCCCATACCAGCCCCAACCCGGCCCCGCCGCTTCCCCGGGGCGCCTGACATTTTCCTCCCTCTTCGGCTTCAGCCTGGGCATGATCGGCGACCGCATATTCCGCGATGCGCCCGCCCTGCTGCTGCTGATCTTCATGACCGACTATCTGGCCGTGCCCCCCGCCCTGGCCGGCGCCGCCGTGTTCGTGCCCAAGCTGCTGATCATGTTCGTGGATCCGATCGTCGGTACAGTCTCCGACCGGTTGAACACGCGCTGGGGCGGCCGCGTGCCGCTGATGTTCGTCGGCGCCCTGATCGCCAGCATCAGCGTGGTGGGCTTCTTCCACGTGCCGCATCTGCCCAACGCCGTCGGCCAGGCCGCCTATATGAGCCTGATCGTGTTCGCCGGCTTCTCCGGCTACTCGCTCTTCACCGTGCCCTACCTCACCATGTCCGCCGAAATCGCCGACGGACAGGAGGAACGGCGGCGGATCATGTCCTGGCGCGTGGTCTTCATGGCCATCGGGCTCACCTGCAGCGCCTTCGCCGGCGCCTTCGTTCAGGCCGTGGGCGGCGGCTTGCGCGGCTACGGCCTGATGGGCTGGACCTATGGCGGCCTGTGCCTGGTCTCGATGATGGCAACCGTGGTGGCCGCCGGCCGCAGCAAGCACCCGCACACGGCACAGGCCGCCCTTTCCCTGCCCGCCCAATTCCGCATGGTGGCGGGCAACGCCGCCTATCTGCGGCTGCTGCTGGTGTGCTTCGCCCAGAAACTCGGGGAAGGCGTGGGCTATGGCTCGTTCGCCTATTTCTGCATCTATGTGGTCAAGCAGCCCCTCAGCGGCATTGGCCTGGTGGTGCTGGCCAGCATGGTCGGCCAGGTCGCCTCGCAACCCATCTGGCTCTGGGCCAGCCGCCGCTGGTCCGCCCCCGCGCTCTACACGGTGGGCGTGCTCGGATGGTGCATCAAC
Organism: Acetobacteraceae bacterium; assembly: GCA_003133065.1. Taxonomy (GTDB): domain Bacteria; phylum Pseudomonadota; class Alphaproteobacteria; order Acetobacterales; family Acetobacteraceae; genus BOG-908. The sequence continues at coordinate 39,841 of PKZM01000056.1, forward strand.
TTGCTGCTCTGGCTCGCCATGGCCGGCCGGTCCCAGCTCTGGCTGATCCCGCTGGGGCTGGAAGCGGGGGCTGCCGCCGGCGGCTTCCTGATGGTCACGCTCGCGATGCTGTCCCAGATCCTGGCTGCCGATTCCGCGCGCACGGGCGTGAACCGGGAGGGTGTGTATAGCGGCGTGTGGTGCGCCACCGAGAAACTCGCCTTCGCCGGCGGCGCGCTGGTGGTGGGCGTAGTGCTCGCCCTGTTCGGTTTCAGCGAAAGCAGCAACGGCGCGCATGCGGTGCAAACCCCCCTGGCCATCATCGGCATTGCCTTCACCTATTGCGGCATCAACATGATCATCTATCTGGCCAGCATCCTCACCGTCTGGCGCTCCGCGCGTGATGCCCCGGGCCTGGGTTCCCCCGCCGCGGAAGCTTTGGGCGCCGCCTGATCCATAGGAAAATCCATGACCGCGCTCACCCTGGCCCACGCCGAAGCCCTCGCCAAACGCGCCCTCGCGGCCGCCCGCGCGCGCGGGTTAAATCCCATGAGCGTCGCGGTCGTCGACGCGAGCGGCAACCTCAAAGTCGCGCTGCGCGAGGATGGCGCCGGCCTGGTTGGCATCGAGATCGCCCTGGGCAAGGCGCGCGCCGCCCTCAGCTTCGGCTGCTCCTCCCGCCAGATCGCCGACGCCCTCTCCGGCAATCCGCTCGCCGCCCAATCCGTGCTCGCCAACCAGGCCGGCCGCCTGGTGCTGCTGGCCGGCGGCGTGCTGATCCCCGACCTCGGCGCGATCGCCGCCGCCGGCGATGCCCCCGATAATGATGAAGCGATCGTCGCGGAAGCGGTCAGCGTGTAACACGCCGCGCGTCGCCGGCGAGCCCCACACCAACAGATAAAAGTCTTTTGCTTCTTTTCTTCAGAAAAGAAGGCTTTCCTTCCGCTTAAAACTTCTTGACCGCCGTCAACCCGATCGTCACCGGCCGGAACGTCACATCCCGCAGGCCGGGCGAGCTCACCGTATCCTGATACCGGTACAGCGACACCCGGCTGTTCAGCAGATTATCAATAAACAGCGACAGATCCCACCCGCCCCTCTTCACCCCCGCGCGCACCGAGACGAAATCCGTGGAAGGCGCATCCCGCGTGTTCGGATCGAAAGAATACGTATCTGCCGGCCCGGTGCGATAATACGGCCCCGCGAACTGATAATCCACGCGCGCGTAGCCGGACGCCTCATGCGGCAGTTGAAAATTCTGCTGCGCGTTCACCGTCGCCGTCCATTCCGGCGTGGCCAGGCTCTCCCCCTTCTGGACGAGAATATTGCCTTCCTCCGTCAGCGTGTTGGTGTAGCGCGCATCGGTCAGCCCCGCATTGCCGCCCAGTTCCAGCCCGCCGCCGGCCGCCCAATCCGCCTGGATATCAAACCCGCGGCTGAGCGCCTGCCCCAGATTGGCCGTGTAATAGTAGCCGCAATCCGGCAATTCCACCTGTTCCTGAATCTGCTTCCAGTCGATCCAGAAAACGCTCGCATCCACCCGCAGCCGATTATCGAAGAATGCCCCCTTGTCGCCGAGTTCGTAGCTCCACACGCTATCGGAATTGAACGTGCGCGGCACGTCCTTCAGTCCGAGCTGTGCCAGATCTCCCGCACAGGATTGTATCCCGGCCACCGATTCGTTGGCGCCGCCGATCCGGTAGCCCTGCGCCGCCGTCGTATAGATCATCTGCTGCGGCGTGATCTGGTAGGAAATGGCAAAGCGCGGCGTCACCGGAAGTTCCGCCTTCGACCCTGAATACGCCGTCGGGGCCGCCGGCCCATACGGCCCATCCTGAAAATCGTCATAGGCATATTTGCTGCGCGATACCCGCAGCCCCGCCGAAAATTTCAGCCCCGGCAAAGGCTGATACGTCACGCTGCCATAGAAGGCGATATCGGTTTCCATCAGCGAATACCGCTGCAAAAAGGAGTACCGCCCATCCACCAGCCCCTCCCCGAAATAGCTCAGCGAATTGCCCGGCCCATACCCGTAATATTGCGACAGATAATTCGCCACCTCGTTGAACGGCTCGGCGAATGTATTGTTATTGCGCGAGACGTCGTTCTGAAAATACAGCCCGCCCACCCAGGAAAATACGCTGTCCGGCGTATCGGTGGAGACGAACCGCAGCTCCTGCGTCCAGTTCGCCTGGCGCATCAGGTAATTGCCAACCGAGAGGTAGTTTGGCACCCCCGGCAGCGAAATCGCCCCGCCCGGCAAAAGCCCGGAAAGTTCGAAGGATGTCGCGTCGAACGTGCTGTCATACGCACGGTGGAAGTAGGAGGATATGGACGTCACCGTGAATGCGCCGAAATCATAGCCCACGTTCAGGCTCGGCAGCACATACGTGTCCGTGCTGGGCTGGGGGATCTGCGCATAGGTGGTAAAACCCGGTGCCGCCTGCGCATAATTCGGCGGCGCATCTTCCCAACTGAAGCCCCGATCGCCCGCATGGACGCGCTGAAAGAAGATCGCCGGCGAAATGGTGAGATCCTCCGTCGCCTTCAGCGTCACGGCCGCGCGGCTGACCAGCGAATTGTCGTTGTTCACGTCATGCGCCGCCGGATCGCCGGTCACCGGATCCACGCGGTTGATATATCCGCCATCCTCCCGGTCCCACAGGCTGATCCGGAATCCGAGCTTGTCCTGCACGATCGGGCCGCCCACCGCGCCGCCGAGTTCATAACTGGGATCGCCACCATCGGTGAAAGCCAGTTCGCTGCGGAAATAGCCCGTATACGTATCCAGGCTCGGCGCCGGCGTGATAAACCGCACCGTGCCACCTTCCGATCCCGCGCCGAACAACGTGCCCTGCGGGCCACGCAGCACCTCCACGCGATCCAGATCGAACACTTTGGGGAAGGCGTCGCTGAACACCACCTCCTGGCGCGCCTGGATCGGCGTATCGTCGATGTAAATGCCGGTGGTCTGCGCACCGGTATCGGAGACGATACCGCGGATCGAGATATTGGTGTCGCCCAGCTCATTGCTGGTCTGCAGGCTCAATCCCGGCACCAGCCGCGCGATATCCTGAATGCTGCGCACACCCTGCTTGTCCATCTGCGCGCGGCCCAAAGCCGTGATGCTGATCGGCACGCGGCTGAGCTTCTCGGACCGCTTCTGCGCGGTCACCACAATCTCCTCCAACTGGGGCTTCTTCGGCCCTGGGGATGGAGTGGCCGCATCACCCGCGGCGACAGCCACGCCGGGCAGAAGCAAACAGGACAGGGCAGCCATCGTCGCCGATTTCGACATCATCATCCGCCGCACCAAAGTCGCGGCAAGGGATCGGTCCCGCCGCCGGCTCAGGCAATCGGATCACGCAGGCGCTTGTCAAATCGAATGCGGCACAGGCGCAGAATGGAGGCGACATAAACACAAAGAAAGTTGTTCTTTTTTGAAAAAAAGAACCAAAAAACTTTTATTCCTTTCCGTACGCTGCCGGCGAAGTATACGCCAACAGGCAAAAGTTTTTGGTTCTTTTTTTCAAAAAAGAAGGGCTTTCCGACTCAGCTCTTCCCGATCATCTCCAAAATAGGGATCACCGCATTCTCCGCCGCCTCGCAGGCACCCTCCACACCCGCATTCACCCGGCAATTATGCTCGCCCGCGAAATACATCGCTCCCACAGGCTGCCCCATCGCATCGGCATAGCGCGCCACATCGCCCGGCTGGAAATACGCCACATGCCCCTTGGAGAACGGATAGGTGGACCAGTTCATGATCCGCCCCGCCTGCACCACGCCCGCCGCCGCCGGCCGCAGCCGTATAAGCTCGGCCAAAGCATGCGCGCGCAACTGCGCCGGGCTCATGGCATTCAGCTTCGCCACGGCGGAACCGTTCACATAGAACCGCAACACCCCGATCGGCAGCGTGGCGGAGGGTGTATGCGCCATGAACTCGAACGGACCATCCGTCCACATATTCGCCGGCAGCCCATCCTTCTCCCAGAACGGCTCTTTCACATCGAAGCATATCTGGATGGACTGGTCGGATCGCTGCGCCTGCCACGCCGCACGCTGCACCGGCGGCAGCTTGCCCTCGATCGGAATATCCTTCAGCACCGTCGGCGGAATGGTGTTGATGCAACTGCGCGCCGTGATGCGCGATCCATCCGTGCATGTCACGGTCACGGATTGCGGCTGTGCCGAGATATGGGCCACGATCTTGTTCAGTGCCACAGGCCGCTTCAGCGAGGCCGCCATCGCATCGGTCAGCGCGCTCGTGCCGTCACGCACCACATGGTAGGGGCCGTGCTGGGAATCCCACCGGTAATAGTGATATTTGCGCAGAAAATCCAGCGCGTTCGCGTCATCGAGGTTCCAGGCAGGCACTGTCACATTGATCAGCTTCAGCGCTGCCTCGGAGGCGCCCTTCTGCGTCAGATATGCCCGCAGAGACATCTGATCGATGCCGCGGAATTGCGGCTTCAGCCAATCCTGCAAATCATCCAGCGGATCGCCCAGCATCAGGAAATGCGACATCAACGCCAGCGGCAGCATCGCCTTTTCCGATGGCGGCAGCGGGTTCATCGCCGCATGCGCCCAATCCACCACCGGCGTCGCGCCATGCAGGCTCACCGCCGTCTGCGGCAGGCGCATCTCGCCCATCGCGCCCGTCCGCGGCGGGATCAGCGCCACCCCCAGTTCCGCGGCATTGCCCCGCACCCGGCCGTAACTGGAACCGATCTGCTCGGCCCCGAATTCCGGCTGGCCCGGCACATCCCGCGCCGTCCATACCCGCCCGCCAATGCGCGGGCTGCCTTCCAGCACACCCACCGTGGCACCTGCCCCCTGCAGCATGCGCGCCGCATGCAACCCGGAAATGCCCGCGCCCAGCACCAGCACATCCAGCTTGGCCGGCCACTCTGCCCAGGCCGGCCGGGCCATCGCCACCGCCGCACCCGCGGCCGCCGCCTGAAGAACATGGCGCCTGGAGACTGCATCAACCATCGGACGTCTCGCGATCTTGCACGGGTTGAACGGCGCGCCCCATCAGGGCGCGGGGTTACGCAAATAGGCAATAATGGCCGCACGGTCCGGCGCGCTGGGCAGCCCGGCAAATCCCATCGCGGTGCCCGGCACCACGGCGTTCGGCTGGGTCAGCCAGCGATCCAGCGTCGGCTCATTCCACACCAGATGCGCCTGCATCATGGCGGGGGAATAGTGATACCCGGCCAGGCTGCCCGATGGGCGCCCAACCACGCCCTTCAGATTGGGCCCGATCTTGGCCGAAGCTGTCGTGGAGATGTCGTGGCACGAAGCACAGCGCAGGAACAGCAACTTGCCGCGCAGATTTCCCGCAGCGGCCGGCTGCGCCAGGAGAGCCAATACGCACACAAGCACAAGACGCATCGGAAAATAGGGCCTCGTTTGCCTGAACCCACACATAGTAGCGCCAAGACAGAGCACAACGATGTTGTTGTACAGGCTGTCCGCTCTTCGGACAGGGAGAAAGGATGTTCTTTTTTGAAAAAAAGAACCAAAAAACTTTTGTCCCTTTGCGCGCGCTGCCGGCGCGGCGCGCGCCGGGTGTCAAAAGTTTTTTGCTTCTTTTTTTCAAAAAAGAAGACCTTCCTTTACTGTCTTGACGTCACACACCGGCCGCAACCCCGCAATCGCCGCCTCATGCGTCTCACGGTCGAACGCCGCGCAGCCATCTTCCAGCACCACGCATGCGAAATCCCGCACATGCGCATCGCGCACGGTAGAAGCAACGCCGCCATTCGTCACAATCCCGCACACCAGCAATTGCGTAATCCCGCAGCGCCGCAGCACCCATTCCAGCCGCGTCATGTAGAACGCGGAATAGGCGATCTTTTCCACCGCCAGATCCATCGGCTGCAACTCGTCCACGATCTGGTGCCCCCAGGCACCTGGCAGAAAATCCCCCTGCCGCAAAAACGGCCGCAACGCTGCCAGATGCGGCGATATCATCGGCGCCCCACCGCGCCCCGGCACCAGGGTGAATTGCGTGGCCACCACCCAGCCGCCGGCCGCGCGCAGATGCCGCGCCAGCGGCGCCAGCCGCCCGGGCAGCGCCGCAATCTCCGGCGTGCCCAGCCCGGCGCGGCCATACGCGCCGTCGGGATGCAGAAAATCGTTCTGAAGATCGCAGATCAGCAGCGCGGTCTCCGCCGCTTTCATGCCCGGATCACCACCACATTGCCGAAATCATCCACGCGCGCCACCAACCCCGGATCAATCACCGTCGTCGCATCCGGCTGTTCCAGGATCGCCGGGCCGGCAATCTCCGCCCCCACCGGCAGCCTCAGCCGGTCATAGATACGCGCCTCCCGCCAGCCACCGAACCACACCGGCCGCGTGCCGCGGAACGCCGCCTCCAGGCTCGCATCCTCCCCCGGTGCCAGCGCCGAAAAATCAAACCGCGGCCGCCGCCCAATCGCCGCCACCCGCACATTCACCAGCCGTATGCCTATGCCCGGCAGAATGCGCCCGAACGCCGACCGATACGTCGCCTCGAATGCGTCTTCCAGCATCTCGCGTGTCACCGCCCGGGGATCTTCCGTCGGCAACCGCACGCTCACGGTATGCGTCTGCCCCGCATAATGCATGTCCAGCTCAAAAACATTTTCCACCCCGTCCACCGCAAGCCCCGCGCCCTCCACCACCGCGCGCGTGCTCGCCGCCTCGCTCGCCAGCAGCGCCCGCAACGCGGCCTCGTCCAGGCCATCAATCGGCCGGTTCACCGTGCGCACCTGATCGTGCCGTATATCGGCGATCACGCAGCCCAGCGCGGAGGTCACGCCCGGAAAACGCGGCACCAGCGCCGCCTTCATGCCCACATCCTGGATCAGCGCCCCCACATGCAGCGCCCCGCCGCCGCCGAACGGCACTGCCGCGAAAAGCTGCGGATCATGCCCGCGCGCAATGGAAACCAGCCTGATGGCGCCGGCCATGCGCGCATTGGCCACGCGCACCACCGCTTCGGCCGCCTCTTCCGCATCCAGCTTCAGCTTCTCGCCCACATGCGCCAGCAGCGCCGCCCGCGCCGCGCGCACATCCAGCCGCGCAAGCGCCCCGCCGATCGGCCGCTCCGCATTGATCCGCCCCAGCACCACATTGGCATCCGTCAGCGTCGGCAGCCGCCCGCCCTGGCCGTAGCACACCGGCCCGGGCCGCGACCCCGCCGATTGCGGCCCCACTTGCAACAACCCGCCCGCATCCACCGAAGCAATCGACCCACCCCCGGCGCCGATCGTGGCGATCTCGATCATCGGTGTGCGGATCACCAGGCCGAATTCGATCGTGGTCTGCGCCGCCAGGCAAACCTGGCCATCCACCACCAGCGACACATCGAACGATGTGCCCCCCAGATCGCCCGTGATCACATCCGCGTAGCCCGCATGGCGCGCAATCGCCGCCGCCGCAATCACCCCCGCCGCAGGGCCGGAAAGGGCCGTGCGCACCGGCAGTTTCGCGGCACTGGCGGTGGACATCACCCCGCCATTGGACTGCACGATATGAAACGCGCCGGAAAACCCCTCACCGGCCAGGGCGCGATCCAGCTTGCCGAGGTAACTTCCCACCACCGGCTGCAAATACGCATTCAGCACGGTGGTGGAACAGCGTTCGAATTCGCGGATCTCCGGCAATATCTGGGAGGAACAGGCAATATGCCCATTCGGCCAGATCTGCCCGATCGCCTCCAGCGCCGCGCGTTCATTCGCCGGATTGGCATAGGAATTGATAAACACGATCGCCAGCGCCTCGGCCCCTGACGCCCGCAACCGCAAAGCCGCCGCGCGCACCTCCTCGGGGTCAATCGCCGTTCGGATGCTGCCATCGGCGAGCGTACGCTCGCCCACCTCCAGCCGCATGTCGCGATCCACCACGGGGATGAAATCGCCCCACAACCCCCAGGTCTGCCGCCGGTCCCGCCGGCGCATTTCCAGCACATCGGCGAACCCCGCCGTGGTGATCAGTCCCACGCGCGCGCCGCGGCGCTCCAGCAGCGCATTGGTGCCCACCGTCGTGCCGTGCACGATGGATCCCAGTTCGGCAGCCCGGCCGAATTGCTTCAACCCCGCCAGAAACCCCACCGCCTCGTCACCGCGATTGGATGGCGTTTTGCCGACGGTAAATCGCCGCGTGGCCTCATCGAAATGAAAAAAATCGGTGAACGTGCCGCCAACATCCACGCCAACCACGGTGCTCATCGCGCGGCCCCACCCTTGCCCGTCACATACCCCAGTGCCAGATCGCGCGCCACCGCCGCCGGATCGCGCGCGCAGGCGCTCCCCCAGCCGCCACCGCCCGGCGTCTCCAGCCGCACCCGCCGCCCCGCGCGCAGGGGCACGCCCGTTACTTTGGAAACCAGCGCCGGCGTCTGGAACCCCTCATCATCCTCCCAAAAAAACCTGTTCAGCGCCGCCGATTCCCCGCCCACCACACCGAACGGCCCCACGCACCCGCGCTCGCCCAGCAGCGAAACCTCCGCATCCGTCAGGCTCTCAATCTCGTAGATCGCGCCCAACCCGCCGCGATGCGCGCCGGCCCCGGCCGAATCCGGCCGCAGCGCCCATTGCGTGAACACCACCGGATANNGCATGGCTCAACCCGTCGCCCTCCGGATTGCCGCCCAGGCCGCCGCCAAAAAAATTGAACATCACCCAGCGCGACCCATCCGCGCGCGTGCCCGCCATGGAAAGCGCATTGATCGTGCCGCACGGGGCCGCCGTCGCCCGCGCCGGATCGGCCTGCGCCAGCGCCCCCAAAATCACCCCGATCAGCCGCAGGATGGTTTCCGTATACCCCGCCATCGGCCGCGGAGCTGTCGCCGCCAGCAACGTCGTGTCCGGCACCACAAATTCGATCGGCCGCAGGCATCCCGCATTGGCCGGCACGTCCGTAAAAACATGCTTCAGCGCCACATAGCACGCGGCGATCGAGGTCGCCGTGGAGATGTTCACCGGCCCCTGCGCCGGCGGCGAAGTACGGCTGAAATCCAGCACCATGCGGTCGCCGGCGATCGTCAAGTCCAGCGCCACTGTCAGCCTTGCCGCGGAAATCCCGTCATTGTCCAGAACGTCATCAAAACGATATACGCCATCGGGCAGGCTGGCGATCGCCGCGCGCATCAGCGCCTCCGCCCGGCGCGAAAACGCCTCGAACGCCTCTGCCACCACCGCATCGCCATACTCATCCAGCAACCCGCCCAGCCGCCGCTCCCCCAGATCGAGCGCGCCCAACTGCCCCTGCAAATCCCCCCAGTTGCTGGTCGGAACACGCGAATTCGCCGCCAGAATATCCAGGATATCGGTGTTCACCCGCCCGCCGCTCACCAGCTTCACGATCGGGATACGCACCCCTTCCTGAAAGCTCTCGGTGGCGCGGGGATTATACCCGCCCGCCACATTGCCGCCGATATCCAGCCAATGCCCCGCCGACGCAATCCAGCAGAACAACGCCCCGCCCCGAAACACCGGCCGTACCAGCCGGAAATCATTCAGATGCGTGCCGCCCACATACGGATCGTTGAACAGGAACGTATCACCCGGCTCCAACCCGCCATCGCGCCCCACCTTCTCGATCACGCCGCGCACCGCAAACGCCATCGCGCCGACAAAAATCGGCAGCCCCGAAGCCCCCTGCACCAGCGTGTCGCCGGTGGTGGGATGATACAGCCCATGGCACGCATCGCGCGCCTCCGCGATGATCGGGTTGAACGCCGCGCGATACAGCGTCGCGTCCATCTCATCGGCAATCTGCGCGAGCCGGCCATCCAAAATCGCCAGCGTCACCGGATCGATCATGGCTTACCCCCCGCATAATCACGCCCGCGCGCCAGCATCTCCGCCGTGCCGATCAACCCGTTCAGCCCGGCAAAATCGAACATCCGATCCGCGAACGGCACATTGCTCCGATGCGCGGCCAGCGACCCATAATACTCCTGCGCGGTGCGCGCGATCGCCCGCACGATGCCGCCCGGAAAAATCACGATGCGAAATCCCATCGCCTGCAAATCATCATGCGCCACCGGCGGCGTATCCCCGCCATCCACCATGTTCACCAGCAGCGGCCGCACCCGCGCCAAACCACGCGCCACCTCGCCCAGTTGCGCCACACTCTGCGGCGCCTCCACGAACAAAATATCCGCCCCCGCCTCGGCATAGGCGAAAGCCCTGTCCAGCGCCGCGCCCAATCCCTCCACCGCTTCGGCATCGGTGCGCGCCACGATCAGAGTTTCCTCGCTCGCCCGCGCATCCACCGCCGCGCGGATCTTGCCCAGCATCTCGGCAGCAGGGATCACGCTCTTGTCCCGCAAATGCCCACACCGCTTGGGGAAACCCTGATCCTCCAACTGGATCGCATTCGCTCCCGCACGCTCGAACATCCGTACCGTGCGCTGCACGTTCAGCGCATTGCCGAACCCCGTATCGGCATCCACGATCAGCTTGGCCTCCACCCGATCGCGGATCAGCGCGATCGTCTCCGCCACCTCGCTCATCGAAACAAGCCCGATATCCGGCCGCCCCAGCCGCGTATACGCAATGCCCGCGCCCGACACATACAGCGCCGTGAATCCCGCCGCCGCCGCCAAGGATGCCGTCAGCGCATCATACACCCCCGGCGCCGTCACCAGCCTCTCGTCAATCCGGTCGATCCAACGGCTCATCTGCGCCGCCGCGCCGGCACCGACCGCGCGATGTCGATGTGAAACACAAACCGATCCGGCCTGTACAGCCCATGCAAATGCTCGATGCCGCTGCCATCGGCCGCCGTCACAATGCGCGTCAGGCTCACCAGCGCCGCGCCCACCTCCACACCCAGCGCCTCGGCCACCTCCGGCCCCGCCAGCGCGGCGCCCAGAATCTGGCTCGCGTGATCGGCCACAATCCCCCGCTGCTCCAGCAGCGCCAGCAACGGCGTGGCCGCCAGATCCGCCTCGTCATACGTCGCGCCAATCCGCTCCGGCACATGCGTGGTCAGGTAGGAAAACGGCAGACCATCCACCAGCCGCACCCGCACCGCCCGCTGCGTCCGCTCCCCCGGCGCCAGGCGCAGCGCCTCAGCCACGCCCTCCGGCGGCACACCATACGCAAACGCCAGCAACCTCACCCCGGTGCGCTCGCCCATCTCCCGCATCCGCGCGAACACATCCGCCAGATCGGCCCGCACCACCGGCTGAATTGCGCCGCCCGCCACAAACGTGCCGGCGCCCGCGCGCCGGCTCACCCGCCCCTCCTGCGCCAGACGGTCCAGCGCCCGACGCACCGTCACGCGCGAAACCCCATGCGCCGCCGCCAGCGCCGGCTCCCCCGCCATCCGCGCGCCGGCCGGCAACACGCCAGTGGCAATCTGCTCGCTCAGCGTGAGATACACGCGCTGGGCCTTGCTGGCCTCCATAGATAACCTGTCCTGTCTATGATACAGNNAGCGCGCGCAAAGGGACAAAAGTTTTTTGCTTCTTTTTTTCAAAAAAGAAGACCTTCCTTAATGCTTTCCTCCTTCGAAAAAATCTGGCTGCGCCACGAAATCCTCCGCCGGCCAGACGGCCAATCCCTGCTGTTCATCGACCGCCACTTCCTCCACGAAGGCTCCTTCAACGCCTTCGCCCAGCTCGCCGAGCGCGGCGCCGCCGTCGCCCACCCCAACCGCTGCACCGCGGTGGCCGACCACTACGCCCCCACGCGCGCCACCCTGCCCGAACCCGCCATCGCCGACATGCTGGACCGCCTCACCCAAAACACCACCCGCCACGCCATCCCGCTCGCCGGCTGGCAACACCCGGACCAAGGCATCGTGCATGTGATCGGCCCCGAACGCGGCCTCACTTTGCCCGGCCTCACCATTGTCTGTGGCGACTCCCACACCTCCACCCACGGCGCGCTCGGCGCCATCGGCTTCGGCATCGGCGCCTCGGAAGTCGCCCACGTGCTCACCACCCAAACCCTGTGGCAGAAGCCGCCGCGCCTGATGCGCATCACCGTGGCGGGCCGGCTCGGCCCCGGCATCACCGCCAAGGACCTCGCGCTCTGCATCATCACCCAATTGGGCGCGGACGGCGCACGCGGCCACGCGCTGGAATATGCCGGCCCCGCCGTGCGCGCCCTCTCCATGGAAGGCCGCCTCACGCTCTGCAATCTCTCCATCGAATGTGGCGCCCGCTGCGGCCTGGTGGCGCCGGACGAAACCACCTTCGCCTATCTCCGCGGCCGCCCCCACGCCCCGCCCGATTTCGACCGCGCCTGCGCCGACTGGGCCACGCTCCCCACCGACCCCGGCGCCCGTTTCGACCGCGAGGAAACCATCGACGCCGCCACCATCGCCCCCACCATCACCTGGGGCACCAGCCCGGAGGATGCCCTTCCCATCACGGCCACCATCCCCGATCCGGCGCACATCCCAAACCCCGCCCGCGCCGCCCACGCCAGTGAGGCCCTCGCCTATATGGGCCTCACCCCCGGCCAGCCCCTCACCAGCGTGCGCATAGACCGCGTCTTCATCGGCTCCTGCACCAACAGCCGCATCGAGGATCTGCGCCTCGCCGCCGCCGTTCTCGCCGGCCGCACCGCCCGCGTGCCCGGCCTGGTTTCCCCCGGCTCCGCCCGCGTGAAGCAACAGGCGGAGCAGGAGGGTCTGGCGCGTATTTTCACCGATGCCGGCCTCGCCTGGGGCCTTCCCGGCTGTTCCATGTGCGTCGGCATGAACGGGGACCAGGTGGCCCCGGGGCAGCGCTGCGCCTCCACCACCAACCGCAATTTCCGCGGCCGCCAGGGCCCCGGCGCCCGCACCCACCTCATGTCCCCCGCCATGGCCGCCGCCGCCGCCATCACCGGCCACCTCACCGATGTCCGCCCCCTCCTCACCGGCAGAACCTGATGGAAAAATTCCACCGCCTCACCGCCATCGCCTGCCCACTCCCTTTGGAAGGGATCGACACGGACCAGCTCGCCCCCGCCCGCTTCCTCAAGCGCCGCCGATCCGAAGGCTACGGTCCCGTTCTTCTGCACGATCTGCGGGCCACTCCCGGCTTTCCCCTCACCGCCCCCGCCTATGCCGGCGCCCGCATCCTTATCGCCCGCCGTAATTTCGGCGGCGGCTCCTCCCGCGAAGCCGCCGTCTACGCCCTTATGGATTTCGGCATACGCTGCGTGGTTGCCCCCAGCTTCGGCGACATTTTCGCATCCAACGCCGTCGGCAACGGCCTGCTGCCCGCCATCGCCACCGCACCCGACGTGGAAACCCTTCTCGCAAAACTTCTGGCCACCCCTGGCGAACTCACCATCGACCTGCCAGCCTGCCGCATCGAAGCCGGCCCCCAAACCTGGCCCTTCACCATCGATCCCGTCTGGCGCGAAAAACTTCTCCAGGGCTTCGATGACATCGACCTCACCCGCAGCCGCCAGCCCGAGATCGATGCGTTCGTCAGAACCTACGAAAGCCGCTATCCCTGGGCTTAAACCCGTTTGATGTGCCCCAACCCGCCACCCTAACCACCCCCGGACTCACCCATGATCATGTACCATCGCTGGACCGCCCTGGTCACCCTGCTGTCCCTGCTCGCCTATTTCTGGATGGCCATGCAGGTGGGCCGCGCCCGCGGCACATCCGGCATCAAGGCCCCCGCCATGACCGGCGATCCGGTGCTGGAGCGCGCCGTGCGCGTTCAATCCAACACCCTGGAATGGCTCCCCATCTTCCTGCCCAGCCTATGGCTGTTCGCCCTCTACTGGAACGAACTCGTCGCCGCCGCCCTCGGCCTCGTCTGGATCATCGGCCGCCTGCTCTACGCCACCGGCTACATGGCCGATCCCGCCAAGCGCAGCACCGGTTTCTTCATCCAATTCCTCGCCACTGCCGTCCTCCTCCTCGGCGCGCTCGGCCGGATCATCTTCAGCCTCGCCACCGGCAGCCCCTGACGCAGTCTGCATTTCCGTAGGGTGGGCTTCAGCCCACCACGTCGCGCCCGGCATCCGAACAAGATATTGCGCCACCGCGGAGTTTGTCCGAAATGCTCCAGAAAATTCCGGCATGCATCCTGTGCGCCGGCTTTCTCCTGACGGGCGCCGCCAACCCTGCCTGTGCCGGTCGCCCTGCCGCCGGCATCGTAGCCCTCCACTGGGGCACAACCCCCCTCGCCGGCCCCTACCCCCCAGCCCCCGGCGTCACGCACTGGATCATCGATACGCCGAACGGCAAACCACCCGCCCTGAGCGATCTCGCCAGCCTGCGCTACCACCACCACATGCGCACCGCCGTCGACAAAAACAGCCGCGTCTGGGTCGCCTATAGCGGCAACCTGACCAACGAGGACCAGAGCGGAGAAATCACCGAAATCATCAGCAGCGCCACCCATTGGGCCACCCATACCGGCCCGATCATCGCGATCCCCCCGCCCAGCGCCTTCAGCACCGCCATTTACGCAGGCATGCGCATCTCCTATCCCAGGGCTTTCGTCACCAGCGGCGGAAAACTTTATCTTGTCGCCGCCATCGATCAAAAATCCGATGGCGGAGACAGCCAGACCGGCCTGGCGCTCATCGGCATGCAATGCAATCCCGGCGGCACACTCGGCGCCCCTTTCCTCATCAGCCCCGCCACCGGCTACACGCCCCTTCCGGGCTACCCCGCCTACGCCTACAACCCGCGCCTCAGCCCCGCCCTATTCCCCGCCGCGAACATTTTCGGCACCTGGGGCGGTTCCCAAATCGGCTTTCCGCCCACCCCCTGGACCGGTTTCGCCACCGACCCCCAGCACGACATTTTCGTCGAGCCCAGCACGGCCACGCTGTCCGCGGATCAAAAAACCCTTCTGCGTCTGTGGCGCCAGACCAAAGGCGCCGCCCCAAACATGATGTTTTCCTCGTTCTCCGAGGATGGCGGCACCAGTTGGAGGCCCATCACCCAAACAACCCTGCCCAACCAGCCTTCCGAAACAACGGTGCTGCATCTGGCAAACGGCCACATCGCCGTCATCGGCAACCCGCACGGAAAAGACCGCGATCCCCTCTACGTCGCCACCTTCGACAGCAAAACCGGCGCCCTCATCCACATCTATTCGGTCATCTCCGGCGCCACCCCACCGGCATACCCGAACGACCAGGCCCTCGGATTTTCCTATCCCGGCGCCTACGAATTCCAAGGAACCCTCTGGATCGGCTACAGCATCAACAAGCAACAGGTCGGCATATCCGCACTCCCGAGTTCATCGCTCTGATCGCCCGCCCACGCGTCTCCCCAACGATGACCTACCCCGCCTGGATGGAGTCCGCCTTGGCGATCAGCGCTTCCGCCATTCTGATGCTGGCGATATCGATCAGCCGCCCATCCAGCGATACCGCGCCCCGGCCTGCGGCCGCCGCATCCCGCATGGCGGCCAGGATACGGCGCGCCTTGCCAACCTCGGCGTCAGAGGGCGAGAAAACCTCGTTGGCAAGGGCGATCTGGCTCGGGTGGATGGCCCATTTCCCCTCATAGCCGAGCACGGCGGCGCGCTTGCCGGCCGCCCGGAAACCATCGGGGTCGTTGAAGTCACCGAACGGGCCATCGATCGGGCGCAGCCCGTAGGCACGGCAGGCAACCAGCATACGGTTCTGCGCGAAATGCCAGGGATCGGCCCAGTGGAAGTCGCGGCCGGACTCCGATGCGTCCGTGAGCACGCCGTAATCGGGGTTCACCCCGCCGATCACCGTGGTGCGGGCGCGCGTGCTGGCGGCGTAGTCCGCCACACCAAAACTCATCGCCTCCAGCCGCTTGCTGCTTTGGGCAATGGCTTCCACGTTGGCCATGCCGAGGGCGGTCTCGATCAACACTTCGAAGCCCAGGCGTTTCTGGCGCTGTTTGGCGGTTTCGATCTGCGTCACGAGCATATCGATGGCGTAAACATCCGACGGGGTGCCCACTTTAGGGATCAGCAGCATGTCGAGCCGCGGGCAGGCTTCCACGATATCGATCACGTCGCGATACATGTAATGGGTATCCAGGCCGTTGATGCGCACCATCATCGTCTTGCGGCCCCAGTCGATGTCGTTGAGCGCCTGCACGATGTTCCGCCGGGCCTGCTCCTTGTCGTCAGGCGCCACGGCATCTTCCACATCGAGGAAGATCACGTCGGCCGCACTGCTGGCGGCCTTTTCGAACAGGGCGGTGTTGGAGCCCGGCACCGCAAGCTCGGAGCGATGGATGCGCGGGCGGGCCTGGTCAATGAGGAGAAAGCTCACGGGAAGGTTCCTTGATGCGAATGGCAGACAGGGATGAAGGCGATGTGGCGTTGGCCGGCGCGCCTGGCTGTTCAGCCGGTCGTGCCGAAGCCGGCGGCGATGCAGTTGATGGACCGCAGAAGTGCGACACGGGTGGGATCGGTGGGGTTGCTGCGGTAGCGGCGTAAGAGCTCGACCTGCTCACGGTTGACGGCATCGATCACCGGAAGCCTTGAGGCGAGGCGGCCGCTATATTGGGTAAAGCGGCTGGCGAGACGGGTGGTTTGCGTGATCGCCAGGATGGTTTCGCAGGTCAGATGATATTCGTGTTCGATCATGGCAAAGATCTCGCGGGCGACGGCTTCGTCCTCAACCAGGCCGGCATATTCGCGGGCGATGGAAAGATCGACCATCGCGAGGGCTTTTTCGGCTTCATCGATGATAAGACGAAACATGCGGTGGGTGGCGAACATCTGGCGCAACAGCGAGGCCGCCGCCTGGCCACGGACATGCAGGATGCTCGCGATCCCGCTGCCGATGCCGTACCAATTGGTCACCGCGTGGCGATTCTGCGCCCAGGCAAACACGAAGGGGATGGCGCGCAGATCGTCCAGCGATGCGGCCACGCCGAAGCGCCGGGCGGGCCGGGAGCCGATGTTCAGCATGCCGATTTCCTGCAGCGGGCTGGCCTGCTGGAAGTAGGCGAGAAGCGAGCGGTGGCCCAGAAGGTTGCGGTAGGCGGCGTTGGAAGCGCCGGAGATGGCCTCCATGGCGTCGTCGTGCTCCGGGTCGTTGGGCACGGATTGCTCGCCGGCGCCGAGCGCGTGCTGCAACACGCTGCTTGCGAGCAGTTCCAGTTGCACGCCGGCGGTGCCGCGGTTGGCGTATTTGAAACTGACGACCTCGCCCTGCTCGGTGGTGCGGAAGCGGCCGCGAATGGAGCCGCGCGGCTGCGCCGCGATGGCGCGCTGCGTCGGCGCCCCCCCGCGGGAGACCGAGCCGCCGCGGCCATGGAAGAAGGCGATACAGACGCCCGCGGATTCCCCCAAGCCCGTCAGTTTCGTTTGCGCCTTGAAAAGCTCCCAATTGGCGGAGAAGTAGCCGCCATCCTTGTTGCTGTCGGAATAGCCGATCATCACTTCCTGCACGTTGCCCTGCCGGCGGATGCTGCGCCGGATCACCGGCACGGCGAGCACCTCGCGCATGATGGCAGGGGCCGCGCGCAAATCGGTGATGGTCTCGAACAGCGGCACCACGGGAAGCGTGCACAGCTCGATCCCCGCGCTGTCGAGGAAAAGTCCGGCAAGTTTCGCCACCACATAGACGCCGATCACGTCAGCGGCGGAATGGGTCATGGAGAGGATGAAGCTGCCGAAGGCCTCGCGGTCCAGCTCGCGCTGAATGTCGCCGATGAGCCGGAAGAGATCGATCATTTCCTGGGCTTCGGGTTCGAGAAGCGGCAGGGGTTGCCCGGTCTGCTTCTGCTCGAGCAGGCCACGAAGCCAGCTTGCCCACATCTCGCTCGCCGGATCGGGCGGATCGCCCGGCTGGCCGGTGGCCAGCCAGATCCCGCGCAGGGTCTGGTTGACCCGCGTCGTGTTCTGGCGAAGATCCAGGCGCACGGTGGAGAAGCGAAATATTTCCACGGTGCGGCGGAGCTTGCGCACGAGCCGCGTGGCGAGATCATCGCAGCCGCAGGCACGCACGGCATTTTCCAGCAGCAGCAGGTCGGCNNAAAAGCATGCAGCCGATGAACTGGCGGAAGATTTCGCCCGGATTGCGCGCCGCGATCTGGTCTCCGCACACCGCCAGGGCCGCATCCAGAGCCACGCGAAACGAGGGGGGCGTGGCTACGCTGGCTTGCGCGATGGAGAGTTGGCGCGAGAGGCTCGTCAGGCTGATCTGGTAATGCTGAAGGCTTGCCTTGGCATTTTCCACAAGCGCCTCGCGTGTGGCCGCCGCGGTGACGAACGGATTGCCGTCCCGGTCGCCGCCGATCCAGCTGCCGAATTGCAGGAATTGGCCAACTTCGAATGTCCGGTTCGGGTAGGTGCGGGCGAGTGCGTCTTCCAGAGCGGTCACCGTTTGCGGCACGACCTCGAACAGCGTTTCATGGAAGAAATAGAGGCCCCAGGCGATCTCCTGAGTCACGGTGGGCTTTTCGAGACGGAGGTCGCCGGTCAGCCATAGCAATTCGATCTGGTCGCGCAGGCGCAGCATGATCTGCGCGCGCTCGCGGGAGGTCCAGCGGGTGTTTTCCAGATCCAGCAACAAAAGATAGATGGCGCGGAGTTTTTCCAGCACGGTGATGCGGCGTGCTTCGGTCGGGTGGGCCGTCAGCACCGGCCGGACGCGCAAGGTGGCGATGGTGTTGACGACGTGCTCGGCGGGTACGCCGGCGGCGGCGGCTTGCGCGAGGGCGGCTTCAAAGGTGCCGTCGATGATGCCCTCGGGGGCCGCGCGCTCCTCATCACGGCGTTGGCGCATCGCGGCGTTCTGTTCCGCGATCGATTGCAACTGGAACCAGATGCCCTGGGCGCGCAGCGCGCGGCCGAGAAGCTCGGGCGAGCATGCCGAGAGCTTGACCTCACCGCGAAGCACAGGGCCGAGGTCGGGGTCGTGATGCTGCACGATCTCGAGCAGCATCCCGTAGAGCAGATGGGCGAGTACGCTGCCGTCGCTGACCCTGGCCAGGTCGCGCGGCACAGGGATATCCATCACGCTGCCCGGCGTTTCTTGTCCAGCAGCGCGGCCACGGTGGATCCCAGTTCGCCGGCGCTGGGCGCGACGGTCAGGCCGTAGAATTCCATGATCTCGGCTTTCTCGGCGGCACTGTCGCCCGCGCCGGAGATGATGGCGCCGGCGTGCCCCATGCGGCGGCCCTTCGGCGCGGTCAGGCCGGCGACATAGCCCACGACCGGTTTGCTCATGTTGTCCTTGATCCAGGCGGCCGCTTCGGCCTCCTGCGCGCCGCCGATTTCCCCGATCATCAGCACGGCGTGGGTTTGCGGATCCTTCTCGAACAAAGCCAGATGATCGAGGAAGGAACTGCCATTGATCGGGTCACCGCCGATGCCCACGCTGGTGGATACGCCGATACCCAGCGCTTTGAGTTGGGCGGCGGCTTCGTAGCCCAGCGTGCCGCTGCGGGAGACGATGCCGACATTGCCTTCGATGTAGATGTGGCTTGGCATGATGCCGAGCATCGCGCGGCCGGGGCTGATAATGCCGGCGCAGTTCGGGCCCACCAGGCAGGTGCGGCGGTCTTTGGGGAAGCGGCGCAGGTAGCGTTTCACGCGCATCATGTCCTGCGCGGGGATGCCGTCGGTGATGGCGCAAATCAGGCGCAGCCCGGCGGTCGCGCCCTCCATGATGGCGTCCGCGCAGAAGGGCGGGGCCACAAAGGTGATGGAGGCGTCGGCACCGGTGGCGGCAACGGCCTCGCGCACGGTATCGAACACGGGCAGGCCGAGATGGGTGCGCCCGCCTTTGCCGGGCGTCACGCCGCCCACCACGTTGCCCCCGTATTCCAGCATCTCGCGGCCGTGGAAGGTGCCTTTGTCCCCCGTGAAACCCTGGATCAAAATCCTGGTGGATTTGTCGATGAGAATGCTCATGTTACGTTCCCTTCCTCTCTGAAGACAAGAACCGAAAAATCGCCCGCGAGGTCGAGCTGCCACAAATTAAAAGTCTTTTGCTTCTTTTCTTCAGAAAAGAAGACCTTTCTTCTTTCCTTCACTAAATCTGCCCCCGCGCCGCCTTCACCGCCTTGTCCGCTGCTTCCGACAAGGTTTCAGCCGTGATCAGCGGCAATCCGCTTTCCGCCAGTATCTTGCGCCCGGCTTCCACATTGGTACCCGCCAGGCGCACGATCAGCGGCACCTTTATCTGGGTTTCGCGTGCCGCCTGCACCACGCCTTCGGCCACCCAGTCGCAGCGGTTGATGCCGGCGAAGATGTTCACCAGGATCGATTGCACGCGGCTATCGGAGAGCACCAGGCGAAAGGCGGTCGCCACGCGTTCGGGGCTGGCGCCGCCGCCCACATCCAGAAAATTGGCCGGCTCACCGCCGGCATATTTGATCACGTCCATGGTGGCCATGGCCAGGCCCGCGCCGTTGACGATGCAGCCGATTGTCCCGTCCAGGCCGACATAGTTCAGATTATGTTCAGCGGCCTGGGCTTCGCGCGGGTCGTCTTGCGATGGGTCGCGCATGCCTTCGATGGCGCGCTGGCGGAACAGGGCGTTATCGTCCACCACCATCTTGGCGTCCAGCGCGATCACGCGTTCGTCGTGCGTGAGAACAAGCGGGTTTATTTCCAGCATGGTGGCGTCCGCATCGCGGAAGGCGCGGTAGGCCCCCATGATGGTTTGCACGGCGCGCTGAACCTGTTTGATGTTCAGCCCCAGGCCGAAGGCGATTTCGCGTGCCTGGAAGGGTTGCAGGCCCACGGCGGGTTCCACGATCACCGTGATCAGCGATTCAGGTTTTTCGGCCGCGATCTGTTCGATCTCCACGCCGCCGTCGCGTGAGGCGATCACGCGGATGCGCTCTTCCTTACGGTCCAGCACGTAGCCCAGATAGAATTCGCGGTCGAATTTGTCCGCCGCTTCGATATAGACGCGCTGCACCGGTTTGCCTTCGGGGCCGGTCTGGTGGGTCACCAGGCGATGGCCCAGCATGGCTTCGGCGGCGTCGCGCACTTCGCCATAGGTGCGGCACAGTTTTATGCCCCCGGCTTTGCCGCGGGCGCCCGCATGGATCTGTGCCTTCACCGCCCAGTGCCAGCCGCCGATTTCGGTTGCGGCGTATACGGCCTGGTCCGGGCTGAAGGCCACGGCCCCGCGGGGCACATCCACGCCCGCGCTCTGCAACAATTCCTTGGCCTGGTACTCATGGAGGTTCACTGGGCGTCTCCTGTGGGATTGTTTGCCGTCAGGCTGGCCGGCGCATGGCCCCTGTTGGGTGTTGCGTGCAACACAGGCGATTGGGCTCGCCAGAACAACCCGGTCATTGGTACTGCCGCCCCTGGAAGCGGGGCCTTCGGGTGGCCAGGCAAACGCATCCGCCAGGCGGCCTCCGCTGCGCCAATCCACACATAACGACGCCGCATCGTCTCATACTCGTTGCGATAAACGCCGACCCTTCCGAAAACACCTCCCGCCGTAGGGTGGGCTGCGCTTGGGCAGCCCACCAGGATGCAAAGCGGGCGCCGGCCGTGAGCAGCCACCGGTTCAATCCAAGAGCGGTTGGTACCATACCAACCGACCTGGAGCGTGCATCCGAGGCACACCACCGCCGAGCCAACCCCCGCTCCCACCCGCCCCAAAACTCCAACAATCCTCGCCCGCAATTTTATTCCCATTCAAAGACTTTTTTCCTTGACGTTTTATGTCGTCATAACTAACATACGGCCCATGCAAACCAACCCACGCACCCTCCGCGCCGAGGCCGACGCCTTCGCCCGCCAGCTTCGCTTCCCCACAGAGCGGGATCGCCAGCAGCGCGAACACATCCTCACCGTCGCCCAGGCCCTCCTCGCCCGCCACGGCCGCCACACCATCAGCTTTACCACCCTC
>PKZM01000153.1 GCA_003133065.1 Acetobacteraceae bacterium
CGGATTTGCGCGGCGTGTCCTTCTGCTCGCGCCGGCGCAGCCGTTCCTCGGCGCGCTCGATGATGAATGTTAGAAAATTGTCGGCCTGGCCTGGATCGGCCGCGAGAAAATGATCCATCCGGTCGCGCAGCGCGGTCTCGACCAACCGCGCGGCTTCAGGGCTGGTGAGTTTTTCCTTGGTCTGGCCTTGAAATTGTGGATCGCGCAGGAATACGGAGAGCTTGGCGGCGAGCGTGCCCATCACATCTTCCGCGGTGATCTGCGCGGCGCGCTTGTTGCTGCGCTGCTCGCCCCAGTGGCGGAGGGATTTCAGCAGCGCGGCGCGGAAGCCGGCCTCGTGCGTGCCGCCCTGGGGGGTGGGCACGGTGTTGGTGTAGGAGTTGAGGAAGGCCTCGCCGGACTCCAGCCAGATGGCGGCCCATTCCACGCGGCCGGAGGGGCGGCCATCCGGCGCATCCGGCAAATTGGCCTCGCCGGACCAGATATCCGGCATCACGCGCGCGCAGTCGGCGATATCGGCTTGCAGGCTGTCGCGCAGGCCGCCGGGGAAGTGCAGCACGGCTTCGGCCGGTGTCTCGTCGCGCGCCGGGATCAGCGCGGGCGCACAGGACCAGCGGATTTCCACCCCGCGGTACAGATACGCCTTGGAGCGGCACAGGCGATAGAGCCGGGCCGGGCTGAAGGCGAGCGGACCAAAAATTTGCGGATCAGGCCTGAAGCGGATGGTGGTGCCGCGGCGGTTTTGCACGGGGCCGGCGTTGATCAGCTTCGTGGTTGGCACGCCGCGGGCAAAAGATTGGCGGAAGAGCGTGCGGTCGCGCGCCACCTCCACCTCCAACGTTTCGGACAGCGCATTCACCACAGAACTGCCCACGCCATGCAGGCCGCCGGAGGTGTCGTAGGCCTTGCCGCCGAATTTGCCGCCGGAATGCAGCGTGGTGAGGATCACCTCCAGGGCGGATTTCTTGGGGAATTTGGGGTGCGGGTCGGTGGGGATGCCGCGGCCATTGTCGCGCACGCACAGCACGTTGCCGGCGGCCAGCGACACGTCGATAAAGCTGGCGTGGCCGGCCACGGCTTCGTCCATGGCGTTGTCGATGATCTCGGAGGCGAGGTGGTGCAGGGCGGCCTCATCCGTGCCGCCGATATACATGCCGGGGCGCCGGCGTACCGGCTCCAGGCCCTCCAGCACCTCGATGTCCTTGGCGGAATAGTCTTCGTCCGGGCGCTTTGCCTGCGGGGCGCCGAAAAGATCGTTCATGCTGTGTTCCCGTCGCTTGCGGGCACGCTAGAACCTGGGGTCGCGCGCGCGCAAGGGGGATGTGCGTGGGAAACGGGCGTGGCAGGCTGCGTGCGTTCAGGGTAGGGGGGACCAATGCGGCCTGGGGCGCTATTCGTTCTGATCTGGGTTTTCTGGCTGTTCAGCTGGATTGCGGCGGCGGGGTGGTCCGCGCCTGCGGTCAAGCGGGTCTCCACGTGGGATGTTTGGGCGTATCGGGCCTTGATCATCGTGGGGGCGGTGCTTCTGAACCACCGAACGGCGGCCCATCTTGGGCTGCCGCGGCTGTGGCATGTGGGGCTTGGCGGCGCATATGCGCTTGCCGGCGTGGCGGCCTGTGGCATCGCGTTCACCTGGTGGGGGCGGCTTCATCTGGGGAAACTGTGGTCGGGCTCGATCACGCGGAAGGAAGGGCATGTGGTGGTGGATACCGGGCCATATGCTGTGGTGCGGCACCCGATTTACACCGGGTTGCTGGTGGCGATCGTGGCCTCGGCGGCAGCCTCCGCCACCGCGACGGCCGTTGCCGGCGCCGCCCTGGGGTGGGCGGGGTTCTGGCTGAAGGCACGAATGGAGGAACGGTTTCTGTTGGATGAGCTCGGCGGCGCATACGCTTTGTACCGCCGCCGTGTGCCGATGCTTGTGCCGTTCTGGCCGACANNCAGTAGAAATAAAGAGTCTTCTTTCTTGAAAGAAAGAAGCAAAGAACTTTTGGTACTTAGGATTTTTACTTCCCGTCACCGTCCCGGATCTGGCCCGTCGGCTCCTGCACGTGGGCTTCCAGGAACCACAGCTGCTTGTCGATGCCGCGGGAGACCTCGGTGAAGATGTCGGCTGTGTCGGCGTCGCCCGCTTCGTCGGCCTGGTCGATGTTCTCGTGCAGCGCGTTGGCGTAATCGGCGTAGCGGTCGATCAGCGCCGCAAGGTGGTCGGCGATCTTGTAGGTGTCGGTGGGATAAGGGGGCAGCTTCGTGGCGGCGGCCACAGCCTGCGTGGTGCCGATTGCCGTGCCGCCCAGCTGCACAGCGCGCTCTGCCATTGTGTCGTTCCAGTCATCCTGCGCGGTCCGGAAACCATCCAGCATTTCATGGATGCCGATGAATTGCGGACCCTTGAGGTTCCAGTGGGCCTGCTTGGTGGCAAGCGCGAGGTCGATCCCGTCGGCCAGGCGTGCGTTCAGCAGGTCGATGGCAACCGACTTCGCGTTGGATGGCAGAGCGTTGCGCGTCTGGTGCATCCGGTGGGCCTGGCGTTTATCCACATGTGCCATACGAAATTGCTCCTGTCCTTCGGCCCTCCGCAACGCGGCGCGCGGGTGGTCGTTCCATGCGCTACAGGGTGCCTGCCAGCCACCGGCCACCGGCCATTGGCCTGGTGGAGAAACCCTCATTTGGATACGGCGGCGGCAAGCGTCTGGGGCAACCGCATGCTGAACTGGAATCCGATCGTTCGGCCGATCACGCCAGGCAGGCCGCTCACGTTGTAGTCCTGCCGCCTCAGACTGCCTTGCGCCGCCACCTGATCGCCCTGCTGGCGGGCGGTGAGGGTAAGGGCATGCGACACGCCATGCATCGTGAGCGTTCCGTGCGGCTGCCCGCCGGCACAACTGCCTTGATAGTGCAGGGAAGGGTAGTGGGCCGCATCCAGCAGTTGCGGCCCCATGGCCAGCCGAGCGCGCAGCTTGTCGTCCATGATCAGGCTGTCTGCGGCGATATCCAGAACCACGATGCAGTCGGCAGGGTGCTGCGGATCCACACGCAGCGTGCCGGCGAACCGCAGGAAATGCGCCGGCATGGGAAACAGGCCCATCGCATAGATCGTCAGGTCTATGGTGGTGGTCTGGGGCCCCAACTGCACCGTAACCGGCGCCGCATGGCCGGGAGCCGTTTGGGCCGCCAAATGTAGCACCGTGAGCCATAGGAGCCTGCAGCCTGGTCGCTTTGCCGCCAATGCCTGCTCCTCTGTCGCCACATGCTGGCCCAACGCACCAACCGGGTGGTAGGCGCAGGTTTTTCACGCGCCCAATCGCCCCGGCCGCCTGGTGGCGTGGTGCGATCGGCCGTTACCCGGTATGTGGGTCCTTCAAGCGGCGCAACAGGCCATCCGCGCGGGTCAGTGCGACGAGGGCCAGTGCGATGGAGGGCCAGTGCGAAGGAGGGACAAAGAATGAGCCTACGCGGAAAGGTTGCCATCGTAACCGGATCCACCAGCGGCATCGGCCTTGGCATCGCCCGCGCTTTGGCGGCCGAGGGCGCCACGCTGATGATCAATGGCTTCGGCGAGCCCGCGGCAATCCAGGCGATCCGGCAGGAGCTGGCCGCAGCGCACGGCATCGACGTGCTTCACCATGGCGCTGATATGTCCAAACCGGCCGATATCGCCGACATGGTGCGGACATGCGAGGCCGAGTTTGGGGCGGTTCACATTCTGGTGAACAATGCCGGCATCCAATATACCGCCACCATCGAGGATTTTCCGCCCGAGAGGTGGGATAGTGTGATCGCTATCAACCTCTCCGCAGCTTTCCACGCCATGCAGGCGGCCATCCCCGCCATGAAACGCGCCAAATGGGGGCGCATCATTAATATCGCCTCCGCGCATGGGCTGGTGGCCAGCGCCCAGAAAGCCGCCTACGTGGCGGCCAAACACGGCATCGTGGGGCTGACCAAGGTGGCGGGGATCGAACTCGCCAATACCGGCATCACCTGCAACGCCATATGCCCGGGATGGGTCCTCACACCCCTGGTGCAAAAACAGATTGACGCGCGGGCCGAACGCGAAGGCCGATCCGTGGAGGATATGAAAACCGCGCTTCTGTCGGAGAAACAGCCGATGCTGGATTTTTCCACACCGGAGCAGATTGGTGCGCTCAGCGTGTTCCTGTCCTCGCAGTCGGCAAAGACAATCACAGGGACGACGGTTTCGATCGATGGGGGGTGGACGGCGCAGTGATAGAAGAAAGAAACCACTTCTTTTTAAAAAAAGAAGCAAAAACTTTTGTCCGATTAGGCGCGCTATAGCATGACCGTGCTCGTAACCGGCGCGGCGGGGTTTATCGGATATCATGCGGTGCAGGCGCTGCTGGCGCGCGGCGAACAGGTTATTGGTGTCGATTGCGTCAATGATTATTACGACACGCGCTTGAAGGAAGCGCGGCTCGCGCGACTCAGCCAGCCAGGGTTTACCTTCGTTAAAGCCGACATCTCCGATCGAGAGGCAATGTTCGCGCTCGCATCGGCCGATATCACGCATGTACTGCATTTGGCCGCGCAAGCGGGTGTGCGCTACTCGATGATCGACCCCTATGCCTACATCACCGCCAACGTGATGGGCCAGGTCGTCATGCTGGAGCTCTGCCGGAAACTCCCGCGCCTGGCGCATTTCACCTATGCAAGCTCATCCTCGGTGTATGGTCTCAACCGGTGCCTGCCCTTCGCGGAGGCGGATCGCGTGGACACGCCATCCTCCCTCTATGCCGCCACCAAGCGATCCGGCGAACTGATCAGCCACGCCTATACCCACCTGTACGGCGTGCCCCAGACCGGGCTGCGCTTTTTCACCGTGTACGGCCCCTGGGGGCGGCCGGATATGGCCTATTACGGCTTTGCCGAGGCCATTATGGCCGGCACACCCATCACCCTCTACGAGGGAGGCCGCCTGAAGCGGGATTTTACCTATATCGACGATATCATCGCCGGCGTGCTGGGCGCGCTGGACCGTCCGCCGGCGCAGGGCGTCCCACCGCGGGTGCTCAACATCGGCAATCATCGCAGCGAGACGGTGACGCGCCTGGTGGAGCTGCTGGAACTCTCGCTCGGCCGCCGTGCCGTGGTGCGCGAAGTGCCCCGCCCGGCGGCCGACGTGGAGGAAACCTGGGCCAGCGTGGACGCAATAGGCGCGCTGACAGGCTACGCACCCACCACGCCTCTGGAGGTTGGCATTCCGCGTTTTGCCTCATGGTTTCTCGATTTTCACGGAACCGGGAAATAGCTCCTGTCATTGAGTTGACATGCCGAAGCTGGGGGCCTAGATACCCCTCACCGGCGTGGTGCGGAAAATTTTTCTTGCGGTGCGTTGGTGGATTGAGTAGGTTTCCTGCCCCGAGTTGATCTCGGACGATTGGTTGGACATCTGGTGCTGGACTGGAGGCGTGGGTTTTCCGAAAGGGGAGCGTACGCTGGCTGGTCTGGTTTGTTCTTTGAGATGTGAATCGGAGAGGAAGGGATACGCTGGCGGCGTCCTTTAGCGCTGATCTGTGAGGATTGGTGTGATGTGGGTGGTTTGATGGATGATGGTTTGGGGGTTTGCTCCAGATTATTGTCGGTGAAGCTGCTTCAGGGATGGTGCGGGCGTATTTCAAAACTACGCAAACGCAATGTTTGAAGTGGTTGTCTTAGTCTGTGCCCCTCGCATGGACGGATGACCGATGAGTTTGGGGTCTGTTCTGATATTGTCTGGTGTGAGCTGGATGATGGATGAACCTGAGAGTTTGATCCTGGCTCAGCGCGAACGCTGGCGGCATGCTTAACACATGCAAGCCGC